>CAZENJ010000193.1:0-2506 GCA_964513485.1 uncultured Thermotogae bacterium | reverse complement strand
GTGTTGGGTCTTGGGTGTTGGGTTAACGGCAACGACAAACGACGGTACAGATGTAGGGGATGGCCGGGTTGTGGAGCTGTAAGCTAAGGTGGTGGTGAGTTGAAAATAAAAAACCCCGGACCGGTTAGGGTCCGGGGGATGAGTTCGTCTAAGTTAAGTGAGTCTACCAGCTGACGTCGAATTCCAGTCCGAGCGAGTCCAGACCGCTGCCTGCGTGCCATTCGGTGCTTCCGCCAAGAGTGAGGAATTCGTTGACCATGAAGTCCACGTCACCGGTTAAGGCGGTGAAGTCCATGAAGCCTACGTCGCTGTTGTTGGCGAAGTACACCGAGCTGGAGAAGTCCAAAGTATTACACTCGGGACATTCTGGGTTGTAGGCCACGGTGATCTTTTCCATGGAGCAGTTGTATGGAGCGTCGTAGACGTCGCTTCTACTGGTGAAGGGTCCCTTGCCGAACGGATCGGTGGTGGGATCGAAGTCAGCAAAGGTGTGGTCTCCAAGTGCGGTAATGGAAGTGAAGGTAAGACCGTTGAAGTCCACCTCTAGCTTCATGGCACCCAGATCCAGACCGAAGGCGTTGTTTGCTGCGTCGTTGTCCTCAGTTACCTGAGCCAGAGCGGAGTAAACGGTGAAGCAGCTCCAGCCGAGGTCGAGTTCTGGCGTGATGGTTACGGACTTGGTCTGTTCGGAGAAGTTGATCCAGGTGTCGATGGAGAGGGGCCAGTTGTTTGAGGCCACCGTGAAGTCAAACTCGGTGTACTCAAAGCCGGAGTTACCACTTATTACGGTGGTGTTGCCCCATTCCACACAGCCTAGGGCTGCACCTTCGAGCTCGAAGATGGAGCCGGTGTAGTCGGTGCTGTAGTCATCGTTGCAGCTTGTACAAGCAGACGAGGTCTGACAGACCGCGCTGTCGTAGTTATCGACTACGATGTATTCCCTGCTGGTCTGCGGATCGGTCTTGTCCAGCTCCGCGTAGACGTCATCGGAGGGTGCACCGTATCCTTCTTCCCAGGGGTCCCAGGTCTTCTTGAGGCCCATCAAGTTGGTGGCGGTTACAGAGATGCCGCCCGGCGTTTCTCCGGAGCCGATGAAGGCAGAACCGAAGGAGTAGTCTCCGTCGTTGTAGTCGTAGGAGAACTGGCCGCCTTTGGAGATGGTTTTGGCTGAAGAAGTCCAGAGGTCGTGATCACAGGTCGTTTCCAACGTAACGGGTTCCGTCTGGGAGCAAACCGAATTCAGTTCAAGCTGCATGACTCCGGTGAGTTCCACTCCACCCAGAGTCAGGCTGCCTTCTGCGTTCCAGTACTTAAGAGGTTTCTCGACTTTCTTCTTGTTGTATACGTCGATGAAGGAGTATTTGGCTACGTCTTTGTTGCAGGCGTTTTTGGTGGTGGCGCAGGGATTAGCACCCTTCACCAGCTTTCCGCCTTTTGTCATCCAGGGTTCAGTATAGCTCTCCCCGTTAGAATCATTACCAGCCAGGTTCTCAGTGGCCACCAGGTCAAGCTCCTGCCAGTACTGACTGGGATTAAACGCCAACGTGGAGCTTATGTCGAGCAGGCCCACGGAGTAGGCGACGGTGAACTTCTGGGTGTCGAAGCCGCCCCAGTAGCGTCCTATGTAGGTGCCGTCACTATCCACGGGATCATCATCGGCATCAAGTTCCCCAGTAGCCTCGCCGTCTCCACTCCACAAGAATGTCGAAACGCTGTAGTCAAAAGTAGATTCACTCTCGAACTCTATTCCACCCATCGTGTAACCCAACGTCAATGTCGAAGACACGCTGTCCAACGGAGCGTTCATGCTCGGGGCCAGCGTGAGGTCGTTGTCCCAACTACCGGTAAAGGTGGCGCCATCGTCTTGGGCGAAGGCTGCCACGCCGGCAGCTAAGACAAGAACCATCGTTACAGCTAGAAATTTTTTAGCCATTTAGATAAACCCCCTTTTGCATTAAGGAATTAGCTAGATCTAGCTTACACCTAATAAAAATACTGCGAAATTGCTGCAAAAGCTGGTAACCAGCTTTCAAACCATTGTCCGGACAGGTATTTGCAAGAACCACCTCCACTTCACTTTGATTAAATGACTCTGCTGACAACACTATATTTAAACTCCTTATTTAGTTCAAATTGATTAAGTAAAGGTAATAGATCTAAGGCGAAATTAAAAGAACAAGGACCAGGCTAACGCAACCATTCCCGCGCCAAGACCGGTAACGGCTAAAACAAAGTTATTATCGGCTCTCTGCTTGAGCTTCTGATACTGCTCAGAGGGCCCGCTAGCCGCCTTTAGCTGTTGTACTTGGGATTCAAGGCTGCCTACCCGGTTCTTGAGATTTTTATCGCTACTCTGCATCGATTCTACACGATCGGAAAGCTTAAATACAAGGTCTTCCAAAGTACTCAAATCTTCCTGGGAAATAGCCTTCTGATGGCTTTGGGCGTAGCGCAGCGCACGAGCTACCAGGGCGGCCACTGCGTATCGGGTGATAGCTTCTTCACC
>CAZENJ010000192.1:0-2531 GCA_964513485.1 uncultured Thermotogae bacterium | reverse complement strand
CGTAATAAATACCAACTTTGTTCATAATTGACCTCCTCGTCTCTATTCTATCCAGAAATCGGTTTTGAGGCAACTAATAAGTGTTCGTCGGGGATTTTTTCTGGATTTTTGCTCGTGATCTCTTCTATCTTCTTCAGACCACGGAGACTTCGGCTGCTAAAATTATCCTGGCTAAAGTGCCGCGACTTGTCTATTCACCGGAATGCACCGATTATAGGTTGATTTTACCGAATGGAGAGTGGATATAAAAAATTTCTCACAGATTATTTCGAGATTATTCGATTTGACATTTAATCTATCTATGTTATAATGAAATCGAATATCATAATACAAGATTGTATCCCATTATATGATATTTAGAGGGTTCTCGTGAAGACCGTAAACAAATTGATCAAAATACTGGATTTATTAGCTGAAAATTCGTCCGGTTTAACCAGGGATCAATTTACTGACGAATTGAATATACCCGACAGCACTATGCACAGGCTGCTAAAAACCCTGGAGCAACATCAAATACTGCAGTCGGAGTACGTGGGAAAGAAGAAAAAGTATCAAATTGGATTAAAAATCCTGGAGTACGGTAGCTCTTTTGTGAAAAGTTCGAATCTAGTAAATTCGGCTTATCCATTAATGGAAAAATTGATGTCCGAACTGGAGAGAACCATACATCTGGCAGTTCCCAATGAAAAAAAAGTAGTATACGTAAATACGGCCCTAAATCCCAGCTCTCCAAAGTTATCCACTGAAATTGGCAAACAGGTACCCATGTATTGTACCGCTCTGGGCAAATCGATGCTGGCATTTATGAATTCGAAAAGGAGAAGTGCCTTGCTTGATGGAATGACTTTCGAAAAACATACCCCGAATACAATTAACGATAGGGGTCTACTTGAAAAGGAGTTGGCTGAAACGAAAGAAAGGGGTTATGCAATAGACGATGAAGAATGGGATCTGGGGGTTAGATGTGTGGCTGTACCTGTAAGGGATCATTTCGGTCAGGTAAAAGCTGGTTTAAGTACCGCGGCACCGAAAGGGAAAATCGATGAAGGAGATTATAGTCATCTGGGTGAAAAACTCATTGAAAGCGCAGGCAAACTTTCAAATCAGATTATTTGAGGAACTAACTGGAAATAGTCACTGGATCTTTAGGGTAAAAAACATCGCAAAGGGGGGGGTGGTAAAAACCATAAAGTTCCGAGAGTGAATCCTTCTTTTAACAAAATCTCAACCCGAGGTGTTTCTACAAAATGACAGCTAAACACAATTTGTCAAGAGTATTGATTTTAGTATTTGCCTTCTTAATGGCCTTTTCTCTGGTAGGACTCGCTCAGGATAATGCGAACGAAACCACTTTAAAAACTCAAGTCATGGCCCACTGTGGGGGGCCAGGCTGGCATGCTCATGGGTGGTACGTCGGGAAGCCTTGTGCAACACTAAAAGAACCTGTTTACGAAACTCTGGTAAAACAGAGATTCAGCCGACAAGATGGATCCTGGAGTCTAGTTCCCGGTCTGGCAAAAGAATGGAGCCACTCTGAGGATTATAAGACCTGGACCTTTGAGCTGAGAGAAGACGCCAAATGGCACGACGGAGAAAAATTTACTGCAGAAGACGTAAAATTCACGATGGATATGTACCTTCATCCTGACGCGATGGGTGTTTACGGACCGCCGGTGGCAAACGCACTGGTAGGGTATGACGCCTACAAAAATGGAGAAGCTGATACTATAAAGGGTGTGGAGGTTGCAGGCCAGTATACGGTTGAATTCAACCTCGTTAAACCGAGACCGACTTACGACAAGAACCTGCGATTTATTCCAGTAGTTCCGGAGCATAGATTTGAAGGAATGGAGATGTCGGAAATACCCAGTTCGGAGAAATGGAAGACACCCGTTGGCACGGGCTCTTTCGAGTTCGTCAGAAACGTGCCCGAAGAGTTTACCGTGCTCGAAAAGTTCGAAGACTATTACATGGGAGAGCCAAAGATAGATCGGTGGATAGCGTACTATAACAACTCTCCTGAATCCAAAATTTCTAGGCTTAAGAAAGGAGAAGTTGACGCTACTAGGTTTGCGGGAAGGGCTGTCACACCGGGTATGGCGGAACAAATCAACTCGCTGGGAGGCTACAACGTCTGGATAGATGACACTTACCTGGTCGGAATATTCGCTCTTCAGCCTCAGACCGAAGCCCTCAACAACATAAAAGTTCGAAGGGCAATAATGCACGCCGTTGATCGGGATACGCTGAAACAAATCCTTCCTTTCGTCAAACTCCACAACGTGATGGGGGTGGGGCAATACCAGTCCGACAAGGTCAGGACGTACGAATATTCCCCAGAGAAGTCAAAACAGTTGCTGGAAGATGCGGGATGGAATCAGAAACAACCGTTGATTCTTGGCACTAACTACCAGGGATCTGGTGTAAGGAAGGCACTTGTAGCAATAGCCGGAATGCTTGAAGAAGTAGGTGTTCAGGTAGAAGTAAGACAGGTGGATACGCCTACCTGGGTTCAGGATTGGCAAAAAACT
>CAZENJ010000191.1:0-2593 GCA_964513485.1 uncultured Thermotogae bacterium | reverse complement strand
GAGATTGTAAAACGGGCCTTCGATACACGCGGCAAAAGTTTTTGGTACTTGTTCTCTGGGCCAAAAAATGCCAGATGCTTCCTGAAATCCATCCTCCCATATATAAACACCTCGGATAGTGTAAAAAACACTGTTGTCCTAAAATAAAAAAGACCCGAACTCAGGCAATCGAGCCGGGCCGTAATATATCCGGTTAATTCTTTCATACTTCGAAAGGTTTATCTCCCCGTGAATTCAGACGATCACAGTGAAAGCTTCTTCAGGATAAACCAAATTTTACTGTTTAATTATAAAAAGTAGAGCATTATCATCAAGTTTTCTCCCGATAATCTATATTTAGACCCCGTGTCAGGTTCGATTTGATTATTTCTCTAGCTCCTCTTGGGCAATTTTATATCAGGTGTTGAGTTTTGTCATTGTGGCGTCTAGATTAAATAAAAATGATAAGTGGAGAACGATTAGCCATTCGGTCTTCTACGTTGAACCGTCCGTAATCTTATACAAAAAGCACGGATAGCAGAGCAGGGCTCATGCAAGTCCCGCAAACAGATTGTTGAGCGATTCGGCGAGCGTGGGATGGGCAAAAACCCCCGCTTTTAGATCCCGATACGTTAGATGGCCCATCATAGCTATCTGGATAGCCGAGGCTATTTCTCCTCCCTCAATTCCGAGCACCGCCGCACCGAGCACCTGCCCCGTTTCGTTATCCACCAATGCTTTCATGACTCCCCTTGTTTCGTCGACTTCCAGGGCCCTGGCGACCCGCGACATCGGCATCTTTGCCACGGCAAAATCGTAACCATTTTTCTCGGCTTCCTTTTCCGTCAATCCTATTCGGCCGAGCTGCGGGTCCATAAAGACGGTGTAAGGTACCGATCTGTCTTCGATAGAGGTGGCTTCGTCCCCAAACAGGTTATTCCTGACAATCCGGAAATCGTCGTAGGAGATATGGGTAAAGGCAGGCCCACCTTTGACGTCACCCAGGGCCCAGACGTTCTCCTGCTCCGTTTCCAATTTTTCGTTTACCTCTATATAACCACGGTCATCGGTCCGGACTTCCGTCGCCGAAAGGTTTAGCTCTTCGGTATTGGGTGTTCGGCCGGCGGCGACCAGCAGTTGGTCCCCGTCAACTTTAACTTCTTCTCCGTCTCTTTCCGCAACTATTCGAACTCCTCCGTCTCCGCCCCGCTCCACTTTACGGACCTCGCTTTCCAGTTTCAGCTCGATCCCGTCCTCCTCGAGTATTGTTGCAACTTCTTCCGCTATATCCCGGTCCTCGTGGGTAAGTAGCTGCGGGCTTCTTTGAACTATTGTTACCTCGCTTCCGAACCGGCGGAACATCTGGCCGAATTCTACCCCGATGTAACCGCCACCGATGATGACGAGTTTGTTGGGTAGCTCGCCCAGCTCCATTATCTCGGTTGAATCGAGGTAGTTTACTTCCTCCAGGCCCTCGATCGGAGGAGCCGATGGCCTGGTTCCGGTGTCGATGAATATCTTATCGGATGTTAAGCTCAACTCTCCTCCATCCTTTCTGGTTACCCGGAGTTGATAAGGCGCGACGAAAGAGGCGGTGCCCCGAACCAGTTCCAGGTTGGTTTGGTTCTCTATCCTTTTGAGGTTACCCTCTCTGAAGTCTTCGACTATTCTTCGTTTTCTCTCTCGAACTTCGGAGAGATCGATATCCAAAGCACCGCTATGGACACCGTAGTCCTCCGCCCGTTCCGATAAATAGGCGACACGGGCACTAGCAACCATCGTCTTAGTTGGCGTGCAGCCCTCGTTGACGCACGTTCCTCCGACGTGTTCTTTTTCGACGAGCGCGGTTTTGAGCCCCTGTTCCGCAAGATCGTGTGCCAGAGGAGTGCCTCCCTGCCCCGAACCAATTACGACTGCTTCGTAGTTTGACTCACCTGCTGAATCAGTCATCTTTACCTCCCTTTCACGGAGAATATTGATCCTTCTTGCCTAGTCTATAAGTTGCGCAAGACAATAACAATAATACCCGGACGCGGCAACTTTTTACGTAAGCTCGATTACGTTTTTTGACTTTTTCCGGTCCACGGGGGCGGGCGATTACGACCGGGCTGGCAAGTTGCCTTAGCCGGCAGGACCGATCGGAGCTCTTTCGGAAAATATCCTGAATACATATACGTCAGTTGCAAAAGGGCTTTTCCACAAGCTTCGGCCGGAAGGACGCGGTAATTGGCCCGAGGTCTTTTAAATTTTCCTTGAAACGGATAACTAGAATTTATATAATGCCAATCAAGTTACCTGTCAAACAGGTATCATATCAAACAGGTCTGATATTAGGTGGATAAAAAGGTGATGTGCTCATGGCCATAAGTACTTCTCGCTCCTTCGGCAAGAGGAACAAAACTATTACGCAGCAGATCATAGAGGAAATAACTTCCTCTATAAGAGAAGGTGAAATCAGTCCCGGAGAAAAGTTGCCCTCTGAGAAAGAGCTCCGGGAGAGGTTTGCCGTAGGCCGGTCTTCAATCCGTGAAGCTCTCCATGCTCTTGTTGCCCTGGGTATTCTTGAATCCCATGCGGGGAAAGGCTATTACGTCAGGGATAGTTATGAACTTCC
>CAZENJ010000190.1:0-2637 GCA_964513485.1 uncultured Thermotogae bacterium | reverse complement strand
ATACCGTTTATTTCCTTTTCCCTGACTTCGGGGTCCCAGCCCGCCGGATTACCTTCGAGTTCAACGTCGACAATAAAGTTACCGCTATCCGTCCTGAATGGTTCTTCGTTTACCCGCCTGATTTCCGGATCACCGTACGCGGTTAATTTTTCCGAAACACGATCCAGCTTGTCCGGTTTTACTTCCACTGGCAGGGGGAAGGTCTGTCCCAGATACTCCACGAGCTTTGTCTCGTCTACTACTATGAGTAGACACTCCGATCTCTTCGCGACCTTCTTTTCTCTATAGTGGCACCCGCCGCCCCCCTTTATCAAATTTAAATCAGGGTCCACCTCGTCGGCTCCATCCAGATCGAAAGCGAGCCCGTCGGACTCTTTAAGTTGATCCACCTGGACCCCCCGCTTTTCCAATTCAGTCCTCGTATTTTCCGAAGTCGGGACCGCGGTAAGGTCCCCGTACTCGGCAAATCTGTCGAAGGAATAGGAAACCGTCGAGCCGGAGCCCACACCAACTCTGAGACTTGCGTTCATATCAAAGTGGTTTTCCAGCCAATCGAAGGCGCCATTTACCGCGATTTGTTTCAACTTCTCCCGGTCAAGTTCGTCTGTCATAAGTCACCTACCTCGATAAAATCTCTCATCCTTACATATTTCTTGACTCCGCCGGACTCCCGTCAGAATATGAAAAGGCCCTTTTCTCGTGTTCCACGCCGATAAACCAGTTTTCGCACTGATATTCCCCGGGATTTCTGATAATCGAGCGCAATTTTCCCTAAATCCTTGGAACTTAATTACCAATGACTTTTTGGTTAAATACATTATAAACGTTCTGGTACAGGAGGCAAATAATCCCTTCGAGTATTAATATCGTTCCCTTGCAGATAGAAATGGGTCAACTATAATAATTTAGAGAATTTCAAGAATATTGCTTCTTTTTTACGTATTTTTCGGTAATTAGACGTTTAAACTTACAGATATTATAAATGACTGGGGGCAGAAATGAATTTCTTCAGTCTGATTAAGAAAAGGTCTTCCATCAGAGCTTATAAAGAAAGGCCTTTATCCGAAGAAAAAGTGGAGAAACTATTGAATGCGGCCAATTCTGCACCCTCGGCGGGCAACCTTCAGTCCTATAGAATCCTGGTGATAAAATCCGAAGAGGTAAAGGAAAGACTCGTAAAAGCGGCGCATGGGCAAAAGTTTATCAGTCAGGCCCCGATAGTCTTTGCATTTCTCCAGGACGAGGCAAGGTCTCGTGACAGGTACGGAGATCGGGGTGAACTTTACTCCCTGCAGGACGGAACGATTGCCGCCACTTATCTTCAGCTTGCCGCGGTGGAGATGGGGCTGGGTAGCTGCTGGGTCGGTGCGTACGACGACGATCAAGTTAGCGAGATTCTTTCAACACAGAAAAGTCCCCTCTCTCTTATTCCCGTTGGCTATCCGGCAAGACAATCCGGTAACGATTCTGCCAGACGGGAACTGGAGGAGATCGTCCAGTTCATCGAGTAAGCTAGCTACTCTCCAATTAACTGAACTATAATCTTTCTGTTTCTTTCTCGAGTGTCGTGGTTGATGGCGATGATGTCCTGCCATCGGCCCAATTGGAGTTCATTATCGACAAAAGGTACAATCATACCCGGACCCATTATAGTCGCCCGAACGTGGCTCCGGCCGTTGCCGTCGTTCCAGGTTTCATGGTGTTTGTAAGGTATATCCGGCGGGGCCAGTCTTTCCAGGGCTTCCGGGACGTCTTCCTGCAGGCCGGGTTCGAATTCGATAGTACTAATCGAACCCGTGGCACCGGGGATAAATACGTTGGCACTTCCTTCGGTTATGTCGGAGTCCCGGATCATATCCTCAACGTCTCGGGTGATATTAACCATATCGCTGTCGCTGCCGATCCTGACTTCAAATCTCTTTGTTTCTACCGCCATATTGCACCTCCGTTCGGATTGGCGATTAGTCCGCGCGCTCAAAGGTAATCTTCCAGCAAAAACTGGACAATTTCCTCCATTTTCATATCCCTGGAACCCTTTACCAGGACTGCGTTACCGCTATCACGGATAAGTGAGGCGAGTTCTTTCTTGAGCTTTGATTTTTCCCGAAACCAATCTGCCGCCGTGCCCCCTGCGCTACTTCCGCTTTTGTTTAGCTCAAAAACAAGTTGTTTTGTAAATTTTCCCAGACCCAAAGTTCTTTGTACGCCGGCGGTCCGGACGTAAGGAGCCAGGTCTTCGTGGTAAGTTGCCGACTCCCTGCCCAGTTCCATCATATCTCCCATTACGAAGAACTTGTCACCTTTTACGTTCAGGCCGGAGAGAAACGCCAAAGCATTGCGGGTGGCGGCGGGGTTTGCGTTGTAGGTGTCATCAATAACCGTCCCTCCGGGGAAAGGTTTCGTCTCCAGTCGCTGGGGAAGTGGCGAGATCTTCACACCCTGTTTTACTGCTTCCGCCGACACCCCCATTTCCAGCGCGAGAGAAGCTGCGGCAAGTACGTTATACACGTTTGCCCGGGAATGGAGTCCGGATTCAAGCCTTAGATTGTTAGGGTTACAGTCCTTTCCGGGGTCCGAAAGCTCTTTCAGCGAAAACGAAAGGCCTGCGAGATTGTTTGGCTCTAACTCGGTTGCAGA
>CAZENJ010000189.1:0-2656 GCA_964513485.1 uncultured Thermotogae bacterium | reverse complement strand
AGTCGGCGAGCGACCCGCCGTAGGGGTCGGGGACGGCCCAGGTGACCATCGCGTCGGGGGCCCAGTCGTGATCGTCTCGGAGTTGGCGCCCCACCGCCGGACTCATGGCCACGATCCGCCCGGCCGCCGTCAGGTCCACCGCAGACACGTCGCGGGGCGTGTGGCCCCGCAGCGACAGCCCTCGCGCCTCGCGCAGGGCTCGATCTGCATTCGGCGCCGCCCCGTCGCCCGGGCCCGCGGCCACCCCTGCACTCTCGGCCGACACGCCCCGCGCCTCCGCGAGGGCTTCGGCCAGGGGACTCCGGCACGTGTTGCCCGTACAGACAAAGAGATATTGTGCGCTCATGGCAGGTCGTCAGGGATCTGATGCGGGGTCGATCGGAACAGCGGGGGCCCGAAGGGTGGCGCCTCACGACCGCCAGACCGCCCATCCGACGCGGATCACGGACGCCACGAGGTATGCCCCGTAGATCAGCCCGCCGATGACGGCGGCGTCGCCGAGCGTCGTCGGGTCCACCGAGGCGTGGAGGGCCCGGTGAAGCTCCCGTGGGGGCGCCAGCCAGGCCGCACAGACGGGGTTCTCGGCCCCCTCCCAG
The DNA here is from genome assembly GCA_964513485.1 of uncultured Thermotogae bacterium. Taxonomy (GTDB): domain Bacteria; phylum Bipolaricaulota; class Bipolaricaulia; order M55B111; family M55B111; genus JAGXLP01. Next base: position 2,060 of record CAZENJ010000189.1, on the reverse strand, counting down.
GCGCACCGGAGCGCGGGCACCGTGAGCAGCAGGCTCGCGCCACAGAAGGCCGTGGCCCCCGCTCGCCAACGCCGGAACCAGGTCGCCACGGGCCCCTCCCCCAGCGACGCAGGCCCGGGCACGAAGAGCACGTCGCCGGCATGGAGCGCGAGCGGAATCGCGACGAGGGCCGTGTTGCCCGCCACGAAGGCCCCGGGGCGGCCGTCTACCATCAGGTAGACCGTCACCATTAGCAGCGACGAGGCCCGCCAGTAGGCCAGGAGGCGTCCCCGCACCGCGGGCCGCCGCACCGACGCGAGCAGGAGCCCCAGCGGCGCGGCGACCAGGAGCGCCGTGGCGAGAACGAAGTCGAGACGAATGAGGACGGGAAGCACGGAGCAGCGTGCTGTATCAAACGGACCGTCGCGGATGGCCCACAGGCCGTAGCCAGAGCAGCATGCATCCCCTGGCACGTGGGGCAGAGGTGGCGTTCCCCGTTGTGTCCTGCGCGTCTCGGGCTCCGCAGGTCGCCAACGCCTTTCGTCCCAAGGGCCCTCCAAAACGCACCAAGCCCCCGGTCATCCGGAGGCTTGAGAGGAAGCGGTGGGCCCTCCTGGATTTGAACCAGGGACCTCTCGCGTGTGAGGCGAGCGCTCTAAACCGCTGAGCTAAGAGCCCGCGTAAAATGGACGGGTATTAACGGGGGTGGCTGGACCGTGTTCGGCCAAGATGGAGCGAAGTCCTCCCCACTGACCTCAGCGCTCCCCGGCCGTCATAAACGTCGGTGCGGCACGGCCCGTGTCGGTGCTCGGTGACGGGGCCTCCGCCGGAAGCGTGAGAAGCCGGTCGGCCGACGAAAACGATGAGGCGCGCGGCGGTCGGCCCCGGTCGGCTGCGCCCCGGCGTGGCGATGCTTCGTCTCGCCCCTCCGACGGCGCGGCCTGTCGCTCAATCGCAGTGGCCGGTCCGGACGAGAGCGTAGACGGCTCCACGAGCATCGACCCGGCGAGAAATCCCACGACGAGGGCCACCGCAATGGACGACGCAAGCCCGAGGGCCACGACGGACCGACTGGTCCCCTCCGACGCCAGCAGTTCTGGAGCGGCGTCTCGGAGAAGGTCTTCTTCCACCTCTCGCGCGGCTTCCATCGGGGCCGTGGGCGGCGCCCCGGTGTCCTCGCCCCCGCAGAGCAGTTCGCGCGTCTGGCGAAGGCGCTCTATGTGGGCCCGCAGCTCAGGATTGGCCTCCACGTACTGCTCAAAGACGGCCTCCACCGAAGGGTCCATTGTCCCGTCCACGTACTCGCAGAGCCACTCGTCGAGCCACTCGTAGGAAGGGGCCCCGTCGCCGGACGCCTCTCCGTCAAAGGGTCGCTCGGGGAACTGCATAAACGGTGGTTCGCCGGATGTACGTTTGCGTCGGAGACCGTGGCACGAGATCCTTCGTCGAGCCGCCCTCGGGCCCTACGACATGGGGAAACGATCGTCCCATGCGGTGCGAACACGCACTGCGGATTCGGGGGACGGCCCGTCGTCGGTACGTATTCGGGCTACGCACTCCTTGTTTCCGTGAATTCCGGGCCTGGCCGGCGCAAACGGATCTGAACGGCGCCGTGGCGACGACGCGTCACCGTCCGAGAACGCTCTCCCCCTACGCCGCCACCGGACGGGCATCCGGCGGAAGCAGCCGCCGCAACAGGAGCGTCATCACGAGCGAGGCCTCGCGGGACGCCCCGCCCTTGAGCTCGTAGTCCGCCGCCACGAGGGCCGAGTAGGCGTCGGCAATCGCCGAGCGGTCGTAGCGCTGGGCGGCGTGCTTGTACTCCTCTACGAAGTAGGGGCTGACCCCGATGTAGCCGGCAAGGTCGTACTTGTTCTCGCGCAGGGCCCCGGGCTTCTGCAACTTCCAGAGCTTGTCGAAATAGCCGTTGAGCACGGCCACCATCATGATGGCCTCGCTGCGCGGGTTGGACGCCTGCTGCAGAATGCGGTCGACGATGCGTTGCGCGTCGGCGGGACGCCCCTCCCCCAGGGCGCTCTGCAGCTCAAAGACGTTGAACTCGCGCGTCTGGCCGCTGGCGG
>CAZENJ010000188.1:0-2659 GCA_964513485.1 uncultured Thermotogae bacterium | reverse complement strand
TATCTAGAGAGATGGTAGTTAACAGCGAACCTGATCTAATACCTATCGATTTCAGTTTATCTCAAGAATCCGTTCAATCGGGAAATACTTTAGCTATTACAAGCAAAGTGAAAAATCAAGGAGGTTGGGAATCAGATATAATAAATGTATCCTTCTATGTAGATTGGAATACACCTGATCAAGAGCTTATTCAGACAATACCTGTGTCTAGTCTTGATCCTGGAGAAACCAGTAATAGTATTACAGTGTACTGGCAAGCAGATATATCTAAAGAGCAATTGACTCAACAAAGAACCATCACGGTGTATGTTAACGAACCAGTATCTGATGAAAATGAAGCTATCCGTTATAATAACTGGGAAAACAAAGATATAAAAGTTTATACTGAAGCTAATCTATACTTTGATGATCAAAATACATTTTATTCTCCAAAACATCTTGTACAAGAAAATCAAGAGGTCACATTTAGTATAGAAGTATTAAATTCAGGTGGCTGGAACGGAACAGTCGATGTGACCTTATTTGACGGAAACAAAGCTGAATCAAATATAATAAATCAAACCTATGTTTATATCGAATCAGGAACCATTGATGAGCCTTCTAGTGTAAGTACTGTTTTTAATTGGAAACCTACAGATAGAGGTTATCATGATATTCATTTAGTTATCAATTATGAGGACGACAACCAAGGTGATGATGAAAAATCATGGACGCTACCAGTATTTAGTGAAGGATATAAATACGATATGATTTTGAACGGTACAGACACAAGCTCATTTACAGATTTATATGAGTTGTCTGGATTCGTTATCGTGGAGGATAACGCAACATTAACACTCGGCGGTGCAAGTAGAACAACTATGTTTGGACTGAAAATGGATAGAGATTATAAATATGGTATAATAGTCCGAGATAATGGTAATTTAAACATAAATAATGCAGAAGTATATTCTGAAAATCACATATTTGAGATTGATATTATCGATGATGCTGAATTAACAGTAGTAAGCGACAGTAACATTCGAGATAGTGTTGTTTTAAACGTGAAAGGAGAGAACTCACCTTCAGTCAGAGTTGAAGATAGTACAGTTTCTGGTGAATTTAGTATCACTGGTGGAGATTTACATATAGAAAATAGTGAATTCACATATGATTCTATCTATCTCAATCCGGACCAGGTATATATTAGAAATACAACATTTTCTTCGCCATTAGTTGATTTTGTGGATACTACTGGAAAGCTTATAGGTGTCTCTGTTCCTAACAATAATATTGCTGTAAACGGAGAGGGTTGGTTAGAGTACTACAGATGGATCAGATTTGATGTAATGAGTAATGCGTCCCATCCATTATCTAACGCAGAGATCAGCGTGTCATCTATCTACAGGTCTTATTCAAAGAAAGATTATACTAACGATGAAGGAGTCGTTGAAATTCCTGTACTTACTAATAACATCACTGCCTCAGGAGAACCACCTCAAAATATCGGATATTATTACATATCTGGAAATTACAGCGAAGAGGACTCTGGTGTGTATAGTTATGGTCCAAAATTCAAATATTTTGAACCTTATTCTTCAGAAGAAATAGATATTAAATTTGAGAATGTGAGACTGCCTGATTTGATTGTAAATAAAGGAGATATTACCTTAAGTAAAGATGAGATTACAGCAGATTTTGAGCTATGGATAAATGCTACTATCAGGAATCAAGGTGTTGGAAATGCAAATAATATTGAAGTAGGTTATTGGGTGCTTAACCAAGATGGAGAATATATCAAGATTGGAGAGAAAACATTAGACGAGCTTTCTTCAGGTGGACATAAAGATGTAAGTTTCGCTTGGACTGCACAGATGATTAATACTTCTCTACTAAAGGAAAGTAGAACGATTAAGATAGAGGTAAATCCCGATGTAAATCCTCTAGATGATTTCGATCCATCAAATAATTTTGCTACATCTTCAGTACTGATAAAATCACCCCCAAATTTTGAATTCACTGAAGATATGCAGTTGTTATTAGATGGTACTAGTTATACAGAGAAAACAATCAACGAGATGGATGTTCTCACCATCAAAACTCAAATGATGAATATTGGAGGAACAGACGTTGAGAATGCAAGTCTAGAAATCTCCATAAATGAAGGAAACATAAAAACCGAAAAAGTGAACTTAAAATCAACGGGTGTTTATAATCTATCTTATGACTGGGAGGTAAATGTGACCGGAGGTCAAACGATCACAGTCCAGGTCTATTCAGTAAGACAAGGTCATGTATATACAAATCAAACATCTATAGATGTTGAGATCCAACCTGCCCAGATATTCATCAACAGTATCAGTCTACCCAAAGATCCAAAGACAAATGAAGAAGTCTCTGTAAGTGGAGTAGTAGTAAATGACGAGGGTAAGACATTGGAAGGAGTTAAAATAAACGGATACCTCGTTGATAATAATGGAAATAAAAGATCGTCAACAAAAACGGCGGTGACCAGTAAAGATGGTCACTTCATGATGGTCTTTAAAATACCTGGTGAAAAAGGTAAGTATAAGTTGACTTTAGAACCTGGAGTAGAAGGTGCTGAAACTGTTAAAAGTAATTCATTTAACGTACAAGGTGAAAATGAAGAGTTCCCAAGGTGGATTGTCGGGGCTAGCGT
>CAZENJ010000187.1:980-2667 GCA_964513485.1 uncultured Thermotogae bacterium | reverse complement strand
TCGCGGTCCGTGGCGTACTCCTCGTCGAGGTGGACCGTCATCATCGGGGTGTCCGGGGTCTTCCGGGCGTCGACGAGTTCGATGAGCCGTGGGAGGCCCTGCGTGACGTCGATCTCTGCCACGCCGGCGTAGTGGAACGTGTTCATCGTATTATGCGTTACCACGCCCTGTGCCGTCGTGAACGTCTCCAGCCCGGAAACTGAGAAGTCGTAGACGTACTCGTGGGTGGGTTCTATCGTTTCGATGGAATCGATCCGTTCCCAGACCACGTCACCGTTGACAGCACGTTCGAGCGCATCCAGTGTCGCTGGGCGCTCGTCCAAACTGTCCTCGAACGTCTCGATAAGTGAGGTGAGACGGTTTCGACCGATCCGCTGGCGGTCGTGTGCGCTGTTAATTTGCCGTGACGGGATTCCCGCCGCGTTCGCAAGTTCCTTTACCGTCTCGCCGAAGTTCGGGATTTGGTCCGTACTGTCCGGACCGTCAGCGTCGATATCACTCGCGAGCGTGTTCAGTTCGTCTCCGCGATTCCCAACCATCCCAATTCGCTCTGCAAAGCTTGGAACGAACTTTTTGGGAATACGAAGCGTCTTCGAGGTGCCTACCGATCCAAACGTCGCATAAATATCAAACCTGGACAGCAGGAGAGCAATTCCCTCGATCAGGTCCGGCGACGTCGAGCTTGCCCGGATCGCGTTCTTCCCCACACTGCCGTCCCCGCTGAAGTACCCCGACAACAGACCACGGACGAAGGACGTTCCAGCACCGTAAGCGAAGTCCGGAACGACCTTCTGGTCGTTTTCGGTAGCAACTTTTTGAAGGAGGTCAGCGAGAATCGTGCCGTTGACCCTGATGTCGTATCCGGGTGCGAAGCCGCTGGTGTTTTCGTACTCGTTCAGGGAGAGGTCGAAGCGGTCTGCGAAGCTCCGAATTCGGTTCTGGAACGTCGGATCGACGTTCGAAATGGACACGTAATGGTCCGTCAGGTTCCCCTCTGCGAGGAATGCGCCCACGAAGAACCCGGTCTCCTCATCAAGTGGGAGCTGTTCTGGAAGCCCCACTGTACCCTGTACCGGATAGACCGCGTGTTCTTCGAGTTCCCCTGCTTCCAATGCCTGCCGTTTGTTGCGGATCTGGTCCTCCCCGCCTGGAAGTGTCTTCGTTCCCCCATCAGTCAGGGCGGACGTAAACCAGTAGTCGTCGGCTGGAAGGTGTTCCCGAAGATCAACGGAATCCGTATCGCCGCCCTCGAAGGAACGAACGACCGGCAACCAGTCGCCCTCTGTGAGATCACTCCCCGAAACGGGAATCACTTCGTTCTCCGATCGAGTCACAAAGGAGTGATCTTTCGTGGCCCGAACTGTTCGCCCTGATTCGAGTTCAAACCGGAGCAGTTCGTCAGCCGCTTCGTGACGGCTCACCTGTTGCAAGGGTTTCCACTCGACCCGCTCGTCAGCCCGGAGCGAGGGAACCTCCATTCCCGCTGGTGCCGACGCGACTTCGTGGCCATCCACGGTAGCGGACTCCCTGACCGCCATGAGCCCGTCCACGAGGGAGCCGATTTCCGTAACCTCGGTCTCTCCATTTCGTCGAATCAGCACTTCCTCGTCGGCCGGAATACTCATCTGCGTTCCGGGTTCCCCGATCGACTGGGCCGAGACGGTCCCGACCGGGTCCAGCGGGTCCA
>CAZENJ010000187.1:0-970 GCA_964513485.1 uncultured Thermotogae bacterium | reverse complement strand
GTCTTCGAGGTGGACTGTCATCATCGGCGTGTCCGGTTCCTTCCGGGCGTCGACTAGCTCGATGAGCCGGGGCAGTCCCTGCGTGACGTCGATCTCCGCGACCCCGGCGTAGTGGAACGTGTTCATCGTCATCTGGGTACCGGGTTCGCCGATCGACTGGGCCGAGACCGTCCCGACCGGGTCCAGCGGGTCCACCCGCGTGGCGAGGTACTCCGCCTCGACGGCCTCGACGATCTCCTCGGCCTCCGCGACCGAGACCGACCGATCCTCGATGGTCTCGTAGACCTGATCTTTCAGCCGTCGGGTCAGCTCCGTGTCCTCGACCAGGGCCTCGACGTCGTCTCGCGTGGCGCTCATTGTGTCACCTCCCAGCTCTCGCCGTGTTCAGACAGATTCGTCGCTGGCTCGCGTTCACCGAGGAACTCGGCCTTCTCGGCCTCGTCCTCGAACTCGGCGTCGATCACCCGGTCGGCGATCTCGTCGACGTCGATCTCGTGATCGACCGACGAGGAGACCTCGACCGGACTGGTCCCGTCTTCGCCGAACTCGAACTGGACGATCGTGTCGCTGGTGTCCCGCACAGTGCCGTCGTACTGGGACTCGAGCTCCGAGAGGGCGTTGATCAGCCGGCGCTGGAGGTAGCCGGACTTGGAGGTCCGGACCGCCGTGTCGACCAGCCCCTCCCGGCCACCCATCGCGTGGAAGAAGAACTCCTTGGGGGTCAGCCCGCCGGTGTAGGAGTTCTCCACGAAGCCGTGGGCCTCCGCGGAGAGGTCGTTGGGCTCGAAGTGCGAGAGCGTGCGATCCTCGTAACCCCGATTGATGCGCTCGCCCCTCACTGCCTGCTGGCCGACCGCGCCGGCCATCTGGGTGAGGTTCAGCATCGAACCACGGGCACCCGAGCGGGCCATGATCACCGCGGGGTTCTCGTCGTCGAAGTGCTCCTCGGCGATGTCCCCCGCCGAGTCCC
>CAZENJ010000186.1:0-2703 GCA_964513485.1 uncultured Thermotogae bacterium | reverse complement strand
CTCGGCGATTATATGTTCGGCGCCCGCCACTTCCGAGGTTTCCCCGATGATAAATGTAGAGCCTTTTTCAACCAGGCGATCGACGGCAACTCCGACCGCGGGGTTGGAGGCCAGACCGGTCGTAGTGTCGGACTCTCCGCACTTGGCGCTAAAGGTCAACTCGCCCAGCTCCACCGGCTCGCGAGGAGTCTCGGAAACTTTCTGGACGAAATCTTTCGCTCTGTTGGCCGCCTCTTTAATGGTTTCCAGGTCGCCGTGAGTTTCAATGCTGAAGCCTTCGACGGGTTTGCCCGTTTCCGCTATGCCTTCGACGATCCTTTCAGTCCAGTTTGGCTCGATCCCGATAACGATCGCGGCACCGACGTTGGGGTTCTTTCCGTGTCCGATAAGGGTTCGGAAAAGTAGTTCCAGGTCTTCGCCGTACTGTAACCTTCCATACGGATGAGGCAGGGGGGTTGTCTGGGGTATCAGTTTTGCTACTCCTTCCACCGCTGCGTTGGAGATATCGTCAACGGGGATAATCACGACGTGGTTTCTAATCCCGATATCCCCGTTTTCTCTTCTGTAGCCTTTTAATTCGTGATTGCTCATCGTAAACACCTCATACCTTGATGCTTTTTATATTATGCGTGTGGACGTGTTCTCCGGCTTTGATATTTTCCGTGGCCTCACCGATGACCTCGTCGTACTCGATGACTTCATGGCCTTTCTCCATATCAACTAGGGCTACTTTGTGGGTCAGGGGGACGTCTTCTTTTACTCCGACCTCTTTTTCCACGGTGTCCTCTGACTTTAGTACTTTGGCTTTGACCTGATCGCCCTCCCCGAGGTCGGTGATTGCCACACCTACATCGTCATTCTCTTCATGGATATAAATTTGGTACCTCAAAATTCTCACCTCAAATATGATTGAAGTTGTGAGCCTATTTTAAGACGCTTTTCGCCGTCGACCTCATTGCATGAGAACCCAACCTCCTTTTAGAAACTGGTTTCGCCTTCCCGCCTGACTCCCCGGAGGGATTTACTTCGCCAATCTTGACTTCGCATAGCTCGGAATCGACAAAGTTCCTTCCGGATTAATGCTATCTTGACACTGGAAAATTTTTATATATAATATCTTATGCGAAGTAAATAATATACGATCCATAAAAATTTTCAAGTATTTGCGGGGTAAGAGATAGATGAAAGATGATACTGTAGAGAGAAAAAACGAGGACGACGAACTTCTTTCACTGGAAAGTTATCCCAACAAAACAGATCGCGTCTACGAGATTCTCCTCGAAAATATCACAAAGAGAAATTTTGCCCCGGGATCCAAACTGGGAGAACAGTACCTTGCCGATCAGCTCGGGGTCAGTAAGACCCCTGTAAGGGAAGCTCTGAGCCGCCTGGAGCGGGAGGATCTGGTTAATATCTACCCGAATCGAGGCGCATTTGTCGTGGAAATTACAAGGGAAGACATAATTGAGATCTACGATCTGAGAGAGGTACTGGAAGGTCTCGCCGCCCGCCAGACTGCGGAGAAGATAGATAGTAGAGGTATTAAAAGGTTTAGGGACCTGATAAACTCGATGGAAGATTCACTCGAGGAAGACGACCTGGAAGAATATTCCAGTCACGATTCCAAGTTTCACGGTCTCCTGGGCAGAATTAGCGGTAATGATAGATTAAAAAAGATGATAAAAAATCTCCGCTACCAGGCCAGGATACTCATGTCTTCCTCGGTTCAGATACCCGGACGGGCAAAAGAGTCTATACAGGAGCACAAGCAGATATTTGCCTCTCTGAGAGAGGGAAACTGCCAGGAAGCGGAAGAAAAAGTAAGAAGACATACAAAGAATACCAAGGACATAGTCCTGGAGCATTACGAAGAAATTGGGGGAAGCGAATAAGCAGTTGGATTATACAGCAATAAACGGATTCAACAAGGGAGGTGGTAAAACGGTTATTCCTAGTTTCTCTGTATCAGTTTGAGTTATTTGAACCGGCTCAATATTCCAACAGGAGGTAGTCCTATGAAAAAAGTTGCTTTAGTCTCACTATTAGTATTTGGTCTGGTGCTCGGCGGATTTGCTGGAGTTTTTGCTCAGGACCAGGTTGAATTTGCTTTTGATAGCAGGACGGATCGAGAAAAGGCCTTCAGGCAAAACCTGGAAGAATTTGGCGACCAGGTAAAATATAATCCCTTACCGGGAACCTCGGGCAAACAGCTTAATTACTACACGACAAGATTTGCCGCAAATAGCTCCACGCCAGACATCATTAACATGGATATAGTCTGGCCCACTACTTTTGCCAGCGCGAACTGGTTGCTGGACTTGAGTAAATATGCCGAGGAAGGATGGGAGGACAAATTCCTTCAGGGGTACGTAAATGCCCTGACTGTCGAAGGTAAGTTGATCGGTATTCCCGGAACAGCTGACGCACTGTTGTTCTATTACAGAAAGGACCTACTGGACAAATACGGTTTCGATCACCCGCCGAAGACCTGGTACGAGATGATCGCTCAGGCCAAGGTAATCCTGGAAGGAGAGGACGATGAAAACCTTCGTGGCATTACCTTTCAGGGAGCGAATATCGAGGGTATGCTTTCCAACTACCTGGAATTTCTCTGGGGTCTGGACGGCTCGATACTGGACGAGGACGGCAACGTAATAATCAATAACGAGAAAGGCGTCAAAGCACTTCAGATGATGATCGACC
>CAZENJ010000185.1:0-2704 GCA_964513485.1 uncultured Thermotogae bacterium | reverse complement strand
TTTGAATCGGTAAACTCTGAAGCTAGGCCTTAATAATACGTCAATAAATCAGAAAATAAAAATTAGAATGGGGAGGAACTAGAGGGAAGAAATCATTTTTATCCACCGGGAATCCCACTCCCGAAGGGGGGATATGATTATGTCCTAAGAGATAGGAGTTACCTGGGCAATGACGGTGCCGACCGGGTAATTTAGCTGAAACCGCAATTTGCTTGCCTTTAATTTTTATGTACTTTTTTCGTCTCCCTCATTGAGAGAAGGTGCTGCAATAAATGCCCCAAACCTGCTATATTTACTCCGCCTAACTGCAAGCAGAAGTTTCATCGCCGTCCAGAAGATAACAAAGTATAATGTGGTTAGAGAAAGAAAAACTATATAGGCAACCGCGAGTCAAGAACCCCGCGGCAAGCGTTGAGACTTCCTCGGCAAGTTTTGGTGATTACGGGACAGCAAAGGAAAGGCCAAGAACGGTAGCCGTCCCCCCGAACCTTACGATATTAGGCGCGGCATCGACGCTTAAGGAGGTGCGAAATGCGTGTGAAAAAGATCCTAAAAAACAATTGGTCCCTGTTCATCGTTTTATCAGTTATTTTAATTCTACTAGAAACTCTCCTTTCACCGGCTATTCTCGGCTTTGCCGATTACGAAAGGAGGGTACACAAATGGCAACTTATCCCAATGATAGATTATACATACTGGTGCGTTCCCACATCCCAGGCGATGGTTCTTTCTTATTACGACAACTACGTCAAAAACACCGGTGGCTTTACCGGCTACGGTCGCCTGGTTGACCACTGGTTCGATCATCCCGATGGTACGAATGCTCCCACCCTGATAGATGTGGCGATCGACCCCAAAACTAGGACCTGGCGAAGAAGAGCGGATGGATCGAGTTGGCCCGGTGCAGAAGAGTGGATGATGGATAACTTTGGCTACGATTTCTCCTTCCAGGAAGTAGACTGTGATAAGGGTAACGACTACTGTTGGAATGAAATCCAAACCGAAGTCAATAGCGGCCGTCCTTTGTTGTTCAGCGTGCCGGGACACTGCGTGGCTGCCTTCGGGTATCGTGTTACCGATACGGGACAAAAGCAAATAATCGTATACGATGCTCCGAATAAGAATACACCTACTTATCTCAACTACTACAACTACGAGCAATGTGAGGGTATTACCAAGGTGATTCCTGGACCCGGGGGAGATCAAAACAATGATAATTTGGCGATATTCTCTCCAGATGGGGGAGAAGAGCTTAACCGACTTACCCCTTATAAAGTTACCTGGTTCATCTGGGGGTCCGGGATAAGGTCAGTGGATATAGATTATTCGACTGATGGGGGAAGGTCGTGGAAAACCATCGCTAGAGGAATAAACACAAAAGGAGGTCTGAATTCACACCTCTGGACTCCCCTCGTAGTCACGAACAAGGGGAGGATACGGATCAAGGGGTACTCAAAAAATAAAGTGCACTATATTGCTGGAGACGGCAGTCAGAATAATTTTAACATAATTGGTGCAACCGGAAAGGTATCTAGCTGGTGTTCCTGCTCCTGGCAGGAGATCGGTCCGCACAAAAGCCATGGGGACCTTGGCCCATGGTGTCCACCGGGAAGCTTTTTGACGCAGCTGGATCTTGACGGAGTGCGAGGAGCGAGAGGAGCGGACAGTCCCGTAGTGGGGAGATCAAGATGCTGCAAACTTTGCGGAGCGGAAACAAATAACTGGGGAACCTGTTTTTGGAGGGAAATCGGTTACAACAGGAGTCATTTCCAGATTGGAGATTGGTGTCCTTCAGGGAGCTTCTTAACGCAGCTTGATTTAGACGGAGATACCTCACACGGAGATCATAACGGCCCCGTAGTCGGCAGAGCCAAATGCTGTACTTTTCCCGGTTGGCAGTTTAAAAATTGGGGATGGTCGTCCTGGCAAGAAGTCGGTCCTTACATGAGCCATGGGAATATCGGCCCATGGTGTCCACCGGGAAGCTTCCTGACGCAGCTGGACTTTGATAGAGTAGGGGATGCTTCTGCTAACGATTCCCCGGTTGTTGGGCGCTGTAAATGCACCAGGCCTTCTAAGTAAAGTCAAGAACCCCGCCCACAGGCCGGGGCATGTAGAAAAACCTAATTCAAAACCAACAACTACTTACAGCAAAAACGCGAGACCCAGCAGCAGCTAAGTTCGTTAAATGCCTCAACCATGGGGCGGGATATTTGATTCGCTTCGACCCGTCCTAAAAGCAGAAGTTTTCGACGTATAATGCTCTTATAATCTCCGCCCGAGATAATTTTCCATTATCTTAAAGACACGTATTTTTTGTCGGATGTCGGTGCTGCCGTGACCTTCTTCTCCGAGCTCCTCGTACTCGAAGTCCTCACCCTCTTCCCAGCCCATATCTTCCAGTTTTTCCTTGAATATCCTCGCTTGCTCGATAGGGCATCGGGGATCATTTACCCCATGAATTATCAACAGTGGTCTTTTCATCTTCTCGGCATGCTCAATGGCGCTCCTTTCCCTCCATAAATCATGGTTCTCTTCGGGATCGCCCATCTCTTCTTCAAGCATGGCCTGGAAGTGGGGCATATCACCTTCGTGCAGTTTGTGAAGATCCGTTATGCCCACCCACGCCACTCCCGTGGCGTATAGTTTCGGGTACTTGACCATCTGCATGTAGACGCTGTAGCCCCCGTAGGAGCCTCCAAAC
>CAZENJ010000184.1:0-2726 GCA_964513485.1 uncultured Thermotogae bacterium | reverse complement strand
TTCTTATTCAATCCAGGAATGGCTCTTTGCTATTTAACGAAAATTTTGGTGGGGTTAACAATTTACTAGCTACCGCCTCTGGCAACTTTAAAATTGAACAATTGGGGGAATTCGGTTCTTTCCAACCACCTTATTCTTTTATAGTCGGTGATATTGCTACCCTTAGGAGAGTTACGGGATCAGATACAGCTACTATAGAAAGCTATTCTTATGGTTCTTTCCCGGGTCCGGGTCAAGATATTTTTCTTGCTAACATGAATGGTTGGAGCAAGGGAGACACGACGTTCTTTTTTGGCGGTAAAGCTGGATACGCAGAAATCAATACGGAAGTAAGGGTTGTCGGAAAGGGTGAAATTGATATTCAATCGATTTTTGACAACCTGGAAGCAAACTCCCAATTTGTAATTGATCATTATTAATTCATCTTAGTTATAAAAATTTATAGATAAGTTTAAATTTAGTTTAAGGTTTCTTAAAACATTGAGAATTATTAACTGTTCAAATACCATTAAATTTTTTGACTAAGATGTAAAATTAAGAAGAAAATAACCACTATATAATGTTGGATAATATTTTAGGAGGTAAGCGATGAAAAGGGTTTTCTTAATATGCCTGGTAATTAGCGTGGTTGTCATTGGGTTTTCACCTGTTGAAGCAAAGAGGGTCTACGAATTTAAGACGTCACCGAAAAATTCGAATATACATGTTCAGTTCGTTGATCAGCGCCCTATTATAATGCATGCTTCTGGTGAAAACGCCGTGACAAATACCAATATGTTTAATGGTAGCTTCAAGGATTACCTGAGCATGAAAAGCGAAGGAAGGTTCAATATACTCCAAACCGTGAATCATAATGGAGTTAAGGTTGAAACGACCGGCTATTCGGGAAGTGCAGTCTCGGAAATAATAACTAAAAACTATAAAAGTACGGTAGTTTTGGAAAGCCTTGGAAAAATCAACTTGGATCGGCTGGCGGGTAGGGAAGATGTGACGATAAACGTAGAAGGCAGTGAAGGGTTTGCAGAGATTAAAAACTTGACGGAAAAATATCGCAATCAAGGAAAAGTTATCAGCAAAGGAGATATTGCCTTAAACGGAAACATTAAAAAAGGAAGTTTAAGGCTGCAAATTTCAGGTGAAAACGGCTCCGCCACGTCGCTGACCACCATGCAAGAAGTAAAAAACGGTGGATCAATTGAAAGCCTGGGTGGAATGCGAGTTTCTACTGTTCTGAAAAATCCCGGTATCCAGCTTGAAATCGAAGGAAAACGGGGGGAAGCAGCGGTTCAGGCCCTGAGCGATAAGTTATACAATAAGGAAATCAACGTAGACAGTTTGGGTGAGATAAGTTTATCACAGCTTGCCAAACGTCACGAGGTATTTTTGAACCTGGATTGGACTAGAGGGGACGTGACGTCGATAACATCCACACCGGATCAGGAGACAAAAGTGGTACTCGTAGATGCTGAAGGGAAATTAAGGGAAGAACTAGAGGTAGAAGGTGAAGGTACAAATGAAGAAGGAAGAGAAAACCAACCTGCAAAAAGGGAAAATACTTCGAAAGAAATAAATCTATCAAATGCAAACACTGGAAGTAACGGATCCACTGTAGTGGCGCAAGCAGAACTGAGTTCAAAAAAAGAAGGAAAGTTGACGGTGATATTGATGAATCCCAGGCGTGGTCCTGAGCTGAGTGACGCAGAAATCGTGAGCAGGAGGATGGGAATGGGGATTCACGATGCGAAAAATTACATAAGAGATAACGGGGGTATGGGTAAAATAAACTATGCCTGGGAGAAAGCACAATCGTACAACCCAAGACCACCGGAGCCAAAAGTTGCGGGTAAAGCGGGGGGCATGGTCGGTCCGGTAAGTATTAACGTTCAGAATCTGAGTCCACCGTCTGTGTATAAACTTCACCTGCAGGGCCCGAAGTACAAGGGTTTCCTGAGGAATTCTATCCTGTATATGCGGCTGTATTACCCAACTAATGGGCGACAAATAAACGGGCTTTATACTACAATTACAGTAGCTGAGCCCGAACCGTCCGGCGATATACTTTTGGTTCAGGAATTACCTTACGATAACCAGGAAGAATACTATACTTACTCGTTTGATGCAGAAGACTGGTTGGTAGATTTTGACAAACTGAGCGGCCCTTACATACTCATGATAGATTCAGGACAGAGCATGAATACAAGGCTAAAAGTTACGATAACCGAGGACGGACGAATTATTCCTAGAAGTAGTTAGGCATGACCGGTTTTTTTAGATAAAAGTGAAAGCCGAGAAATTATCGTAAAAATTTTGAGCATTTTATTAGTTCTTTAGGTTAGTTAGGGTCCGGCCCTTTTCTTTTCCCAGGGCCGCTATTGGCCGCTCTATTATTGGAGGGGAGTGTCATTTCTTTACTGGATTCTTCTTGGTTGGCTAGTTGGCTGTGGTTTTCACAATACAAGTGGGAAAGTGGAGGCCACATTTTTATCAAATGAATGAATAGGAAAGGGGACAACAACCTGAATCACAACCAAAACTGGGGTGTGTCTTTGGCAAGCAATTTTGCATGCAAACCCTCAATAAAACTCCGGGTTCAATTAATAATTCACCTAACTCTCAAACTTACCCTATATCTTTCCTTCTGAGGAATTTTTGTTTTGCCCCCCCTTATGTTTTCAATAAAGTGGATAAAGTAGATTAGTAATTGCATTCATTGTATTGCAGAAAAA
>CAZENJ010000183.1:0-2747 GCA_964513485.1 uncultured Thermotogae bacterium | reverse complement strand
TATTGTGGATGAGGAGCTGGAGGGGGCGATGAAGTCGTTTCGAGACAGTTAGCTTTTGACTGTGCGTAAACAGATCAGATATCCGGATAGCTGTGCGTTTTACGAATTAGATAGCAAGCTGTGATAGTCCAAACATAATTTATTATCGAGAGAGCTTTTAGTTATCTCTCGTGATGCCTATAATATTTAGTAGAATGAGTGAAAAAGAGAGTTTAATAAAAAAAATAGAGGAAGAAAGAGATTCAAAAGTATTGGTATATATAACCTCGGATCGGGAGCCCAATCAATTACACGGCCAAATTGCTGGAGACGTAGTACCAATATTTTATGAACACCTTAAAAAAATCGATCCAGTAGATAATCTAGACTTGTTTTTATACAGCCAAGGTGGACAAACAACTGCTCCTTGGAGAATCGTTAATTTGTTACGTGAATATTGCGATCGTTTTTCTGTGCTAATTCCCTATAAAGCTCATAGCGCAGCTACCTTATTAGCATTAGGAGCAGACGAAATTGTGATGAACCCTTTGGCAGAACTTTCTCCTATTGACCCCTCAATCGGTTCAGATTTTAATCCTCCAAACCCAGGTCAACAGGAGACCAAGAAGACCCCCGTACGGGTTGAAGATGTCTATGGTTATATTAACTTGGCTAAGGAGAAAATGGATATAAAGGACCAAACGGACATTACAACCATTCTGACAAAATTAGTTGAAAACCTACACCCATTAGCTATCGGCACAGTTTACCGAACTCACGAGCTAATTCGTCTTTTAGCAAACAAGCTTCTTAATCTGCACATGATAGGGGAAGAGGAAGAGCGTGCTATCCCCCAAATAATAGAGGATCTAGCGGAAAAACTTTACTACCACGGTTATAAAATCAGTCGTAGGGAAGCTAAAAATTTAGGGTTAAAAGTAACGAAAGCAGAAAAAGAATTGGAAGAGCTTATTTGGGATCTATATACAGAATATAAGGATGAAATAGGACTAGAAGGAAAGTTGGACCCTAGCCAATATGAAGACCAAGATCTTCCTATAGAAAAGGAATTGCCTATTGCCTTGATCGAGGATACATCACTAAGGTCTGCATTTGAGAAGCAAGTTAAGATCAATAAACAAGTAGACCCCAAAACTAAAAACGAACAATTGGGTTTGCAAGTTAGATCCTTAGGTTGGAACACCACAGAAAAATAATGCTATATTAGGAGGTCTTATGAAAACAAATATGGAAGATAGCAAATATATTGCCGAATACAAAGTAAAAAGTTCTGCTATAGCTGCCACAAATACCTCTAGTACACCTGATACCATCATACCTGTTATGGAAATTGACTGGGAGTTATTAAGTAAAGAAAAATCAGATTATATTGACAAAGAAAAGATGAAAAGAGCTTACAATAAATTCGCTGACTTCGACAAGAACTTAGCTAATATGGGACTAGAGAAGTATAACGAAGAACTTGAGAAGATAGATAGCCAGTAATGTGGAATGAAGAAAGGCGAGGTTTACTGGGTAAATCTAGAAGGTAGTGGCCATGAGCAGCGTAATAGAAGGCCAGTTATAATTGTTCAAGATGATCTAATAAATGAAATAGCAACCACCACCATAATTGTCCCTTGTACCGGGAACTTGGACACTGCAGAAATGAGAACGGCAGTAAGGATAAACACAGATAATTTACAAATATCCGGTGATACGGTTGCACTCTGTCATCAAGTTAGAGTTATTGATAAGGAGCGTTTAGGAAATAATTGTGCAGGTCACTTAGACGTGAACCAGATAAATAAGATTGATGAAACCTTACAAATGGTATTTGGGTTTTTTAGCTAGTCATTACAAGTAACCTCTCCAAAGCAGTAATTTTTAATATTTGCTACAAGTTGTAAAATTATGCTTCCTAGAATCACCTACCACAGGGTGTTCTAAGAGCAACAATATCAACAGTTTACCTATCTATAACACCCTATCATCCGACGCTATAGCATGACCTGAAAGCCTTATAGAGCGGTTTTGATCCCTCCAGCGGACCCAGGGTAGGGCCGAATAGGGGTATTCTCACCGGATTTCCCAGGGTGCCGGTAAGTTTTACCAGTAACCAAATTAATGAGGGTGCTTCTCCGGATTGAGGCCGACCTTCATCGGCGCGTTGAGATCAAACTCCTCCCGGTAGAACTGATCCAGATCAGCCTTGAAGGAGTTGATTACCTCCCAGGCTTCCTCCTCGGTCTCCACGTCCTTTACCTTAAGGATTTTGGTACTGAGCTCGGCTACTTCCTCGATACCGTGTTCTTCCAGCAGCTTTTGCTGTTTTTCCTTCAACTTCCGGTGGGCCTTGCTTCTGCGACCAAAGGGCCACAGGGAGGACGTATATTCCTCGATTGCCGGCTCCAGGGCCGGATCGTCCCGACTCAAATGTCCCGACTCCACTCTGAACTCGACTTCCATGGTTTCACCTCCCAAAACTGGGTAGAGGCCAAGCAGCTCCTATTAATATTATAAGGGGGAGGTTAGGATGAGGTTAGCACCGGTCCTCCCTTCTACTGCTTGAATCATCCTACATGTAAACCTAATCCAGCCCCGTTCTGGAACGGTCCCGTAAGTCAAATACCCGGCTTGAGCCACCTCTCCAGGAAGGGGAAGCGCTCAAGGGGCAGTTCCCAGAGGTCCGAATGATGAATCGCCCTGAGGAGGACCTTCGTTCCCACCTTCTTTGCCCCCGACAGGGCGGCATGGGTCCAGATCTC
>CAZENJ010000182.1:0-2787 GCA_964513485.1 uncultured Thermotogae bacterium | reverse complement strand
CCGGCCGTGGAAAGGCATTTATTGATTACAAATTCACCCAGTCTGCTGAGTCAGGACTTCACTGATTACCCCGGGCTGGAGGTCATAAACTCGGGCGACGGGTTTCATTTCGGAAATGAGCTATTCTCAAAGATAGATGAGTACGGCGTAAAAAACCTTTTTTACCTCGGTGGGGGAAGTGGTCCCCTCTTCCGAGAGGAAGAACTTGCCGGAATAGTCAATTTTATCCAAGAGAAGGATAACGTTTCACTGGCAAATAACTTCTACTCTACCGACATGATTGGCTTCACTCCGGCTAATTCTTTGCTGGAACTTGACCCACCGGAGAAGGACAATGAACTTGGCTGGCTGACCCGGGAGGCCGAACTGAAGCCGTTTGAAATGAAGCGGTGCGCCAAAACCGAACTGGACCTTGATACACCCGCGGATCTGCTACCGATCAAACTCTCCGGCCTCCCGCCGGGCGAACTCTCCGAGCACGTTTCCGGCCTGAGCTGGAGAGGAACCAGAATACGAGAAATCCTGCCCCAGTTCACCGATCAGGAATCCAGACTGGTTATTGCCGGGCGGGTCGGAGCCGCGACCTGGTCGAAACTGGAGAAATCCGCAGCCTGTCACGTCGATGTATTATCCGAAGGCAGAGGGAGTTACGGCCGGGCTACCGGAGGAAGTCGCTCCTACTTAACCGGCAAGCTGTTCGAAGAATACGGACCGGAAGGGTTTCTCCAGGTCTTGCTCGATAAAGGAACCGGACTATTTCTGGATACACGAGTATTGTTAGATTTCCTCGGGGAGTGGCCTTCCCGTAAGGACAGGTTTGCTTCCGATCTATTGCAACCGGAAGGAGTCGCGACCGGTTACTTGAACAAACTTACCCGAGCTGCAGCGGAAGCGGAAAAACCGGTGGTGCTTGGTGGTCATTCTACGATATCGGGGTCGCTCTATTTACTGGCGGATTCAGCCTGGAATCTGGTTGAACCAAAAAGCGTAAATATTCGACCAAAAACTTTTGCATTATAACTTCCAAACGAGGTGACCCAAATGGAGCTGATACCCGCCTGGTTGTGGTTTATTGCCGGACTGGGATTGCTGATTATAGAGATGAATACGGCTACTTTTTTCTTCGGTACCGTGGGATTCGGAGCGCTTCTAGCAAGCCTGATCGATTTCCTGCCCTTCATCCAGGGTGAAATTGCCAGTTTCGTCACGTTCGTAGTTGGGACCGGGATTGCCGCATACATGGCATGGAAATTTGATATTTACTCTAGCTCCCGGGAAACTCTGAAAACCGGTGCCGACCGGTTAATCGGAGAGAAAGGAATCGTAGAGGAAAAAATTGACCCCGCAACCGGAGAAGGCGTGGTAGTCGTCAACGGGGAAAAATGGCGAGCCGAGTCCGTAACTGGAGTCCCGATTGAGGCGGAGAAAGAAATCGTGGTCAAAAGCGTCGAGGGCACTTCGCTTGTCGTCGACGGAATTGACGGCGATAATCTAGACGAAGAACCTAACCGCGAGGAGGTTTAAAATGACTACGCTTATTGTAGTTTTAGCCGCGATTGTTTTCGTACTGGTATTTGGGTCCTGGGCGACCGTACTGGTACGCCAGTATCAAAAAGGCCTGCTGGAGACCTTTGGCAAGTATTCCCAGACTTACGAACCCGGGCTGCACTTTATCTTTCCCTTTGTCCAGAAAGTCCGAAAGATCGATATGCGGGAAAAGACGCTGGATGTACCACGTCAGGACGTTATTACGAAGGACAACGCGACCGTAACAGTTGACGCAATTGTTTATTATAAACCGACCGACGCAAAAAAAGTAGAATACGAGGTAGAAAACTTCGAACAGGCAGCCGTAAGATTGGCCCAGACCAACCTGAGAAGCGAGATCGGCGAAATGGACCTGGATCAATCCCTTTCATCGAGGGAAAAAGTAAATTCAAAATTATTAAATACTCTAGATAAGGAAACGGATAAGTGGGGAGTCAGGGTAACGAAGGTAGAAATCAGAGAGATTACGCCCCCCGACGACGTAAAGAACGCCATGGCACAGCAGCTAAAAGCGGAAAGGCGGAGAAGGGCGGACGTCCTTGAGGCCGAAGGTAGCAAAAAGGCGGCGATATTGAAGGCTGAGGGAAGCAAGCGAGCAGAAGTTCTGGAAGCCGAAGGTGAGGCAAACGCCCGCCGAAAAAGGGCCGATGCAAGACGTTACGAATACATCACCGAGGCCGAAGGTGAGGCAAACGCCATTCAGGGCGTATTCGGTGCCTACCACAAAGGCAAACCGACAAAGGGTATCCTCACCCTAAAGGCCTACGAAGCCATGAAGGAACTGGCGGATGGAAGAGCATCAAAGCTAATAGTCCCCTCTGGAACCGCAGATGTACTGGGGGCAGTAAGCAGCATTATGGGTGTTGCCGGTGAAGACGGCTTCCCCGACCTGGAGGAGGGAAAATTTGAAGAAGGAAGAGGAGAAGATCTCGTCGAAGGACTCTCCAAAAAGGCCGAGGAAGCGAGGACTGAATTTGAAAAGCGGGCCGAGGAAATTCAGGAAAGAGCCGAGAAGCGGGCGGCCGAAGAGCTGGAAGAGGGCTCGGAATAAAAGAACAAAACTTATGCCGGTTTTCTAAGAACCCAATTTCGGCGATTCTTCCTGGGGGTTGTAAATTATATTTGAACTAGGGACCAATTTCGCCAGCTAGAGTTGGTCCAGCACCCAGATGAGAAATGTAACCTGGAAATATAATTTACCATTAAACAGGTGAGGCAGCCTTACCGGAATTAAGGTAA
>CAZENJ010000181.1:0-2792 GCA_964513485.1 uncultured Thermotogae bacterium | reverse complement strand
TTGATGGCGTCGATGATCGAGTGGGAGACGTTGACGAACTCCAGGTCGACTCGATCCGAGATCGACATCATCTCCCCGTCGTCCATCTTCACGAGGTTGTTCTCGACGTTGAACTTCGACTCGCCCTCGATCTGCTGTTTCACGAGTTCGATCGTGAACGGGGTGGCGACGATGGGGGCGTCGTAGCGATGGGCGAGTTTCGATATCGCGCCGATGTGGTCGAGGTGTCCGTGTGTCGGCACGATGGCCTGGACGTCACCCTCCAGGTCGGACATCACCCGGTCGTCCGGGATGGCGCCCATGTCGATCAGGTCGAGGCTGTGCATCCGCTCGGTCTCGACGTTGTCGTGGATGAGGACCTTCGACAGGTTCAGCCCCATGTCGAAGATCACCACGTCGTCGCCGGCCCGCACCGCAGTCATCTGCCGTCCGACTTCTTCGTAACCGCCGATTGTCGCGATTTCGATTTCCATTGTGGATCACTGAAAGCCCGAATGGGCCCGCTCAGTACGCAAACACCCGTCACCGCCTGGCCCCGGCGTCTTGCAGCCGTCGGCCCCGTGGCGGTGGGTCCGCCTGCGTTATGTGGCCTAACGCCTTCTTCTCCTATAAAGCACCTGATTATCCGGTCACCCGTCGCGGATCGTGGTTCCCGGGGCCCCACCGTCCAGGAACGCAGCCAGCCCGTCCAGGTCGAAGACGTGGGCGTCGGTTTCCAGGGCGAGCAACGCTCGGACTTTCCCGGCCATGCCGCCGGTGACGTCCGTCGCCGCGCTCCCCCCGAGGAGGTCAGCGACCGCCTCGAAGTTCTCGATCGTTGGAATGACCTCGCCCGCGTCGTTGAGGACCCCCGGGACGGTCGTACAGAGCCCGACCCGGGCGGCCCCCAGGTCTCGAGCGAGAGCGACGACCAGTTCGTCGCCGCTGACGATGGTCGCACCGTTTCCTCGCGAGGTGAGGACGTCCCCGTGCAGAACGGGCACGAAGCCTTCCTCGATCATCGCCCGTATCGCGCCCGTCTCGACGGCGAGCTCGTCGCTCTCCTCGCGAAACCCGGTCGACAGCGGTCTGACGGGGAGGGCCGGCACTCCCGCCGCCTCCAGGGCGTCGAGGACCGCGTCGTTCAGCCGTCCCATCGCGGCGTGAATCTCACGGACGGCCGTCGCGTCACGCGTGCCCGCCTCCGGGGATACCCCCGCTGCCTCGGCGGCCGGATGACCGAAGGATCCGCCACCGTGGACCAGCACGAGCGGGCCAGCATACTCGCCGACCGCCGCGGCCGCCCGTTCGAGGCGATCCGTGGCGACGGTTTCCGGCTGGTCTTTCTCGGTGATCACGCTCCCGCCGAGTTTGAGCACCACTGGCGGCGCGGTCATGCTTCCCGCCGGACGCCGTCGGTGTCCAGGTTCGCCCTGAAGGTCTCCACGCAGGCCGTCGAGTACTCGAGGGCCGTCGAGGTCGCGTCGGTGTCGTCCAGGGCGACGATACAGCCCCCGCCGCCCGCGCCGGTGAGTTTCGCGCCGGTCGCGCCGGCCTCCCGGGCGGCCCAGACCATCGCGTCGAGGGACCGCGAGGAGACCCCGAGGGCCCCGAGCAGGCCATGGTTGAAGTCCATGAGCCGCCCCAGCTCCTCGCGGTCTTCGGTCGAGAGGGCCGCCAGCCCCTCCTCGACCAGCTGGCCGATCGATTCGACGGTGTCCCTGGCGAAGTCGTACTCCTCGCGGAGCGAGCGAACGCCTGCCACCAGCGCACCCGTGTCGCCTGCGCCCCCGTCGTACCCGATCACGAACGGGAGATCCGGAGCCTCGAGCTGCCGGCATTCCGTGCCTTCGACCAGCACCGCGCCGCCCATCGTCGAACAGAAGGTGTCCGCCCGCGAGGCCTGGCCCTCCTGGACGGCGTTCTCGACCTGATAGGCGCGGTCGGCGATCTCCTCGCGCTCGAGGGTCACGCCGAGTGCCCGCGCCGCCGCGTCGATCGTCGCGACGACGACCGCCGCCGAGGAGCCCAGCCCGGCCCCCAGGGGGATCGAGCTCTCGATCTCGACGTCGAAGCCCGCGTCCGGGGCCTCGGCGGCGTCCCTGGCGTGGTCGATCGCCTCGTCGACGTAGCCCATGGCCGCCTGCACCAGCTCTTCGGTGACGTCGACCTCCGGGGTGCCGTCGGTCGAGCCGTCGTACTCGACGGTGAACCCGTCGAGGCTGAGGTCGCTCGCGCTCACCCGCAGGCGCTCGTCCTGTCGCGCTTCGACGGTTACCGTCGCCCGTCGCTCGATCGCGCAGGGCACGGCCGGCTCGCCGTACACCACCGCGTGTTCCCCGAAGAGATACACTTTACCGGGGGCACTCGAGGTTGCCATTGTCCCTGCCAGGACCCCCACGGTCAAAAACGCTGTAGTCGCTCTAGATCTCGTTCTCCTGGAAGTCCTCGAGTGCGTAGGCGGGCTCCGCGCCGCGCCGGTCGAGGACCTCGTTGCCCAGGAGCCAGTAGACCACCGAGAGCGCCCGGCGGCCCTTGTTGTTCGTCGGGATGACCAGGTCGACGTTGCTGGTCGCGTTGTTCGAGTCGCACATCGCGATGACCGGAATGCCCACCGTGATGGCCTCCTTGACGGCCTGGGCGTCGCCGATCGGGTCGGTGACGACCACGACGTCGGGCTCGATGTACCCCTCGTACTTGGGGTTGGTGAGCGTCCCGGGGATGAACCGCCCGGTGCGGGCGCGGGCCCCGACCGCCTCCGCGAACTTCTCGGCCGGGAAGCGACCGTACTGCCGCGAGGAGGTCACGAGGAT
>CAZENJ010000180.1:1563-2805 GCA_964513485.1 uncultured Thermotogae bacterium | reverse complement strand
ATACCGATGAATTAGCTAAGGATCTTGCAGAATTCATGATCCAAGAGATAAACAGAGATAGCGAAGAGCCTTCAGTGGTGATGGAAAAGTACGCTCCTGAATCTAGAAAGAAAAAATGGAAAGAATTGAACATATTGCCCGGTGGACCGTTACATGAATTCATGGATGTAAATACCAGTGTGATGACAAATGTTGATGGCGATTATCAAAGCATGGCTTTGAAAGGTTTGAGGATGGGGTTAGCAACATCCTATGGTTCACTAACATTATTAGAAGAGGTGCAGGACATATTGTTCGGTACCGCTAAACCACATGAAGCAGAAGTCGATATGGGGATATTGGACCCAGATTACGTAAATATATTACCGAACGGACATGAACCCTTTATGGGTGCAGCTTTGATACAGGTGGCTCATAGAGATGAAGTCCAAGAAAAAGCAAGAGAAGCTGGTGCTGAGGGTATACATATCATCGGATCGATCGAAACTGGACAGGAACTTATGCAGAGGTTCGACACAGATGATGTTTTCGTAGGATTAACAGGTAACTGGCTCAACGAAGAGTACGTTCTAGCTACTGGTACAGTCGATGCCTTCGTTGCAGATATGAACTGTACAGTCCCAACCGCTGGAGAATATGCAGAGAAATATAATTCGAAGATCATCCCTGTGACCAAATTAGTAAATATTCCTGGTGTTGAACATGATATCAACTACGATCCAGAAAAAGCTGAAGAACAGGCCTTGAAAATAATCGATAGAGCGATAGAGAACTACAAGGAAAGGGAAGGTAAAGAAACTAACGTTCCCGACCACAAACAGAAAATTACAACAGGATTCTCACCTGAATCTGTTGTGGAAGCCCTCGGTGGTTCATTGGACCCATTGTTAGAACACATACAGAACGGAAATATCAAAGGAATAGTTGCTCTAGTCAGCTGTACTACCCTGAAGAACGGTGGACAGGATATACTTACGAATCAAGTTGCTGAAGAACTGATCAAAAGAGATATTCTGGTTTTAAGTGCAGGATGTGGAAACGCAGGTCTTCAAGTAGGTGGACTTACCAGTACAGATGCTATCGAGAAAGCTGGAGACGGTCTTTCAGCAGTTTGTAACGCTTTAGGAGTACCACCCGTTCTGAGCTTCGGCACATGTACCGACACTGGTAGACTGATAAACCTTGTCAGTACCGTAGCAGACGCACTAGACGTCGATCCAACTCAGTTACCGGTCGCAGTTA
>CAZENJ010000180.1:0-1523 GCA_964513485.1 uncultured Thermotogae bacterium | reverse complement strand
TCTCCAACACCACCAGTGACTGGCAGTGAGAACGTGGTCAAACTGCTGACAGATGATGTCGAAGATCTGACCGGTGGAAAACTGGCAGTTGGAGACGATCCTGTTGATATAGCCGACGGTATAGAAGATCATATCGAAAAGAAGAGGCAAGGATTAGGTCTCTAAAACCCTTTATTTTCTCTTTTTGACTTTTTTTTAAATACGATCAACGAAAAGATTAATTAATACAAAAACATACATTGTATTACAGGATTAATATGTCAAAAGTGATGTCTGTTAGGATACCGGATGACCTCGAAAAGAGCTTGTTAGAATTCTCTGAAAAAGAATCAAAACCTACATCTGAAGTGATAAGAGAACTATTAGAAAAGGGATTGAAGGAAAAACGGATAGAGTTAGCTTTACAACTATACAAAGAGGGAAAAGTCACACTATGGAAAGCTGCTACTATAGCAAATGTCTCACTTTGGGAAATGGTCGAGAAACTCAAAGAGAGAAAGATAGAGGTTCAATATGGACAAAGAGAACTAGAAGAAGATCTAAAAGCTCTGGAGGACTAAGATTGACCGTTATTTCAAATGCAACACCACTTATTTATCTAGCCAAATCAGGTAGTTTAAAACTGTTGAAAAAATTATTTGATTCTATTCTTATACCTAAAGAGGTATATGAAGAAGTTGTTGTAAAAGGAAAAGAAGAAGGTTTTTCAGATGCTCTTGTAGTAGAAGAACAAATAGAAAAAGGATGGATTAGTATAGAGGATCTAGGAAGCGATGAAAAACTTGTTGAACATGCTACAGAATTAGACAAGGGTGAAACTGCAGTGATCAAACTTGCTAGGGAAAAAGATGGTCCGTTATTGTTGATAGATGATGCTGCAGCTAGACAGATCGCTAAAAGTTTTGGCTTGGAAGTTAAGGGGACTTTATACGTAATTCTCAGAGCCTATAAAGAAGGATATCTAACCAAAGATCAATCAAGAGACATACTTGATGAAATCATCAGTGTAGGATTTAGGATCTCTTCAGAACAGTATTCGTATTTATTGAGAAGATTGGAAAAGCACTGATTCTAAAAAACACCTTTCTCATTTTCTCCACCTATCTTCAGATAGTGTACAGTTATACATATGAATGTAAAAGCTAGGACCAGTAACTGTAAAAAAACCACAAATCCTTGAAGTCCTACCTGTAAAATCAAATGATAGATACTAGTTTTAAAAAATGATGCTGACCAGGCCATCGAGGGAAGATAGAAGAAAGTCATGTTCAATATGTAATACATGGTTAAAACAGCGATCGTAAATTTAAAAGTTCCATCTCTAGATCTACTAAGACTTCGACTTTCTGATATGGATGTTAAAATACTTTTGTCATCCAGTGCCAATATCGGAAGAGTGAATAATATCCAGTAAAGGATGATGATAAACAACACGACCGATGCTAAGATCCCTATCGCCCCGAAGCAGCAGAACTCGGTCCCGATCAAAATAGATACAAAAAATCCACTCATCAAGAACAAAG
>CAZENJ010000179.1:0-2873 GCA_964513485.1 uncultured Thermotogae bacterium | reverse complement strand
AACACCTCGCTCAAGGTACGGAGCGGACATATTGTGGGGCGTATATTAGGAGAAAACCATGGACAGCCAGACTAAGACTGTCTGGGGGTTTCGATGTTCAAAAAAATACAAATAAATACGATAGATACTTAACTTGAGCTGTCGGGTTTATTCTGGAATTGCCATATCCCCTACGTTTACCTCGAAACTACCCATAATTTTGCCTCGACATACCATATCGAAGACTTTAAGAATAACGATTTTACCTTTTGGGTCTTCTGTTTCGGGAATTACTTCGACCAACTCACCGGAATCTGGATCCGTAACGGCCTCGGCCGAGTATATATGGAAGATGTCGTCTATCTTTACTCCTTCTCCTCTGCCACAGTTTCCAGTTACCCCGCCGAGAATAACTATATTGCTATTGCTGCCGGCAAGTGAAATAACACGGCAAGTTAGCTCCTGGTGTTTCTTACCACCATTCCCATCTCCGGATATATCGCCTTTCTGGGCAACTAATGTCGACGCCGAGTCATTTAATGTTCCTGCCAGCTTTGCTGAAACGGTGGACATGGTTTTTTCTACGGCTTCGCCAACGACGCTATCGGAAAATTCTTTTGTTCCAACCGTGATCTGATCTACCCAGGCCGGAGGGTCTGTTCCAGCAACTATCGTAAAATTTGTGCCAGAAATTTGATTGCCCCAGGAATCGTAAAGCTTCAGAGTGTAATTGCCCGGAGTTAAATATGATGACGGATTCCAGCTCCAGGTAACACAACTGCTGGAAAAGGTGCTTGATTTATAGTTTGAAAAAATTGGTGGCCCTATAGAAAAGCCCGCGGGGTCGAAAAACTGTATCGTGAAGGAAGATGGTGGGTTGGGGTCCAGATAACCTACAGTAATTACTTCTCCCGGGGAGTAGACTTTCTTATCGGTCCTGAATCCTCCTGTACACACGTTAGTACTTATCTGTGATACGGAACCGATCACTACTCCCAGGTCGAAAGACGCACTGGTTTGCCCTTCGGCTTTACCTGTTGCGGAACCAGCGGAAAGAATTTCCCCCGTGTAAGCACTCATTACCCGATAGCTCATGTTGACGTTAACCGTGGCCCCAGTGACTGACAAGAAGCCCAGGTTTATCCTGGATTCACTTATATCGATATCATTAACGCTCCCGACAACTATCGCGTCCGCATTAGCCAGGAAAGAAGCTTGCGCTAGATCGGAATTATCCGAGGGGTCGAACTGCTGTTCGAACAATATCCTCTCTATCTTCCGCCTTTCAAGAACGTTGAAGCCAGTATTAGCCAATTTCTCCGTTAACATGTCCGCCAAGCCGTTGCTTAAGTTGACAAGGCCCGAGTTGCTTTTGTCCTCGAATCTCACGACGGCAATATTTAGGTTAGTGGCTGCAGTACCTGCCGCCGGTCTGTTAACCATGACAACCAGAGTTTCGTCGTTGTTGTCTTCATTCGATTCAGCTACTTTGTCGAATGGATCATCTGCCACGGCCCTCAATTCGTTCTGCCCCGGCTGGGCGGTCCAGGTGAAATCTATAGTATCGGCTTCACCGGCATCCAGACCAAAAGTTACCGGTTTATAATCCTGCCGCTCTCCATTTACGTAAAGTCGGACGTAAAACCTGCGGGTGTCATCAGAGCCGCGGTTCAATACCTGGACTGAGACTTCTACCTGTTGCCCAGGTTCCGGATTAAGCGGGGTTATCCCCAAGTCTTCCATTACAAGGTCAGGAGCACCCGCAGCTATTCCGCCCAGACTCCCAGTAACCAGAAGAGAAAGAGCTATAATAATACTGATATCTATCGACCAGCCAGACAAACTAGCTGTGTGTCTGTATCCAAATTGTATATTCATCATATCACCTCTGTTTTTCACCTTCCTTGGGAAACCCTGGATGGCATGAACCTTAGGTCATCTTATCTTGGGCGACGGGAAGTGGTCCCCTTCCCGTCGCCCAAGGGTTTTAGTCGTAACCTATCTTTAGTATGGCCCAATCAACGTTAGAATCGTCCTGAA
The DNA here is from genome assembly GCA_964513485.1 of uncultured Thermotogae bacterium. Lineage (GTDB taxonomy): Bacteria > Bipolaricaulota > Bipolaricaulia > M55B111 > M55B111 > JAGXLP01. The sequence goes on along the minus strand of CAZENJ010000179.1, from coordinate 854 downwards.
CAACCACGTCCAAAAGGTCATGATCTTCCATGTGATCAACTAAACCTGGCACACTCAATATAGGTACGCTTATAGTACCAGTAGAGCCTGGATTTATATTAAAGTAATCGTCCAGCTGCTTGCTCCATAACCAGTCGACATCACCTGCTGATATGAAGCCTAATTTAAGGCTATCATTGGCACCGCCAGATTTAACCTTTATTACTAGTTTTCCGTATTGAATTTCACATCTAGGGGGAGTTGACAACGGAAAATGGAAAGTGTGCGCCCAGTAACGATCTACAGTAGGGTCGTCACAAACTTTTAGTTTGTTACAACCGTCGGGATTATAGGGATAGAAATAATCGTTCTCCAGCGCGTAATTATCGTTGACCCAATTTATCAGAGCCTGACTCGGACTGGGTCCCTCGCGACCCTCAAAGTCATCACCTTTTCTGCAGGCGACGTATTCTATCGTATCCGGACACGGGCATGGAACGTTGACGCCCATCTGCACAGAACATGGGAAACATGGTGTGTCGCCACAAGCTGCAGTTAAGTAGAGTTGATAGTTATGTTGACCAGGGGGAGGTGTGAATGAACCAGGAAGAGTATTGCCGTAGCTGGGTTCGGGTAAATCTCCTCCCGAATTCGTAAAAGTAACGTGCCAGGAGTAGTCCGGGTTACAATTTCCAATACAGTTAATGGCAGATTCTACTGTAATTGGTCCGGATAAGTTGGTTATCGCGAGGTCATCATCGGAACAGCGTCCCGTCCAGGATTGATTATTACCAGAAGTATCGGTCCAGGAAATCTCTACATCTTCCCATTCACCACACTCACACCCCACTTCCTCCTGAAGACATACCTGCAAG
>CAZENJ010000178.1:0-2881 GCA_964513485.1 uncultured Thermotogae bacterium | reverse complement strand
GATCAGGAAGAGGTGCTCATTCTTCGGAGGCATGCATCGCGTATTCCGGAATACATGGATTCCAGCTCCTGTATGTGCCGAAATAGGAGGTTCAGGGTTTCCACGGTCTGTTGCGCGCTTTCCGGATAGTCGTGGGCCAGGTTGTTGCGGAGGTTGCGGAAAAACTGCCATTTGCTGGCGTCCTCGATGAGCCCCAGCTGTTCCAGCCTGCTGAGAATATCCAGAAAGGGCACGGGTCGGGACTCGGCTTCGAGCCAAGAGTAAACAGCCGGTAGGAGCCGTGTGCCCATGGAGTCCTGCAGCTTGGTGAAGCGGTAGACGAACTGGTCGATGTGCTCGATCTGCTCTTCGGTGAGGTTTTGGAACGTCTCCATAGTCAAGGGAAAGAATTGGGCCAGGAGGCGCTTGGCCCGGTCCAGTCGTTGCAGATGGGTATCGTTCTCCCGGATCGCCGATTCGATTCTGAGCCGTGTCTCATCCATTAGAGCGGTACTCCTGTCTCCCTGGCTTTCTTGACGATATCGACGGCCTCGTCTTCCGCTTCCGCCCCGGCGGTCACTATGTCGATCTTGCGCTCGCCGATACGGAACTGGATCTGGCTCATGGCCCTCAGCTTGGCCTCGACAAGGTCTTCTCCCTCCAATCCGCTCTCCACATAGAGATCGATGTCACCGCCCCGCGCACGATCGTCTGCCCTGGACCCGAAGAGGTAGACCCGGGCCTCCGGCCCGAAATGCTCTTGCACAGCCCTTTTGATGGCCGTTTTTTCCTCGTTGCTTAGGCGCATGCGGATCAAGCTTTATTTGATTTTACTAATATCCATGTCGAGGAGCTGACAAATGCTGTCAAATGTATTCTGGGCGAATTCGTAAAACATGTGTGCATCAGTGACTTTGTATCTTTGATCCATTCTTTAGTCATTACTTTCATAGATAGTCACACTATTTCTTAGTATCTTTCTGCAAAACATTCCATCCAAATCAATGAACTTTTTAAACATTGGATGTGTGTGCACGATGATATCAATGCTATTATTTTGATATATTTCATTTAATTGCTTTACATATTGCAAGAAAATTTCACTGTGTTCTCTCCAGCTACTGGGAATAAATTCATCCTTGGTAACCACATACAAATCAATGTCGCTATCCTTGTCGGAAACACCGTAGGCACGGCTTCCAAAAAGGATTATCTTTTTCGGATCGAGAGGCTTTAGACGCTCGACGATTTCATTGGTTATGTTGAGGTCAAGTGTCATTTTTCCACCTGATGGTCGGGCTGCGTGTTTCGCGGAATAGGGATAAGAGTGATAACAATCACGTCCCTCTCTCACTATCGGATTCCGATTTACGGGCTTGCATACAAGTCCCGCACTAGGCTCCAGCCATCCCGCGCGGCTTCCTCATGTGGGTGCATAGGGAGGACCTTCCCTTTTGCCAGGATTTCGTGTCGAAAGAAAGGACGCTGGATCAGTTCCCTTGCTTCCTTTGGCGTATAGACCAGGAACTGGATGCCCGCCCTGGGCTTGATCGCTCGGACCAGGCTCAAGCTGCGATCCAGAAAGGGAGCTTGGGTGTCCTGGATGAGGACCAGATCGAGATCACTCCATTCGTGGATCTCGCCAGTGACGTAGGAGCCAAAAACCAGGATCTGCCGAATAGAAGGCTCCGTACGGCAATATTGCCGGACTCGCTCAAGCTCGTCCGTGAGCGCAAGCCGCCTTGTTGCTTCCGTTTTGCTTGGCATGCATTTTCCCTGGAGTCAGGCCTTCCGTTTAGCCGATGACCAGCAGCATATCCAGTTCGGTATTGACAGGTGTAAGAAAGCTAGTGTTTTGTCAATCGTGTATTGTCGTTTTTATTTTTCTCTTAGCGCCGCGCCGCCGCGCCGCTGCGGGAGCTTCTTATCTTCTTACCCCGCGCCTCAGCGCCTCCGCGCCTCCGCGCGAGCCTTTCTTTTCCTTTTGAGCAGGTGCAGGGCTATTCACTCAATATCAGCGAAGATGCAGAAGAGGACAAAACAATCCTGCACCATACCCGGATTGGTATTGACAGAGGTATGAATGTCAGTCATACTCTTAGGAGAATACATAGCTTAATCAAAGAGGTGTCTTATGGGCAGTATTAAGACAGCCATTTCGCTGGATGAAAATTTATTGAAACATGTCGACAAGTTATCAAAAGAGATGCAGATATCTCGTAGCCGGTTGTTCACTCTCGCCATGAACGATTATTTAAAGAAGCAAGAGAATCAAGCGTTGCTTGCTCGATTGAATCAAGCATATGCCGATGAGCCCAGCGAAGAAGAGGCAATGATCAGGCAATCCATGAAGGATAAACAGGCTCAAGTTGTCGATCGCGAATCATGGGAATAAAGCAGGGCGAAATATACTGGATAGATTTGGGTGCTCCGATGGGCTCGGAGCCTGCTTATCGGCATCCTCACCTTGTCATCCAAAACAATCTGTTCAATGCCAGCAATATCGCCACTGTTGTGGTTTGTGCGCTCACTTCGAATATCAAGAGAGCGGATGCACCGGGGAATGTCCTTCTTCAAAAGGGAGAAGCAAACCTCCCTCAAAAAAGTGTGGTCAACATTTCTCAAGTTTTTACAGTGAACAAAAGCGAATTGGTCGATAAAATCGGTCACGTCTCACAAAAGAGGTTGCGGGAAATTCTGGATGGTATTCAGCTTCTTATAGAACCGCGGGAAGTATAGGTTTGCTCCTATTAGACATAGGTATACATCCTGTCATATTACTTACCACACTTGAGTTCTTCCCTCCTTTTTCTCGCCTGGATATTTCCATTCCCCTAAATTCTGAATCTCTCGGATCCGTTCTTTCCTCTGTTTCCTGACTACTGACTACTGACTACTGATT
>CAZENJ010000177.1:0-2912 GCA_964513485.1 uncultured Thermotogae bacterium | reverse complement strand
CAATGGAAAGTGAGGATTTAGTAGTGGGGCTGGATATTGGTACGACAAAAATAGTTGCCCTGGTCGGTAATGTCATAGAAAATTCAATTGAAATCGTCGGTATTGGACAAGCTCCATCAAAAGGGTTGGAAAAAGGGGTGGTCGTCGACATAGGTCAGACGACCAGTTCTATCCGCAAAGCGGTCAGGCAGGCAGAGAAAATGGCGGACGTTAAGATAGATTCCGTCTACGCCGGCATAACCGGGAAGCATATTAATTACCTAAACAACACCGGGACTGTCTCCATAAACAGATCCGACAGCGTCATTCGCAAAGACGACGTGCGCCGAGTGATCGAGACTGCAAAAGCCATGCAGCAGATACCCCCGCAGTCGGAGATGATCCATATAATCCCCAGACAGTTCGTCGTGGATAACCAGGAAGGAATTACCGATCCCATCGGAATGACGGGTACGAGGCTGGAGGCGGATGTCCATATAGTAACGGGGGCCACTACGGCGGTACATAACCTGACCCGCTGTCTTGATTCCCTCGATATCGGGATAGAACAGCTCGTGCTCGAACCCCTCGCTTCTTCTCATGCCGTACTTTCTTCGGCGGAAAAACAGTTGGGGGTCCTTCTAATGGATATCGGCGGCGGCACTACCGACCTCGCGGTATTTAAAAAGGGCGACATCTGGTTTTCCAAAGTTTTGCCGGTTGCCGGAGAACACATGACAAACGACATTACTGTTGGGCTTCAGACACCTCTGGAGGTTGCGGAAGAGGTAAAGGTAGAACACGGAACCGTCTTTATCAACGAAGAAAACGAGGACAAGCGGATAGAGGTCGCGACAGTAGGGGGAGACGAAGTAAAACAAATTCCGATTACAAACCTGGCCAAGGTGATAGAGCCGAGAGTCGAAGAAATCTTCAACCTGACCTTCCAGGAACTGGAGGACGCCGGGTATAGAGATCTGATTCCTTCCGGCGTGGTACTTTCCGGAGGTACGTCCCTGCTGAACGGAATTGTCGAGTACGGCAACAGACATTTTGATCTTCCAATAAGGAGAGGCTCAACTCCGGAAGATATTCACGGCCTGCGAGACGTAGTGGAATCGCCTATTTACGCGACTTCGGTCGGGTTATTGAAATATTCCATTCAGTCTCACGATTACCTGAGAAACGGCAAGCGCACGATGAGTCAGGGCGGTACTCTGCTTTCGGATATCTTCAGCTGGCTGGGCAAGTTCTTTCGCAGGTAAATCGTTAATTAACCCCTGTAACAGGAACACGTGGGGCGTCAGGGGAATTGATTTGGTTTCGGTGAGAGGATGAAAAAAATAGCTATTATAAACCAGAAAGGGGGAACCGGGAAAACTACCACTGCGGTAAATCTGGGCAAGGGGCTGGCGGACCGAGGTCTGGAGACCTTACTAATTGACGTGGACCCTCAGGGCAATCTCGTCACGTGGTTCGGTTGTGATTACGAGAGGTCGCTTTACCACCTGCTTGTGGACGACGAAACCCCCGGCGATTGTACGGTAGCTGTTGACGAGGACCTTTACCTGCTACCCAGCGACGAAGCCGCGGCTCAGGCCGAGAAGATCCTCACCGGGAAGACCAGTCGTGAGACCGTTTTAAAACGGAGGCTGGACGGTCTCGATTCCTACGATGCGGTGATTCTGGATTGTCCTCCAAGCTTGAGTCTGTTGAATCAGAACGCTCTGGTTTACGCCAAATCAGCTTATATTCCAGTTAGCATGGATTACTTGGCCATGGTAGGGGTAAGAAATATAATAAAAAACATCAAGCGAATAAACGATCTGCTGGACCACGAGGTAGAAGTAGCCCTCGTAATCCCGACTTTTTTTGATATTCGGACGAATGCGAGCAAGGAGATACTGGAAACACTGAAAGAGCACTTCGACGGCAAGGTAACAGAACCTATCCGGACAAACGTCAGGCTCTCCGAAGCTGCAAGTTACAATCAATCGATCTTTGATTACGCTCCAGACTCCCACGGGGCCGAGGACTACGAAAAGTTAGTAGAGAGGGTGATAGAAGATGAATGATAAGCATAAATCGGTTGGACAGGATCCTTTGGATGGTGTAATGGAAGATTTTTACCGGTCAAACACGGAATCCGACGAGGAAGAAGGAACCCCGGATAGCTCCGGGGAGGATGAACAGCCGGCAGCTGATTCTCCCGAGCAGAAAACCAGGCCGGGGAACGCCTACAATCCTGACGATTACGACCTGGCAGAGCTGATGGTAATCGGCGTCGGTGGTGGCGGAAACAACGCCATCGACCGAATGGTGGAAGCCGGTGTCGACGGAGTTCAACTGGTATCGATAAATACTGACGCCCAGGTTCTCGACGTCAATAAATCGGATCGGGCAATTCAGATCGGCAAGGAGCTTACCGGCGGCCTCGGCGCCGGAGGCAACCCGGAAATAGGTCGCGAGGCGGCACTAGAGAACCAGGAGACCATCGAGAAATTGCTCCAGGACGTCGATATGTTGTTTATCACCTGCGGTATGGGCGGCGGAACCGGGACAGGCGCTACTCCGGTTATCGCTGACGTCGCCCAGAAGATGGAGATACTTACCACGGGGATAGTCACCAGACCTTTTTCCTTTGAAGGAAAGGATAGAGCGGAAAAGGCCGGAAGGGGACTGAAAAACCTGACCGACAAGGTAGACACGATAATTACCATCTCAAACGATCGCCTGCTTGAAGTGGCCCCGGGCAACATTTCCCTGATCAACGCTTTCGGTCTCGTGGACGAGATCCTGATGCAGGGAGTAAGGGGAATCTCGGAATTGATTACCGTACCCGGAATGATAAATTTAGACTTCGCCGACATCAAAAACGCCATGAAGGACGGCGGACCGGCTCTTATGGGTATTGGCGAGGCCGAAGGCGAGGG
>CAZENJ010000176.1:2544-2918 GCA_964513485.1 uncultured Thermotogae bacterium | reverse complement strand
GCGCCCTCGACGTCAAACCCGACGGCGGCGGATTCGATGCCAGGCGTCGCTTCGAGCTGGCGGAGCGTCTCCGGTCGCCCGAGCACGGAAGGACATCCCCGGCCGACAGGGCGACGTTCCGATCGGGAACCGGGGTGTCCTCCCACCGTCAACGGCGGGATTCTCTCGCTGAAGCAAGCTAGCTGGCCGTGTCAGGACTCGAAGGTGGCGTCGACGAGCAGGCGCGCGCCCTGGGCGATCGGGCTGACGACCGAATCCGCGCCCGCCCGCCGGAGTTTGGAGACGTTCTCGCGGTTCGTCGCGGCCGCGACGATCCGCACCTCGGGGTTGAGGTCCCGGGCGGTGAGGACCGTCAAGGCGTCCGCGCCGTCGTC
>CAZENJ010000176.1:0-2502 GCA_964513485.1 uncultured Thermotogae bacterium | reverse complement strand
GCTGATCCTCGGTGACGACGACGAACGTGGCCTCGGGGTCGATCTCCTCCAGGATCGCCTCCGTGAGCTCGCCCCAGCCCAGAATGAGGACGTGGTCCTGCAGCAGGTCGTAGTTGCGGTCTGTCATGCGTCCAAGCGCTCTGGCGACTCGGGCTTCGAGCAGCGGGCCCAAGAGTGTACCGAGGGCCAGCGCGAAGCTGGCGGTGCCGAAGACGACGACGGTCATCCCGAACAGCCTGGCGGCCTGGCTCTGCGGGACGGCGTCGCCGTAGCCCACCGTCGACGCGGTCACCAGGGTGTAATAGAAGGCGTCGACGAGCGTGCGGACGGCCCCGAACTCCTCGCGCAGGGCGTAGGTCCCGACGGTGCCGTAGATCTGCACGCCGACGATCGCCAGCAGCGACGCGAGCTGCGTGGTCGACAGCGAGAGCGAGCGGGTGAACCGCGTGCGGGTGAGCAGGACGTTCGGCAGCGCGAAAAGGGAGAGCACGACCAGCGGCGCGGAGAGCGGGCTGGACTGCAACAGCCCCTGCAGGGCGGTCATCGGGAGCAGCGCCACCGTCGAGAACCAGGCCACGCGCAGCCCGCGGCGCAGGCCGAGCGCGCTCGCGAGCATCAGAAAGCCGGTGAGCACGCCCGTGAAGCCGGCGGTGCGCTGGATTTGTGCGGGGATGAACTCCGCGAGCGGCCCGACCACCGTCTGGGCGCTGATGTTGGCCACGCCGGTCACGACCGAGAGCACGGCCACGGCCATCGTCAGCCACACCGTGATCCGCGGGGCGAGGGCGTCCCGGTCGAGGGAGAGGACAGTTCGAAGGTCGGGCGACGATGGCATGGTGGGAAGCGGCGCTGCCGTGTGGCGATGTGGGCCGACTATCGGCGGGCGCGGTCTTAAAGGGCCGGTGCCCGCCCGCGGCTGTCGGGACCCAAAAGTATGTCCTGGCTGCGGGCCATGGTACCATATGGACATCTCCGGCCCCTGGTCAGCGGACGAGGCCACCGACTTCCTCGCGTCGACGTCGATCCCGATCCGGCTGGCGACGACCACGCCCAGCGGCGGGCTCTGGATGGTCTCGCTGTGGTACCAGTACGCGGACGGGCGCTTCGAGTGTGCGACCAGCGCGAGCGCGGACCTCGTCGCGTTCCTGGAGGGGGACGACCGGGTCGCCTTCGAGGTCTCGACCAACCGGCCGCCGTACAAGGGCGTGCGGGGGGCCGGGACCGCGACGGTGGAGCCCGATCCGGACCGGGCGGTGTTGCGCTCGTTGCTGGAGCGGTATCTCGGCGGGACCGAGAGCGACCTGGCCGGGACGCTGCTGGACAAGCGCCGGGAGGAGGTGCGGATCGCGATCGAGCCCGAGCGGGTCTCGAGCTGGGATTACACCGAGCGGATGAAAGAGGCGTAGGTGGGAGAGGGACGGTTTCGTGACTCGGGAGAGAGCTGGAGAGGACGGGACTATAGAGACTATATAGGGTTCATAGCAGCGATTATTTGTTCGAGCGACGAGCCTCCTGACGCCATGCCCTCCACGAGCAGACGCGCCCTCCTCGCGAGTGCCGGTGGGCTCCTCGCCGCTCTCAGCGGCTGTGCCTCACTGGTCAGCCCGCCGCCCGTTCGCGGCGCGACGGTCGATCCCCATTGGGTGTCCGTCTCCCTGACTGATCGCGAGCGGTCACACGACGTCACGGTGACGGTCAGGAACGCCGACCGGGAGGTGCTCTACGAGCGGGCGTACCAGCTCTCGGACGCGAACGAGGTCGACGAAGACGGCACGTTTCCGGATTGGACCGAGCCCGAGACTATCGTCGTGACTGTTGACGGGACTCGCTTCGAGCGGGACTGGCCGGGGTTCGAGCAGCCCGAGCTTCCCTGTGGCGACGCGAACGAGGCCGGGATCGAGGTGTACGTCGAGCACCGGGCGGATGGGCAGCCAAAGATTCGTCTGGAAGCTGATTGTCAGTCAGTCCGTCGTGAAAGCTAAGGAGTGAGTAGTCACGGTTGATCTCTCGCTAATGAACCTTGTTCACGAGAAAATAGGGATATAGGGGCTGAAGACTCAAACAAAATCTACCGAGGTATTCTCAAGTCGAATTCCCTGGTATCATTTCTCTGAACGCTATTCCAGATTTGAATTTGTCGGAACCAAATCTGGGCATTGTTCAGATAAGCTGATTGCAAAACCAGGCGAGAGCCTGGAGCCAGTTTTCCGCTGATCTAGCTGAAGATCGAGAAAACGTATTGTAAAATTGGTTTGTCCTCCGTTTTATTTCCTAAAAAACACGTTCAACCGGGTTTCTTTCACCAAACGTTTCGTGCCGAAAGTGCATGCCGAGCTCGTGCAATCCGGCTTGTAGCCAGGGCGCACCATCCACCAGGAATTCGGCATCGTCGATTTCGTGTTTCTCGTTCAACTCACGAAGAAACATATTGGTGAGAGCGATACTTCTCGTCGGCTAGAGTTTTATCTGCAGTATCTCGTTGTTATCTGCGGCAACCGCTGA
>CAZENJ010000175.1:0-2924 GCA_964513485.1 uncultured Thermotogae bacterium | reverse complement strand
TGTTTTCGTATTCCATCAATCGGTCCGAACCGGGGTGGCCCCGCAGGGCCCAGGTCATCTCGCCGGTAACTCTGAGGGCAGAATAACCCTTAGCTAATGCCTTTTCCGTTTCTTCTTCCAAAAGATCTATCATTGCGTCCGGATCAAAGGCGCCGCCCCTTACGTAGGATTGATCCCGGGTCAACAGGACCAGCTGTCCGCTTTCCAGGTATGGTTCGGGCGGATAGTCTATCTGCCGCAGGTAACTTAGTATTTCCTCGGCAGTATTGGCATCGACGATATAGATTACCTTTTGGTCCTTTTCCAGACCTCGCCTGATATAGGGAGTAAGGACGTTTCTGTGCTCTTTTTCGGTTTCATAAATACAGCAGAGATGGTCTCCGGGTTGGAGGTCGGCTATTTCCGTAATGGAACTTTCGGGGGGCAAAAAATCCTTGGGGTCCATTATATCACCGCCAGGGACACAAATTCATACCTACTGTACGTAAAAGTAACCATACAGGTTTTACTGCGTTCTGGCAAACGGGCGGACCTCTGGGGACACAATCCAGGGATAAGCAGAAATTTGACAGGCCCGGGGTGTGGTAAATAATAACCAGCAATTTTTAAGGGAAGTAGCCTCGATCGACTGCTTGACTAAAAAACGCTGATTCATCCCAGGATGGTGCCCCGGGCATGTTTGGAAAGTGTTCACAAGCCGGGAATAAATATTAACTGGTTGCTGAACCGGGTATTGGTTGAAAGCTTCGGGAGCAAGTTGACTTGAACGTTTTAAACATCGCCCAAGGGGTGAAGCAATTAAATTTCTCAAAGAGTAGTTAGTTTGTCTTGTGAAGTTGTTCTTAAACGAGAGAATTGCACAATTTAGGAATTAATAAATTCACGCCAGAAATAGCGATAATACCACGAACAAAAACCCGGTAAATACCGAAATCATCGCATTGTCCATATTAAAAGGGAAAGCGGGAGGTTCCACTTTCTGTACTTTCTTCCAGATAGCCAGGAAGAGGAGCCCTCCGGCAGGTATCAAAGCAAAGGTAACGATTAGATGTCGAGGGATCATCATTAGCGCCAGCATTTCTTCACCCCCAAGAACCACGCATCCAGCTACCGCCGATAAAGCCACGGCAATTGTAAAGCCGATGAGCGGAAGGTCTCTGGAGCTAAAATTCTCCGTAACAGTACCGAACAACAACGCCCGATTGAGTTCTAAGAAGTAAACCACCGTCCCGAATCCGATAGCCATGATCGCCCACCAGACCCAGCCGTGACCTACTTCTTCGATAATAAGCGTCTTACTAAAGTAGGCGTTAAACGGGGGAATGGCCATTATGGACAGAGAACCGACAATCAGGCCGAGCTTGCTCGAAAGGGGAACTGACGATATTTCATCCCTGCAGGTATTCTTACCTCCGACTTTCGCGTGTCCGACCGACAGAAAGAGCAGGCCCTTAAATAACCCGTGAAAGAAAATATGCAGGGAAGCGGCCAGAACCCCGGCGGAAGTTCCCAATCCTATCGCTATCAGGACGTAACCGACCTGGGAAATCGAGGAAAAGGCAAGAGTTCTCTTCGGTCTTGAGCTTACAACCGCGAAGCCCGCCGCCACGATTCCCGTCAATACTCCCAGTCCGAGCAAAACGTCGTTCAGCGTTGCAAGCGCCGATATTCGAATTATCCCGACCAGCCCGGCTTTAATAGCCATCCCCGAAAGAAGTGCGGAAACGACGGTCCCCGCATAACAATGGGCATCCGGAAGCCACATACTAAAAAGAAACACCCCACCTTTAACGGCCAGCCCGGTAACCATCAAACCGAGGCCGATATAAATTCCGGGCGACAGGGTATCGCTTAAGGCCCCTGCGAGCCGGTCTATACCGAGATGGCCCCCTGTTTTATAAACGAGGCCCAGGCCAATCAGGTATAAGCTCATGGCCAGAGAAGAGATAACCAGATACTTTATCCCGGCGTAGATCTGATAAGCCTTCCTCTCGTAACCGATAAGGAGAATAGAAATTAACGACAGGAGCTCGATTGAGACGTAAATATTAAACAGATCGTTGGAGAAGGCAAGGGAAAAAGAAGTGGCAAAAAGGAAATTATATAGGATGTAGTAGGTGCGGTCTTTCCCCTCTCCCAGATACCACAGCGTAAATAGGTTTAAGAAGACGACCAGAGCCGCAAACAAAATAGTAGTCTGGTCTAACTTTATCTCTATCCCCAGCCCACCCCATTTTCCCAGGGCAGTAATCAAAGCGCCATTGCTATAATAAAACAACACACTTCTTGTCAGTCCAACCAGAGCTCCAAACCAGCCGAGCAGGCTAAACCAGAACCTGTAGCGGGGGTAGGTCATGCTCAATATCCCCGCCAACAAATAGGACAACGTACCCGTAAGAAGAGGAATCATGCTTTTCCACCCGGAAGAACTTCTGAAAGCGCCAACCGAATTTTACGGCTCAGAAAAACCAAATACGTCCCGTTCAAGCCCCTCCTGCACTAAAAACTTAAGCCCCAGCCACCGGCCTCACAACTTAAGGGCGGAATCGAATTTCGCAGCCCGTATTACCGGGCAAACTATTATACCGCGCTTGGTCCGAGGAATTACAGTTTTCGGGGGTTTAACCCGTACCGTCAGCAGTTTATTACGTTCATAACATCATTATTCCCTGTAGAAGATAACGATTACGAGATATGAGGGTATCTTTAGTTCTGAACAGAAACGTGAAATTAACCGCTCGATTAAGCCGGTTTTAGCTTAACGGCGTGACGAAACCGCGGAATTTAGGTCAAACCAAAATTGTGCGGTCTTTATCGCGAGGGATTAAAAGGAAAGGGTTAACTGAAAGATTTATTTGGTAAGCGGGAATTGGTCCAGCACCCAGTTTAATATCGATGGTCAAACTGGGAAGTACATCTTCAGG
>CAZENJ010000174.1:0-2973 GCA_964513485.1 uncultured Thermotogae bacterium | reverse complement strand
GATCAAAAGCCCCCGCCCCGACACTTTCGTTTAATCCGCGACCCACGAACCACATCGTTTTGGTTTGATTGATACCGGGGAGGGTCTCGAGGTTCATCCTGTTGACTTAATACATCTTATATACCTCCGGCAAAAGTTTTTATATTTCTAGTTAATACGGGGAAAGTTGAGATATATTGCGATTTAATCACCAATCTCTTGACATCAAAAAATCCGGGCTAATTTAGCTTGAAATGATATAGCTCATGTGGTAAATTGATATAGATCAACTTTAAATATGATTAAGATCAGATAACAAAAAAGAGCAGGTGAAAAAGAAATGAAAATAAGGGCGCAGAAGCACGATCTGAAATACTGGCAGGCACTTCCCATCCCAAAAAAGTGGCGAGTTCTTGAAAATAACGGCGACGAGGAAGAAAACAAAAAAGAACGACTTGAAAAATCGATCTGGAAGGAATGGATTTCCGCCCATCCGATGGATGGAGACTGAACTCGACAAATAATTCCGGCCGATACGTCACCTGATTTGCAGGTCTAAGCCATGGCCGATTTCCTTTAAGGAATTTCCGGACTCGATCAACCTGGCTTCTTCTCGCGAATTTAGGTCATGGGTCAGGACTTCTTCAACTCCGTCCGCCCCGACGATGCCGGGCAATCCCAGGGCTACGTCTTTCAGGCCGTACTGCCCATCAAGAACGCTGCTGGCCGTAAGCATGGTTTTTTCGTCCCTGATGATTGCTTCCAGGATCTTTGCTACGGCAAGACCGACCGCGTAGTTCGTCGCACCTTTCTTATCTATCACCTCGTAGGCAGCGTTCTTCACGGACTCCCCGATCGACTCCTTGAAGGCTTCTCTGTCGCAGCTTTTTTTACATTTGGCGCAGTACCTCTCGAAGGGAATCCCGCCGAAGTTGGTCAGACTCCAGGTAATTACCTCTCTATCTCCGTGTTCACCGATTACGTAGCTATGGACATTTGACGGGTTTATTCCGCAGTGATCTCCAAGTAGATAGCGGAGCCTGGAAGTATCCAGCACCGTTCCGGACCCGATAACCTGACCGGGTGGCAGTCCGGATACCTTTTGCGCCACGTATGTAAGGACGTCAACGGGATTGGTGACGACGAGGATTATGGCTTCCTCAGTTCGGTCAGTAACTCGGGGGATTACCTCCTTAAAAATTTCCGTGTTCTTTTCCACCAGATCCAGCCTGGACTCTCCCGGTTTCTGGCTAACCCCCGCAGTGATAACAACTACGTCGGAATTCTCACAACCTTCGTACCCCCCGCTGGTGACTTTTACGGGTTTTACGAAGGCGGCGCCGTGGTTGAGATCCATGGCCTCGCCTCTGGCCTTGTCCTCGTCGATATCCACGAGAGAAATTTTCGAAACTATCCCCCGGTTCATTGCGGCATAAGCAATCGTCGAGCCGACGTAACCGGCTCCGATGATCGAGATTTTATTTTGCATGGTTTTGTCCTCCTCCTTCTCGGGTTTCAGCAATACTCGTTAAATTATAGGACAGGGAGAATTCAATTCCCCCACCTAAAGCGCGGGGCTTTTAGAAAAAGCCCCGTAGATCCGGGAATTATTGACCGCCTTCATCTCCCAGTGGGGCTAATCGGCCCTCCTGTTTCTTTATCCAGTCTATGGCCAGAGTCAGGTCGGAAGACCTTTCCGGAGATTCGATGTCCGGCTCCAGGCCCGTGTCATGGACCCTGTCTCCCTTGGGCGTAAAGTATTCGGAGGTGGAGAGCTTTAATTTGAAGCCGTCGCTTAGAGAATGAGTCGTCTGTACCAGACCTTTGCCGTAAGTATCTCTGCCGACCAGCACTCCCATCCGATGATCCCTGATTGCCCCCGCCACAAGTTCCGATGCACTGGCCGATCCGCCGTTGATCAGCAGCGCCAGAGGCAGGTTGGGGGTCGAGTTACCCTTGGTCTCGTATCTCTTTACTTTTTCTTCCGGACTGACTAATTTCGTGATTGCCCCCTTGTCGACGAAGTAACTTGCCACCTCGATGGCCGAGTAAAGGGAGCCTCCCGGGTTGTCGCGCAAATCCAGAATATAACCAGTAACGTCTTTGCCCTTCAATTCCTTTAGCCGTTTCCCCAGTTCGTCCGGAGCCCGCGATGTAAACCTGTTTACGTCGAGCAGGGCGATTTTATCTTCAGCAAGGTAGTCGAGTTCCACGGGAGGAATATTAATTTTTTGCCTGGTAAGAGTCACCGTTTTTTCCTTTCCTTCGGGAGTCCTGACCTCGAGCTTCACCTTAGTTCCCTCTTCCCCTTTTATCGCCTTTGATGCTTCCTCGAAGCTCATTTCCCGGGCCGGTTTACCGGCGATGGTTTGAATTACGTATCCGGGTCCGAGGCAGCTATTTCCCGCCGGCGTGCCGGGGAAGGTGGCAAGAACGACTATTTCCTCTTCTTCTTTCGCAATTTCCATGCCGACACCGACGTAGTTCCCTTCCTGGCTTTCCCGGTAGTCCCGATAACCCTCTTTCGTAAACACAGTATTGTGTTTATCCGGCAGCTCTTCCAGCATGCCGGCAATTGCCGCTCGGACTAACTTCTCTTTCTCTATATCCTCCGGGCTGTAGTACTTTTCCAGAATTAACCTGTACGCTTCCAGTACCGGTTTCAGGTCCTTCTCGGCCCGTTTATTATTTCCAGGAAGTAATGAGACCGAGAAAGTAAGAACGACGATCAGAGCGATCAGGAGCGAAAATTTTGCGTGATTTTTGCATAGTTTCATAATATCCTCACCTACTAACTATTTTAGTCAATTACCCCGCACCAAGCTATTGGGCTTGTAGCAACAACATCGTAAGGTCAGAAACCCCTTTCTTTAACGACAATCGACCCAGCAGTCAAACGGACCCAGATATCTTGAAAGGGCCCGAAGGTAATGATTGATTATAAAATCATCAATTAAACTACTCAAAGAAAACCAGTCCCCGTTTGACTGCTGG
>CAZENJ010000173.1:0-3034 GCA_964513485.1 uncultured Thermotogae bacterium | reverse complement strand
TCTTATCCATTTGCCTGAAGGGAGTTGGTAATCGTGCCAAGAGTTTTTGTATCCTGTGGTTTTTTCATATATTTCAGGACATTGAGATTGATGTCTTACACCATATCTTTCTAAACAAGTCTGTTCTTTCTTATCTATATATTCTTCTGACTTGGAATACCAACTTACACCATAACGCTCTTGAATTGTTTTTGATTGCTTTTCGAATCTTTTTTCTCTTTCTTCTTCTGTTTCATTTCTGTAAAATTCTCGTCTGTTTTCTTTAAATTCTTCAGTTTGAGTAAAGTTCCTTACTCCATACCTATCCTTTAAAGTTTCCTCAGATTTTTTATTAAACTCTTCAGTTTCCATGTAGTTGTTTGTTCCAAATAACTCTTGACATGTATTTCTTGTTTTCTCAATAACATCTTTCGAATTACTTCTGCATTTTAAAGAGCAAAATCTCCTATATCCTTTAACAAAATCCCTAAAATTTACTTTTGAACCACAATACTCACAAGTAGGTATCCAATATACATTGTTATACAGATGATATAATCTTTGTCTTATAGAAGGATTAAAAAAAAAAAAAAAACTTGTTTCAGAAAAAATTTTGCTATATATGTCAGGATTTTTTCTATTTAGAAAATCTAATTTGGATTTAGACATCCTTCCTTTACTATCTAAAATACTTTTATCTATTCTCTTCTTCCAATCCATTTTATCACCTCTCACTAGGTTTTTTAATTAAATAGGAGTGAGGAAGTGAGTGAGCACTTCCAAGAGACATGACCTCCTGTCCTCCTATATAATACTATTTATGTTGTTATTCTCCTATTAGTTCCGCAAAATTGGCGGAAGTTCTTGTTGCGATGAACTGTAATACTATGAATTCCGAACTTCTGGTTGGAGCGATATATATATCAACTCACAACTCATTTCTGTCAATACGATTTGGAGTATTATTAGTAGTATCACATATCACTCTAAAATCGTAAATCCCTCTTCTAGATTGTACATCTCTTAGGAATGGCTGAATCATACTAACCATTTGAGATCTTTGAAATCTATCGTTGGGTTCAAATAGATGATATTTTGCAGCAGTACTAATTGCTTTTTCGAGAGTCAAGAACAACCTTCTCACATTTACTCTGTTGAATGCAGAAGACTTGTCTAACAATGTTTTTTGACCCCACACAACCTTACCCTGTCCCGAAAATGAAACAATAGGATTCAATCCATTCTTATACAACAAATCTCTCTGTCCTAAAGTAGGATTGAAAGCAAGTTTCCTTACTCCTGTAATTACTGTTCTGTTTAGACCAGCAGGAGCAAACCAAGGATCAGTTAGATTATCTGTTCTTGCATATAAACCTGCCATATATCCTGATGTTGGAACTCATACATATTCCTTCAAGTACTTATCATATACATTGAATCAGTTTGCATATACAGAAACATAAGAACTGTTTTGGTTGAAGTTGGTACTATCAGAAAGACCCTTTCTCCATTCAACCATATCTGTTACTTCATTACCTTTGTTCTTTACAACATGACTGTAATTTACGTCAGCAATAGCCATTGAGTCTTTTCTTACAATCTCACAGAGTTCAACCAATCTCCTCTTTACTGTTTCTGATTTATTGGAATCAATGAATATATTTACATCAATTTCTTCAGGATTACTATATAGATTGTATGCTTCCAAGATAGCTGCATCATCAACGGAATCACCACCGTTGTCAGATCCACCACCTAATAGTTGAAATGAATCTGTTACTCAATCAGATGGTACATCCTCATTTTTGTATTCCTCGGATACAATAATTCTCAAATAATCAGATTGATTGTTTACTACTGATTCAACGAACTTAGGTCTTCCTTGATCATCTACTGCATCTTGGTCAAGAGATACATTATGAATTTCTGTTGTTTGTCAAGTTTTAGACCCTTGTTCCTTTGTTTGAACAATCAATAGGAAATCTTGGTCTGAATCAAGTGGAGAATCAATAGAATTGACTTCTGCTTCCAAAACGTCATCCAAACTTCCACCACCTGTTGAAACAGCAGTTTGTGTTTCTCTGTCAATTAATCCAACTCTTACGTTGTTACCTCACCAACCTCTTGATTGTGCAATCATTCAGAGATCATCACCTTCATTTGCCAACATTGTATCTGCTTCTTCATGAAATTCATCAGGGTCACTAATATCACCTTCAATTGTTTCTGTATTCAATGTCAATCCTGGTTCAAATTGTGTGTAGTTACCATCAGAATCTAGTTGAACACCTGCAAAAGTAGCACTTGGAGGCATCACTCTTGTACAGTAGAGATTCTGCCCATATTTAAGATAACCCATTGCACTATTTAAATCTTCATAACAGAAAGCTGTCTTTGTATAATTTCCATCATGGTCATATACTCTTTTTCTTGGGGAACCAAATTTATCAATAAGTTGATTAGTAGATGTGATATACTCCTGTGTCATTTCAGGGCCTTTATATGTATTTCTTAATACAATGACTCCTATTGAAGTTGCTGTGGCTGGGATAGTTGTATCTAACTGAATTTCCTTAATATTTACAGACGGGCTCACATAAAATGCCATTTTGTTTTTCCTCCTAATAGTATTCTAATATTACTCACTACTATTTATATTTTCACTACTATTTATCAATTCTCTTTTATTATCAAAAATGATAAACTGAAAGTTATATCCCAAATATTTTGTTGCTTCTTCTTTTAGTTTATTCATTTCTTTATCATAATCATAGGTAAAGTTACTCTTGACTTCTATTACTAGATTATCTTTGGGGATGTAAAAATCAGGATAATACCGATGATATTTTTTATCATCTCCTACATATCAAATTTCAGGCATATCAGATTTTCTATAAAAGATTTCATCTTCATCATATTCTTCCAACAAATCATTCAATGCCAGAGGTTCAAATCCTTGTAGTTTTATTCATTTCCCCGAAGGTAATTGGTAATCATGCCAAGAACTTATGTTACCACTCATAACCTTTTCATATATTTCAGGATTTTGATTATG
>CAZENJ010000172.1:0-3041 GCA_964513485.1 uncultured Thermotogae bacterium | reverse complement strand
ATGGGCAGGACTCCTTTCGGCCAGGGTCCGGCAAGGAAACCTGCGAACTCGCCACTTTCCGAAGCAGGATAATTGATAACTACGGTAACTTTACATGCAAAGCCAACGGCAGCCCTTTCCCGGAAATAAATCCGGCCAAAATTGCCAGAATTCAACAGCGAGAGTATAATTTCAGGGGGGAGAACTGGCAAGCCGATCTCGGAAGCAATGCCTGCAGGGTAAATTTGCCGTAAAAAGTCTTATTCGACGCGGCCCGAGGAGAGGGGACTGTTTGTCTGCTTCTGCGGGGAGGATATCTGGCAGGAATACCAGTTGCCCGTTTCTCTGCCGAGCAAGTTGGTGGTCGAACCGGAGCCCTACATAAGACCTTTAACCACCCTCCTGGAGCAGTTCAATCGATACTACCTTGCCGTGATAGATCGAAAAAAGGCAAGCCTTTACACTTATTATCTTGGGAAATTCAGAAAACATACCACAGTCGACAGCGGCGTACCCGGTCAGGTGAGCGAGGACGATACGGGCAAAGGGGCCAGGGGATCGTTCAAAATAAAGTCAGGTACGGGCCGCGAGGCCTGGGGCGGCTGGCGTGAAAGCAAAATTCAGCACCATATAGAGGACCACCTTCAGCGCTATTTGAAAGAGTTTTCCGTCAGGCTGCATCGGCTGGTTAGGGAAAATAAGATAGATTATCTGGTTCTGGCCGGTCCCAAGGGTGATAAAGGCGAAATAGTCAACGCCTTCAAACCCAACTGCATAGCGACCTGAGAAAGAAACTGATCGGTTCGTTTTCGGGGGGTTCCAGAGTAGAGGTAAACGAGCTAAAAAAGAGATTTTACGAAGCGGTGAACGATTTCAAAAAGTCCCGGGAAAGAAAATTCCTGGATCAACTTTTATCCGAGACTGGAAAATCTTCCGGTCTGGGTGTACTGGGCCCGGAAAAGACGCTTGAAGCCCTGCGCAGGGGTCAGGTCAGGATACTGGCCATCAGGGATAGCGCGGAAAGCCCGGGCTGGATATGTCAAAAAGACTACTACCTATCGTCCAGCAAAGGTCAGTGTCCTTACTGTGAGGCAGCCCTCAAGTTAACGGAGGACCTGTTCGGCCACATGGTCTGGGAAGCAATCGATCAAAGGTCGGAAATACGCTTTATCAAAAACGACGACGAGAGGTTCGACGAGGCCGAAGTCGGGGCTCTGCTGCGGTTTCGCTAGCAAGTCAGCTTCCCTGAGCCCGGGAGATATCCCTACCAGTCCAGGAAAAGAACTTTTTCATTTTCGACACACCCGGCAGCGTAGAGAAAAGACGCGGCGGACCAGGTCTGCCAATCCTGACCTCTCGGCTCGCCGGACTGAGCCCGGTACCATTCGTTAAACCCGTACTCCACGTCGTGCCTTTTTATCTTTTTTACCAGCTTCGCCAGCTCTTTTAATTTTCTGCTGGCTGAACCCAGCAGACCGAGCTTAACGAGAGCCGCTACGTAAAAGGCCACTGTGAAAGGCCATATCCCTCCGTTATGGTATTCTCCCGGCTGGTTGAACCTCCTGTATCTCTTCCGCCAGTCGTCGTCACCGGGTTCGATAAAAGGGAAAAGGACCGGGGGCAGGTTCCCGGATAACTCGCCCGACCGCTTCAGGTGGTCACAGGTTTCTTCAATCCATCGCACAATATCCCTGCCCCGGTCCTCTGTCGTCACCCCGGCAATTAAGGCCAGGCTGTTCCCCAACAGGTCGAACCTTTCACCCGTGTAAACCTTGTAAGTGAAGACTGCATAATAGGGCTTTTCTTCGAGAGAAAGACGGTGGTGGATAAAGTGTTTTATTTCTTCCGTCTTCTCACCGCCCTTTATTTTCGCGTAAAGGTAAACCAGGCAATTTACGTAGAGACCATAGCCGAAAACCCAGTGTTCATCCCGCCAGTCACTGGTCGGTAGTTGGGCGACCAGCCCATTGTCGAAAGGACTCTGGTAATCCAGCCATGTTTCAGCCTGCCTGCAGGAGCGGTCGAGAAAATTCTTTTCTCCCGAAAATCTCCGGTAAACTTCAAGAGCCAGCAGGAACAGAGGGGTAGTATCCGAAGAGCCAAGGTCCGCCGGAACGTCGACCAGACCGGGAATCTCGCCGTGAGAACTCTGGTTTGTGGCGAGCGTTTCCAGTATTAGCCGGACCGAGTTAATCAAATCCTCATCCCCGGAGGCCAGGATTCCGAGGCTGGAAATCAGGAGATCCCTGGTGTACGGTTCGGGATAGCCCCAGCCCGCCGTGCGTGGAAGGGGGTTCTCCCGATCGAGGTAATTATGACGGAGTACCTCAAGGGCCGCCTCTTTTGCCGACTTTACTTCTTCGTTTAGCTCAACCATTCTCAATCGCCTCCTGTTGCCCCGTTTCCTTTTACGAACCGCGTAGCTCCAGCCTTGCAACCAGACCTTTCTTCGACTCGACATCTACCCGCTGCTCCCATCCCCCGTAGTTCCCCGCGGCTCACCAGCTTCGATCGGAAGACCAAACGGCCCTGACACGCAGCTTCACCAGCGACAGCGGCCACGAAATTTAGCTTCGTCGGACCTGGAGCAGTCAAACAACCGATAACATCGAGCGCGCCGCTCCCTAACCCGGAGAGTCACAGCCCTTAGGTGTTGGTTGGAGATTGCGACGATAACTTTAAGATTTATTTTCTATGAAATACTCCACACCCACTACAGGAACAGTTAACTACATCAAATCTTATTGCCGAAAACTTCACCCGTCAAATTCTGCCAATTAAACCCGGGATACCATTCCTCCAAGGGAACCGGGAATTCTACCGGTTTCGCAATATATTTGAAGTTTTTCCTCTCAGTGTCTATTGCAATTAATTATTGCAGAAGAGTGTCATAACATTTTTCACCCGCCAAATTTGGATAGATTCCCAGTTTATTCTATAATCCCAGTGGACCTTGAAATTCTCCGGAGAGTTTAATGCTCACGGCAAAAGGAGGTGGGAGAAAAAGCTCATACCTGAGGCCTGACACTGTATGGGGGAAAAACTCTGACCATACTTGATTG
>CAZENJ010000171.1:0-3043 GCA_964513485.1 uncultured Thermotogae bacterium | reverse complement strand
CCCAAATTTATGAGCTTTTCCGGTAAGTTCTGTTTCTTTCATTGTTTTCCTCCTGGTTTTAATTAAGATCGGTCAAAGACATTCACTTCCAAATTACTTCAGTATATTCGACTTTCTTTATTCTTTTTTAGCATTAATATATATAGATATTTCATTTAGCCAGCTTTTGCTCACTCGTTCGAGAAAACCGCAGGTAATCCCCCCTGCGTGGGGATTACTGCTTCGATCTCGGCCTCGCTCTCCAGCACCTAGATTGCTATTTGGGGTGAAATTCGGTGTCTATTTACAGCTAAGGTGTTAATTGAAGATTTCCTTCGCATCTTGTTTATCTATAGCAATCTAGGTGCTGGAACCATGCCCGCTCGGCCTCCGATATGATTTTCCTGAACGGTCAGCAAAAGCTTCAATTTAACTTTTAGCTTTCAAGATTCAAAACAACTACCCGGTCAAAGCTAGGTGTAGTTCCTGGGGTCGGTAATTTCCCCTTCGATTGCCGAAGCCATTACCGTGGCCGGCGAGCCGAGATAGATTCCCGCGCTTTCGTTCCCCATCCTTCCCTTGAAGTTACGATTTGCGGTGGAGATCACGGTTTCGTCGTCCCCGGGAATTCCGTTGTGTGTTCCAAGACAGGGTCCACATCCGGGGGCAATTACCGCTGCACCGGCCTCTACCAGCGTGTCAAGTATTCCCTCCCGGGAAGCTTTCTGGTAGATGTCCTGGGACGCGGCCGCCACGATGAAACGAACGTTGTCCGCGACTTTGTTTCCCTCTGCAATTTTTGCCGCCTCTTCCAGGTCCTCCAGCCGCCCGTTCGTACAGGTTCCGACGAATGCCTGATCGATTTTCGTTCCCTCCAGGTCCTCGAGTGGCGAAACGTTGTCCACTTCGTGGGGTGCAGCAACGGAAGGGACTATATCCGATAGATCGATGTCGAGAACCTGTTTGTATTCCGCGCCGGGGTCGGGCTCAACGGGATCCGGTTCTTTATCCGAGTGTTCCGAGACCCAATCCAGCGACTTTTCGTCCGGTTCCATTATTCCCGCTTTACCCCCGAGTTCGATGGCCATATTCGACACGGTGAACCGCGCCGGGACGCTCAACGTTTTCATCCCCTCTCCCCCGAATTCCAGGGTGTCGTAGGTTGCCCCGTCGGCGGTCAGCATTCCGGCCAGCGTTAGTATGAGATCCTTGGAGTAAACGCCGTCCACCAGTTCCCCGGTTAAATTTACCCGGATCGTCTCCGGTACTTTAAACCAGAGCTGTCCCGTATGCAGCGCGGCCGCCAGATCGGTAGCTCCGACTCCCGTCGAAAAAGCGTTTATCCCGCCGTAAGTTACGGTATGAGAGTCTGCACCAACTACCAGGTCGCCGGGAACGACGTGACCACCTTCCGGAACCAGCTGGTGGCATATACCTTTCCCGGAATCGTAATATTTTATTCCGTGTTCATTCGCGAAATCGCGCAGCTGATTATGCAGGTTGGCCGCTCCAGCGGTTGGCGGGGGAGCGCTGTGATCGATTACCATCACGACCTTTTCGGCATCAGCGATCTTGCCGGCCTCCAGCTCGTTCCATGCTTCCGTCACCAGGTGAAACGTTCCGTCGTGAAACATCATCAGGTCAAGGTCGGCGACAACGATTTCCCCAGCTTCGACTGCTTTTCCCGCCTTTTTGCTTAAGATCTTTTCCGATATCGTCATTCCGTTGTTCTCGTTCAAAGTTATACTACCTCCTCTGCTTTTTCCGCTTGTTTCTCCAGCTCCATCTCCTCGTAGAGCGAGACCAATTCCTTATCGAATAGCGCTCGCTTTAGTTCGACGGCCATCTTTCTGACTCTTGGCAGTAAGGCTTCCGCCTCCTGGTCCGTTAATTCTATGCCGTATTCCATCTCGAACTTGGCCAGAATTGCCTTCTTCCCCGAGTGTTTACCGATTACGAGCTGTCTTTCGGCCCCGA
Source organism: uncultured Thermotogae bacterium (assembly GCA_964513485.1). Taxonomy (GTDB): domain Bacteria; phylum Bipolaricaulota; class Bipolaricaulia; order M55B111; family M55B111; genus JAGXLP01. The sequence continues at coordinate 1,087 of CAZENJ010000171.1, read as the reverse complement.
CCTCCTGTGGAGTGAAGGCCTCGTAAGTTTCCGAATCTTTGAGTACTCCGTCCGTGTGAATGCCTGATTCGTGGGCAAAAGTATTTGAACCGACGATTGCCTTGGAAACGGGCAGGTCCTGGGCAGAAGCCTGTGCCACGTACTCGGACAGTTCCAGAAAGTCGCTCGTGGTGAAACCGAGGTCCATATCCTCCAGGTGTTTCAGGGCCATGACTATTTCCTCCAGCGGGGCGTTGCCGGCCCGTTCGCCGAGCCCGTTTACGGTCGTGCCGACGTAGTTGGCTCCGCCCTTCACCCCGGTGAGTGCGTTAGCAGCGGCCAGTCCGAAGTCGTTGTGGGTATGCATTTCCACGTCGATATCGACTTCGTTCTTCAGGTTCTTGATCGCCTCGTGGGTCTTCAGCGGCGTCATTATGCCGACTGTGTCGCAGTAACGCAGGCGGTCCGCCCCGGCTTCTTTTGCCTTTTTCGCGAATTTAACCAGAAATTCGAAGTCGGACCGCGTCGAGTCCTCGGCATTGACGGAGACGTATAAGCCGTGATCCTTGGCAAATTCAGTTGCCCGGGTCATGTGCTCGAGTACCCACTCCCGGGACTCGTTCAGTTTCTTTTCGATATGGATGTCGGAGGTGGATACGGAGACCGCCACCGCGTCGACGCCACAGTCGAGCGATGATTTAACGTCGGAGACGACGGCACGATTCCAGCCCATGATGCTTGCGTCCAGGTCGGCTTCGACGATCTTTTTGATCGCTTCCCGTTCGTCTCCTCCCATGACCGGTATTCCGGCCTCTATCTGATCTACGCCGACTCTATCCAGTAACTTGGCAATTCTGACCTTCTCTTCGTTCGCAAACACGACGCCGGCTGTCTGTTCCCCGTCTCTTAGCGTCGTGTCGACTATTTTTACGTCCTGCATCTTTGACCTCCTGTACTAAAGGAAGAAGTTGGAGTTGTGAATTGTGGTTAACAGTTGATTAATATAATTTTCTAAATAACTTTGGAAAAAATTCACTAAGGTATTTTGGTAATCGTTCAGGAAAATCACATCGGAGGCCGAGCGGGCACGGATCCAGCACTCAAATGA
>CAZENJ010000170.1:386-3052 GCA_964513485.1 uncultured Thermotogae bacterium | reverse complement strand
TACTTACCGGTTAAAACTATTGAAGAAATTATCTAAAGGTTGGATGCAGGATACAAGATACCCGAGTTCATCTTATATATCATTTCCAGGGCTTCTAAGAAAGATAAACTCCGTCCTGTTTCCTTCAATTAACTGGGGTATAGCCGAAATTCCCCGCCGGTAACCCAAACCTGTAGATTCTGGCGGCTGAAGGAAAACCTTATAACTGTTTTTCCTGCCTGAGAGATTTTTTCAAACGTCTGGCACTTTCCTCAACTCTCCTCAAGGTATGTTTGTATAGACTTACACCCATGAACTTATTCAACCGGATTTATTTCGAATTTATCAGTATTGCCTTTTACTAGCTTCGCGAAGAAAAGTTTGACATCTTTTTCGGGAAACCTATCCAGGATCATTTTTCTTGCTTTCCGCAAATCTTTATGGTGCCGGCCCATTTCTTCTTCCCTTGAGGAAAAATCCATTTCTCTGTAAGCTCCACATTGTTCGTGATTTACCAGATAGATGGTCTCGGCGTTATGAAGTTTAATTGAAACCCGGGTATCTCTATAAAGAGAATTGCTGTGTCCTTCCGTTTTTGGCCTTACCAGATCTTGAACTCCGCCTCCTCTAGTTATCAGGTCGCAGTCTTCCCCGAGGTCACCGATAAATTCGGCAATATAATTTCTTCCATCGGGTCGCTGGTGGAGGCGAAAATCCTCACAGGTTATCAGGGCAGCCTTACATTTGTTTGCCATAAATTCACACTCCTTGTTGGCAATAGATAAAAAGCAATATTATTGGTTAATGATTGCGAATAAAGCGTCATTCTTCCACATTCTTACCGCGTTGCATCTTATTTTACGGGTGTAACATCAACTAATCTAAAATAATCCTTGCCTTTGGAATAAATATGTCTCTATCATTTATCTTTAACCTTCCGGATTCCATTCTTCCTTAAGCTGGACAACCTCAAACTCAAACCACAAATCCTTTTTCCGCGTATCACCCAGGGATCCCAATTAGCTCTCACCGTCATTTGGTTTTCTCTCATGCTCCGATATATGCCTTGGTGTACCGGTAAACTTGGATTGTGCTATAGATATCACAGTTCATTTGAGTTTTTTAATTCTTCCTCATGGGAGAGAGTATTCTCGGAACCGTAGTTTTCCAGTGCCCTTTGGCGAATTTTTTCTAGTGAAATCTTTCGCAGGATTACGTTGCCGCTTTTTATATTAACACCAGCTTGCTTGTCACCCTCCATCTCAACTAGGACCTCCGGATATATTTCTTAATTATCGCTGGATCGTTCTTCAAATATCGGAAGGGTACCACTCATCTTAAAGATCAAAATAGCGGTAAACGCGATCTCTGTATCCGGAAAGTTCCTTGTTGATAGCGGTGTCCAAACCTTTTTCTTCTACCACGTTTTGAACTATTTGAGTGCCGTAGTAATAACCCATTCTCGATTCTCCCAGGTCCCGGGCCGTCAGGTTGTGTCAGTCCTCTAAACTATCCTCTCTTAGGCCTGGATTACTCATATTGTCCTGGTTTTTATCCGCTAGTTCATGGTCAAAGGCCCGCAACCGTTAGCCAGTATCAATTACATTATTTGTGGAGACTATATTTTGGATTGCAAGCACAACAATTTTGTTTTTTCTCGCGGTTGAGAAAGAGAATATTGCTATATATTATATAATCAACAAGAAGCTTCGGAGGGGTCAAGATGAAACAGACGAACATCAGTCTGGAAGAAAGACAGTACCAGCGGGTAAAGGACCTGGCAGAACAGGAAGGAAAAAGTATCTCCCAAATCATCCGCGAACTGATTGATGAGAGCTTTCATCTCGAGGACGAGGATAGAGAGAAAGACCCCATTTTTGAAATAGTGGGAATAGGACACGGTAAAGGAGAATCAGTGGCCAGAGACCATGACGAGGAGCTCTATGGTGGGGAAGAATGAGGAAAGCTTGGTCTACGTTGATACCTCCGGATGGTATGCCCTGGTGGATGAGACCGACCCCGAGCATCGATCGACCCGGGAATGGTTTGAAGGAAACGAGACCCCTCTGATCACCTCCGACTACGTATTTGATGAAACGATAACCCTGATCAGGACGAGCTTGGGACACGAGGAAGCAGTTCAGTTCGGAAAGAGTTTAAAGGAGTCAAGGCTCGCCCAGCTTATCTCCGTTCCCAAAGGAGATAAGGAGAGGGCCTGGGAGATCTTTAAGAGATACGACGACCAGGTCTTCAGCTTTACTGACTGTGTAAGTTTTGCTCAGATGGAACGGCTTGATATCAGAACAGCCCTCACACTGGATGATGATTTCAAAATTATGGACTACGAGGCGGTACCCCGCTAGAAGATTAAAGCGGTTCACTTAACCTCTACAAAAGCCTCAAGGTGAGGAAAGTTTATCGGTCTTATTTTTGGTGAATTTCTCTAAGACCAGGGGCATTTCTGCCAAGTCCTAGCCGGGCGGGGACCCGGCCTGTTATCGACAGCCCGTAAACTTTACCGGAGAGAATAATTCTACATTCCTACCAACCATCAGAGCGGGTCTTGAAAGCCTAGCCTATCTAATAAGTATGTAGTTGCAATCAAATGCCCCAGCACAGGGACGGGGCTACTATGTTTTTTGCTCGAAACATCAGCAGGTCCGGCTCCCATTGCCGGACCGGTAGGT
>CAZENJ010000170.1:0-376 GCA_964513485.1 uncultured Thermotogae bacterium | reverse complement strand
ATTTCTCTAAGACCAGGGGCGTTTCCGCCAAGTCCTAGCCGGGCGCGGGGACCCGGCCTGCCGGTGGTAATGGTAAATTTCTTTTAAAGGAAAAATCTTAAGGGAGCTTAGTTTTCCGTGCATTATCTGATCCCCACCTAGAAAGTTAAAAACGTGGACGAAGGTGAACTCAATACCCTCGATATAGATGAGTGAGTACGAGGTTTATCATTGCCCGGCAACCAAGGACTTTTTCGATAATCTGGACAATAAAAACAAAAGAATTTTCCGGTACCACTTCAGGGAATTGGCCAGCGCTCCCTACACTTAGGACAGCCACCGGGGCAAAGAAAAACTATTTGTTTCGGGAGTAGAGCTATACCGGATGCACGTAAGT
>CAZENJ010000169.1:0-3070 GCA_964513485.1 uncultured Thermotogae bacterium | reverse complement strand
GTTTGCTCCACAGCCAGGTCAAAGACCTGATAGCTGTCCATGCGGTTGGTGTAGGATATAGTATTACCAGAATTCGGTGGATCTTCTTCCATAATATGTGCAGTTTGATCGGATTGATAAGCGTAGTCCAACATGAACAAGGTGTTTTTTAGGATCTTGTAACGAAGGCTTCCCTTGACTCTGTGATGCGCCTTGTCACTCAGCTCTTCGTAAGCTGCTGTGTATGGACCGTCATAATCCCAATCTTGATAGGTATATCCTATATTGAATGCGAGATTTTCGAGGAGATGCCCACTGAGCTGTACTTCAACTCCTTCTTTTTGTACATCCTTCAGGTCCCGCATTCTTCTTCCCCAAGGTGAGTCTTTCCAATAGGAGCTCTTTGTATCAGCCCATATGGAGTAGTTTTCCAGGTCATAAAGGTAGAAGTTCGTCTTGAGGCTGATGTCCCTCCACAGCCTGCGGGTGAGGACCAGATCGTACGCCGTGCCTTCCAGGGGGTCGGCCTCGACCCCTGAGCCCCAGCTTCAATTCGTACAGAATTCTCGCGGGGTCCAGATGCGGCTCACCCCCGCCGAGACCGTAGTGTCCCGCAGGGCCACGGCCCAGTTGTCCAATTCGTAGGTCAGAAAGGACTTGGGCACCAACTGGGAGTAATCCTTCTCCACATTTTCTCCTTTGTCAGGATCAATGCGTACCCCCGTCTTAACATGCTCGTTGTACCACCAGATGGTCTGGTAGTCGTAGCGGAGCCCTGCTTTCAGGGTTAGAGTGGGCAGGATGTTCCATTCGTCCTGAACGTATGCGGCGTAAGTGCGCTCTCGTTCCTCGTCTTCGCCGTCATTTTCATTAAAGAGCCTGGCCATGTCCAAGCCAAGGGTCAGATCGTGATCCCCCATACTGAAGTCGTTTTGGAGCTTGCCCTGCCAGGTGAGCCATTCCGTTTCCGCGTCCTCCTCGTTCTTCCATCGTCCTCCGGGAACCTGGTCGCATTTGTAGACCTGGTCCTCGTACTTGCGATAGACCCCCAGCTTCCAGTCACCCCAGGGCGTGGGTTGTTCCGCATCCAGACGCACCAGGGATATGTCCTTTTCCCTCCGGGGCCCCACATTCGGTCCGTAGCGGGCGTATTCGTCCTTCACCACCGGATAGTCCGAGTCGTAGTCCGTGCGCGAGGGATCGTTCTTGACCGGTATTTCCCGGAGCTTGTCCGTGTGTGAGCCCGAGAGCCGAACATAGCCCTCCGTGGGCAGCAGGAGCCCGAGTCTGCCGGCGATGGTCTCGATGTCCGCGGCGTTGTTCCGCAGATATCCGTCGGTGCTGTAGTCCCTGTAGGAGAGGCCGTAATTCAGGGCCTCGTACCCGCCGTCCACACGGGCGAAGTGGTTTCGCGTGTCATAGGTCCCGTAGCTGGTCGAAAGCTCAGCGTTCGGCCTGAGGGTGTCCCATCGCTTCGGAGGCCGCGTTGTGAGATTGATCACTCCGCCGATGGCCTTGCCGGGGTACAGAGCGGAGTGGGGGCCGGGAATGATCTCCACCTCGTCGATCTCCGCAAGGGGGATGCCGGAGAAGTCCAGGTAATGGCCGCCCCAGTACCCGCCGGTTTTTTGCATCGTCAGCCCGTCCAGGGCAGTAACGAGGTTTCTGGACTCAAAGCCGCGCATCTGGACCCCGTCCTCTGCCGGAGCCAGGTCGCTGGCCTGGCGGAAGTCGATCAGGGGGGTCTGCTCGAGCACGTCCAGAACGCTGCTCGGGGAGCCCACGGGCTCATATTCCTCGAGGTCCAGGGTGGTGGAGCCGGGGGAGAGGGACACGTCCCTGTCCTCCTTGGTGGCGTTGACCACGACGCCTTGCAGCTCGTACGTGGTGTCGCTCTGTTCTTGTTGTGCCTGAGAGGGACAGGCCGCAGCCAGGAGAAAAACGATGAGTGTGCCCAGGGAGATGACGTGCTTCATGGGATCTTCTCCTTTTCGCAGTTACGGGAACGCGATGAAAGACGCATTGATCCGGAACTCAGGGACGCGTTGCTTCTTCGCGTCGATCTCCTGCAGGGATTGGCGGTTTGCCTCCTGCTTCGGGTCTAGAAGCTCACATTCAGGGCCGAGGTGTAGAAGTACTGGTCGCACACGGACTGGTCCGGGTAGGGCTTGCGGTACTCCGCCCGGAACATCCAGGCTCCCTCTCCGTCGACCTCGAAGCGGGCTATCCCGTCCTGATTGGTTTTTGTTTCCGAGATCCACTCCCCGTCGTGTCCCCGGGAAGTGCTCTTGACAGTGACCCCGGATTGCGGCTCCCCCTGGAACAGGGCCCGGACCGGGAGCTTGTCTCCCGGGCTCAGCTTGGAAGGATCCTTGAGCGGGACGAGCTGCAGGGCGAGGCCGTCCTGTCCGTTGCCCGTTACGTCAGAGTCTCCGGATTGGATCATGGCTTTGGCGGTCATGTTGTGTCGGAAGCAGGTGACCGCGTTGTCCAGCTCCTTCTTGTTGCCGAGCTTGTGGCCCGTGGGGGTCTTGGAGACAAATCCGGGCTTGATTTGAACGACCACGCGATAGGTACCTGGCGATTTCGGAGTGAAGCAAAGCACATCCGGGAAGATCCGCTGGGTTTCCACCTGTTGTCCTCCGGAGCCAAGCACCTTGACCTCATCAACGATGTCCGGATTGACCATCTGGTCGCGGGGGTACTCGTGACCCCAGCCGATCCGGACATAGACCTCCTGCCCTGCGTCCGGAGCGAAATCGCTCGCATTGATCCACACCATGTGCGCGGAAGCGGCAGCGGGAAGAAGGATGCCCGCCGCAAGGATCATCAGAAGGAATCGGATTGGGGACATGGGAGACCTCCTTGTTTGCTCCGAATTCTGTTCGACTCGGAGCGTGATGCTGTGCGGGTCCGTCGTATCGCCGATCTGTCGCGTGCCGACAGATTCTGCGCATTCGAAGCAGTCATGATTTGTTGGAGATTTTGGAAATGTCGCGGCCCCTAGTAACACAAAATTTCAATTCGTGCTACTAGAGGCCGCAAAGGATGTCAACCCCGCGAAAGGCATTTTGTTTTAATCGGAAAGCGT
>CAZENJ010000168.1:0-3114 GCA_964513485.1 uncultured Thermotogae bacterium | reverse complement strand
TGCGGGCCGTCGCGCAGAATCGGGAGGCGGCAGAAATACTTGGCATAGATATTCAGCTGGTAACCACAATTGTATTCGTAATAAACGGACTGCTGGTGGCTTTTGCCAGCATCCTGGTTGCCCCCACTTACATGGTTAGCTTTAGCATGGGTACGACCGTCGCTCATAAAGCATTTTACTCGGCGATAATTGGCGGTTTCAACCAGCTACACGGAGCTTTGCTTGGTGGGTTTATCGTGGGGATAGTGGAATCCTTCACCGCGGCCTACGTCTCGACACAGTACAAAGAGCTCTTCGTTCTGATTTTGCTAATAGCGACTATTTTGATCAAAAAACAGGGCATCCTGGGAACCGAGGAGTATTGAAATGCAGTTGCCGGCCAGTAACAAAAAATACATTTTATCCGCGGTTCTTTACGTGGCGGCCGTTATCAGCGTCCCCTTTTTCGTCGGTTTTAGCCCGTATTACCTGTATCTCTCGACTCTAGTTGTGATCTACATCATTTCGGTGATGGGTCTGAATATAACTCTGGGCTATGCGGGCCAGATAACCCTTGGTCATGCCGCTTTCATGGGGATAGGAGCTTACACCGTGTCCATCTTGACCCTCCGAGGATGGTCCTTCTGGCCGGCATTTTTGCTGGCGGGGCTAATATCTCTGCTTCTGGGGGCAATAATTGGTTTGCCCGCGATTCGGGTAAAAGACCATTATCTGGCTTTTGTCACCCTGGGCTTTGGCTCGATAATATTCCTGTTCATGACGAACGAGGAAGAGCTAACGGGCGGTTTCAGGGGGCTCTACGGGATCGAGCGGCCGCAGATATTCTCGCTGAGCCTGTCCTCGGATCGAGCCTTTTATTTCTTCGTCGCTTCCTTCTTGTTGATCTTGACCGCTGCGGGATTATGGCTTCTCAATTCGAAATGGGGCAGGGCCTTCAAGGCAATAAGGGAAAACGAGAAGCGAGCCGAGATGGTGGGGGTCAACCTTCTTGCCTATAAAGTTGCGGCTTTCGCTATAGGTTCCTTATACGCCGGACTGTCAGGCGGATTGCTTGCCCTGCTGATGCGGTTCATCGAGCCGACCTCTTTTCCCGTTACCGAATCATTCTGGCTGTTGATTATGCTGGTTGTGGGGGGGCGGGGAAGGTTCGAGGGGGCTTTTATCGGCCCTCTGGTGGTTATGGTGCTGCCCGAATTATTGAGAGGCACCGAGGGTCTGTATTTCGTTTTGTTTTCCCTGATCAGCTTATTTATTTTGATATTCTGGCCCTCCGGACTGGCCGGTCTGCTGGAAACGCTATTCGAAAAGGTCTTTGATAGAGAAATGCCGGGATTGACCAAGTGAGGTAAGGAATGAGCTTTTTTAGAATAAATAACCTGAAGAAATCTTTCTACGATCTCCAGGCCCTGGCAGGGGTGAGCTTCGAGGTCAATGAAGGAGAAATACTGGGACTGATCGGACCAAACGGTTCGGGCAAGACCACTCTATTTAATTGCGTAACGGGGATGTTGAAGGTTTCCGGGGGAGAAGTGTTTTTCAGGGATAGAGAGGTAACCAACTATAAGCCGCATTCGTTGTACAAGCTGGGGGTTGGCAGGACCTTTCAATTAGTTCAATTATTCCCGGAAATGACCGTAATGGAGAACATGCTCATGGCCATTCAGGAGAGTCAGGGAAGTATCTGGACCAGGCTTTTCTCGATCGGAGAAGAGGAAAACAGGCGAAAGGCCCTGGAATTGCTGGAGTTCCTGGATATATTGCATTTAGAGGATCAGATCGCGGAAAACTTGTCCTACGGGCAACAGAAGCTTCTGGACCTCGGTATGGTGTTGATGTCGGACCCGGAGCTTGTTCTACTCGACGAACCCCTTGCCGGCGTGAATCCGTCACTGGCAAATAATATCCTGAAGAGAATATCCGAGCTGAACGGGCGGGATAAGACTTTTTTAATTATCGAGCATAACATGGAAGCGGTAATGGACATCGCCTCTAGAATCGTCGTCCTCGATCACGGCGAGAAGATCGCTCAGGGCAGACCGGAGAGGATTCAGGAAGACGAGCTGGTTCTGGAAGCTTATTTTGGTGGTTGATATGTCATTACTTGAAGTCGAAGAAATTTATTCCGGTTATTCAAAAGAGATGGATATCCTGAAGGGTGTTTCTCTCGAGGTCAGCGAAAACCAGATGGTATCAATAATTGGTCCCAACGGGGCGGGAAAATCGACGATCCTAAAAGCCATTTTCGGGGTGCTGGAAGTAAGAGAAGGAGAAATATTCTTTTCCGGGGAAAGTATTGTAAATAGTTCGCCGGCGGAACTCCTGCGTCAGGGTCTCTGTTTTATCCCCCAGGGTAAAAACGTATTCCCGTTGATGACCGTGAGGGAGAACCTGGAGCTGGGAACCTTCACCCGAAGCAACGAAGACTGTTTTGAAGAAAATATCCGACAGGTCTACGAAATGTTCCCAATTCTGGAGGAAAAGAAAAACGATAGAGCCAGCACCCTGAGCGGAGGACAGCTCCAGATGATGGAAATGGGGAGGGCGATGCTTTTGTCGCCTCGACTTGTCCTCATAGATGAACCTTCTCTGGGTCTTGCCCCCAACCTGGCAAAAGGAGTCTTCGAGAAGATAGAAACGCTTAAAGCAGAAGGAACGACGATCTTGATCGTCGAGCAAAATGCCGACAGGAGCTTGCAGATGTCGGATTTCGCGTACGTAATCGAGGCCGGAGAGAACAAATATAAAGGCGACGCGGAAGAGATTAGAACTGACGAAGAGATAAAGCGGAGTTATCTCGGCGGTTGAGGAGAAAAACCCGACAAAATTTCAATTGTTTGACCCGCCCGTCGATCGCCGGAGCTCTAACCCGGTACAAACAAGACCCTTAGCTTTTTTCATCAAGGGCGTCCGAGGCTTTTCTACGCAAATACTGTAGGCTGAGTTCACGAATAGGCCATGGTCGATGGCCAGCCAGTATTCGAGATCCCACAGCATGGTACCTAGGATTTCCGAAGTTTTCATCGGAAATTAAGGATGGATTGGAGGGTTAATTGGGGGAGCCGAGGCCCTGTTTATCTTTCTAGTAGGTCCACTTGATTATATGTACGATTGTCC
>CAZENJ010000167.1:0-3190 GCA_964513485.1 uncultured Thermotogae bacterium | reverse complement strand
AAGTTGCAGAGAACATGCTCGACTTCAGGTTCTGTGACATATCACTGGTCGAGGGGGACTGCCTTGTGCCCAAAGCCAGCGCAACCGGATTGGGCTCAGAGGAATCCGTTCGGTTCGAAATCGGGGAGGGTCTTACCGGTAAAACCATGGAGAGGGGCGAAACCATCTGGGGCGAAAACGTACGAGAACACCCGGATGCCAAGCCAACAAGCGGTGACTTTCGTGCCTTTATCAGCGTCCCGATAGGGGAGCTAGGGGTATTTCAGGTTATTTCGGAAAAGGTAGGAAGCTTCTCCGAAAGGGAGGTAGAGTTGGCTGAAATACTTGCCGGCCACCTCCGGGAGGAGATAATGCGAGTTCGGCTGGAAGAAGACCTGCGCCAGCAGGCCATCCGTGATCCCTTAACGAACCTATATAACCGCCGCTACTTCAACGAGACCTTGCAAAAAGAGGTACAACAGGCGGACCGTTATCATAAACCGCTGGCCTTTCTGATGATCGACGTAAACAGGTTCAAGGAGATAAACGACCGCTATTCCCATCAGACTGGAGATAAAGTCCTGCAAGAAGTAGCTGACCTGCTGGAGGATAACGTAAGGGACGCCGACACGGTAGTCAGGTACGGCGGGGACGAGTTTTTGGTAATGATGCCGGAGACAAACGGCGGAATCACTAGTACGGTAAACCGACTCAAAGAGGAGATGGATAAATGGAATGAACGGTCCGACCTCCTCGACTTCCCCCTGACTTTAGCAATGGGAGTCTCCGACTGGAACCCAGACCAAGAGAGGGACGTTGAAGAAGCACTCGACGAAGCGGACAGAAAGATGTACGAGGACAAGGAGAGAAGAAAATAATTAAAGTGCAGTAATAAGTTGCAACACCAGATACATATAATGTTGCAGTAGCTAGCAAATACCTGCAGAGACTCATGTAATTACTTGTATTTGACAATAACCCAGAAAATCAGAGATAATGAAGCAGTTGAGACCAATGGGGGCGATCTTATGGCAAACAAAGAATCCAGAGAAGACGGCGAAACTAGAAAGCTCTCATTTAAAAAACTGACGGAAGCCAACCCGGCCGCAATTATCGAAGTGGACAAAAAAGGTGAGATAGTCTACGCCAACAGTCGTGCTGAAGAAGTGCTCGGCCTTGAAGAGTCCGAGATAACAGACCGGACCTACGACGACCCTGCCTGGAAGATCACCGATTTCGAAGGTAACTACTTTCCCACTGAACAACTTCCTTTTGAAATTGTTAAGAATACCGGTAAACCCGTCGAAGGCGTACGTCATGCCATAGAATGGCCAAACGGAAAAAGAAAGCTGCTATCAATTAATGCCACCCCTTTGTTCGATGAAGACGGAAACTTTGATGGTATAGTAAGTATTGCTGAAGATATCACTAAAGAATGCCAACTGGACCAAGATCTCAAAGATAGCGAACGCTTCCTCGAAAACGTCTTCGATAGCATCCAGGACGGGATTAGCGTGTTAAGTCCGGACCTGACAATTCGCCACGTAAACGAGACGATGAATCGGTGGTACGAAGAAAACACGCCGCTTGAGGGGAAAAAGTGCCATGAGGTATATCGTAACAGAGAACATCCCTGTGATCCCTGTCCGACCCGTCGTTGCATGAAGACTGGGGAACTAGAGAGAGACATAGTCCCCGGGCTCCCCGGATCGGAAACGAAATGGATTGAACTCTTTAGCTATCCAATGATAGACTCCCGAACGGGTGAAGTTACGGGTGTTGTTGAGTTTGTACGGGATATTACTAAACGCAGGGAAGCGGAGAGACGACAAGAACATTTAAACTCTATTCTACGTTCGATTCGAGAAGTTAACCAGCTGCTAGTTAGAGCAAATGATAAGGATAGCTTAATCGAAGGTATCTGTGATACTCTGGTTAATACGAGAGATTACCACCATGTCTGGGTTGCTTTGTTTGACGATTCGGATAAACTTATCACTTCTGCTGAAGCAGGGTTAGGTGAGGATTTTGAGCCTTTACTGGAGATGTTAAAAGAGGGAGATCTGCCTCGTCAAATACGAAATTCCTTAAATCAAAATGGCATCATTCTAACGAAGGATCCCTCCACGCACTGTAAGGATTGCCCCCTGACAGAACGCCACGAAGGCGCCAGTTCTATAACGGTGAAATTAGAACAAGCGGATGAAGTATACGGTATCCTTTCTGCCGCGGCCCCCGAAGAATTCATAAGTAAGGAAGAGGAACAAGAGCTTTTTGAAGAGGTGGCAGGAGATATTGCTTTTGGTCTGTGCAACATCGAAGTGGATAAGGAAAGAAGAGAAGCTAGAAAAGCACTGGAGGCAGAGAAAGAAAAACTTCGCCGCTCCTTCATCGAACTCGCAGAAACCACTTCTAGAGTCCTGGGTGTACGAGATCCTTATACCCAGCGACACGAACAAAGGGTCGCCGAACTGGCCAGAGAGGTAGGAAAAAGGATGGAATTAGACGAAGACAAACTATTGGGTCTTTATCTGGGAGGAACCCTTCACGATATCGGCAAAATAGCGATACCAGAAACCATCTTAACCAAACCGGGTGAGCTGAAAGAAGTCGAGTGGAGGATGATCCGATCCCACCCGGAAGTGGGTTACAATCAGATCCTCGCGGACACCGACTTCCCCTGGCCGGTGGCCGAGATGACCTTACACCACCACGAGAGGCTGGACGGTTCGGGCTATCCGGAAGGACTGGAGGGTGATGAACTAACCATAGAAGTCAGGATCCTTGGAGCAGTGGATGTAGTGGAGGCAATGAGTACCAGACGCCCTTACAGGGAAGCGAGAAGCAAGAAAAGAACCCTTAACGTCCTCAAGAAAGGTAAAGGAGAAAAGTTCGACCCGAAGGTGGTCGATACCCTGGTCGATATGATAGAAGGGGGCGAAATCGAGTTCGGGTAACCTATCTAGTTAATCTCCACTTCCCGAACCTAAAAACATTTGGAGATGGATCCTCATTAACAGCGAAAGTAAAATAGTACGTACTGACGGAAGCCTGCTGAGAGCAATTCTTATAACCTTAGCTCTCGCTGTCGGTGGCTATTTCCTTGCCACTTACAACTACCTTCTGTTTCATTCCATAGTTGAGATATTGAGTATTGTGGTAGCGCTCGGTATTTTCGTAATTGCCTGGAACTCTCGTTCTTACTTAGACA
>CAZENJ010000166.1:0-3201 GCA_964513485.1 uncultured Thermotogae bacterium | reverse complement strand
CCCTGGACCTCCCCCACCTTCTCTTTCCATTCATCCGCTGCAAAATCTTCCCCGACGTACACGCCGTGTCCCGCAAATTTGTCAAACGGTTTCAGCAGGAAACTTTCCCGTTCTTCCAGCAATCTCCGCCGCAGTTTCCGGTCACCGTTCCGAAAGATACGGCTGAGCGGAAAATATTTATTTACGAATCCTCTCTCTTCTTCGTCGAGGAAGTCGGTGTATTCTTCCTCCTGGAGGATGGCAAAAAGGGCTTTGTTGTGGACGATCTGCGAGGTAAAACCCCCGACGACGCAGATGTTGCCATCTTTATAAGCGTTTAAGAAATCCACGATTTCCCCGTGACGATCGACTACCTTCTTGGTTGTTGCCCTCCGGTACACGAGGTCAATTCGATCCTCACCGTTATACAGATTACTCCCGTCGTATTCCAGCTCCCTCGGATCGCTAATGATCGTGCGGTAGCCGTGTTCCTCGAAAACCCTCTGAAACTCGCGAAACTCGCTCGCAATACCCTCCTCCTCGAAGTCGACGATCGCTATCGTCTCTGGCTCACCTGACCCGCCGGCATACTCCCTGTAATTAGCAACTATTTTATCGATCCAGTTTTCCATCGGCCGATAGTAAGAAAAGTCGTAATCTTCTCCCAGCCAGGCCGTTGCCTTCGAGTTTCCGATGGCTTCCTGCAGGACTCTTGCTTCGTTCATCCCCGCCGATCCGTCCGTGTTGAACTCGCAGAACTGGAGCCCGCCGTCGTAATCGTAAAATACGTCGAATCGGGCCATGGGATATGGGTTGCTGTAGCCGGGGTCCGCGAGGATCAGGTCCTCCATTACCCGGGAAAACGGAAACACCTCTCTAAATTCCCCGTTCGTCCTGTACTCTTCCACTGTCTTAGCAAGGATACCGTTTAACCGGGATAGGATTTGCTGGATCCAGGAAACGTCCTCCGGGGAAAAGAACATCGGCTGGTAGAGGAAATCGATCGGTTCTCCGAGATACCGGGCGGATGATTCTTCCACCTCTTTCTTTACCCTTTCGTAATCCCGGAGGAATTCTTCGGGGTTGGCCTGGACTTCCCGGCGAAATCTTTGAAAAAGCTTTTCCGTGTTCATGGTTTATTTATACTAAACTTTATTCTTTGTAGACCCAGTTATCAACTTTGTATATGCACAAATTGCCCTTGCAAAGGGGGTTTTGGGGGGCTGATTTATATAAGAGAAAGAGTGGTCAGAATGGTTAATTACCCCCCATTCTATCTTTCCCCCGCTCCGGGGGGAAAGGAACACCTGTGACCTAATTAACTTTCCTCTCCCGTAAAGGGGGAAAGAAATGACAGCAACATTGGATTGTCTTCCCCCTTGACGGGGGAAGACGGCCCCCTCATTCTTTCTTTCTCCCACAAAGGGGAGAAAGGAACACCTGCGACCTAATTAACTTCCTTCCACCGCTCAGGGGAGAAAGGAACACCTGCGATACTATACACTTTTCTTCTTCTCTCATGTGAGTAAGAATCACCTGTGACCCAATTAACTTTCCTCCCCCTCTCTTTAAAAAAATTCAAATTAACTGCCCTCCCACAGCCCAAATTTTTACTAACAAAAAGTAGCCAAAACCCAATCTGGAATAGGAATATAGGGCTGGCAATCGGACCGATATTTGTTTATAATATTTGTGGCTTTTATGATTTGAGGTGGTTATATGCCGTACGAAGCAGATCAAATTAAGGTATTAGAGGACTTAGAAGCTGTCCGCAAGAGACCGGGAATGTATATTGGAAGTACCGGGCAAGAGGGAGTAATGCATTTGATCGACGAGGTGCTGGACAACAGTATAGACGAGGCGCTTGTCGGGGAGTGCGACGAAATAAACGTAATTATTCACGAGGATGACAACATAACTGTCGTCGACAACGGTCGGGGCATACCCGTCGATACACATGCCGAGAAAGGGATGAGCGGGGTCGAGGTAGTAATGACTACCCTGCACGCGGGTGGCAAGTTCGATCATAAAAGCTACAAGGTCAGTGGTGGTCTCCACGGGGTAGGTGTCTCCGTCGTAAACGCGCTTTCCGAGTGGATGCGTGTCGAGGTCCAGCGGGACGGCTCCCGCTACAGACAGGATTTCACCCGGGGCGAGGCACTCACGGAGTTGAAAGAGATAGGCACGGACAAGGGAACCAGGGGGACCAAGATCACCTTCATGCCGGACGGAGAGATCTTTGGCGATTTCGAGTACGACCTGCCAAAGCTGACCCACCGGCTGAAAGAACTCGCCTACCTCAACAAAGGTCTCAAGATCACGCTCGAGAACAGAGAAGCGGACGTGACCAAATCCTTCAAATTCGACGGGGGAATCCGGGAATACGTCGCCTCCATCACGGAGAACGAGGAAAAACTTCACGACGAACCGATCTACTTCAAGCGGGAAAAAGAGGGGAACTTCGTCGAGGTCGCCATGCAGTTCAGCAAGAAGTTCTCCGAATCGACCTATTCCTTCGCCAACAACATCAATACCCAGGAAGGTGGAAAACACGTCACCGGCTTCAAAACCGCTCTGACCAAAACCACAAACAAGTACGGCCGATCGAAGAAGATACTCAACAAGGGCGACGATAACCTCTCCGGCAGGGACATCCGGGAGGGACTTACCGGGATCATCAACGTCCGCTTGCCGGAGCCGGAGTTCGAGGGGCAGACCAAGACCAAGCTGGGCAATCCGGAGATTCGGGAAATAGTTCGGAACGTCACCTCGGAAGCCCTGCTCGACTTCTATAAATCCAACAAACAGGTCGCGAGAAAGATAATCGAAAAGTCCATCGAGGCGGCCCGGGCGAGAAACGCGGCAAAGAAGGCACGAAAGCTGGCCCGGAAGAACGCCTTAATATCCACTTCACTGCCCGGCAAACTGGCCGACTGCACCCAGAGGAAACCGGAGGGAAGCGAGCTCTTCATCGTCGAGGGTGACTCGGCCGGCGGTTCTGCCAAGAGCGCCCGGGACAGGGAGTTTCAGGCCATACTGCCGCTCCGGGGCAAGATTCTCAACGTGGAAAAATCGCGTATGAGCAAACAGCTGGAGAACAACGAACTGAAATCGATAATAACGGCAATGGGAACTGGCGTCCAGGACCACTTCTCCAAGGAAAAGCTGCGCTACGAGCGGATAATCATCATGACTGACGCCGACGTGGACGGGGCTCATATC
>CAZENJ010000165.1:0-3247 GCA_964513485.1 uncultured Thermotogae bacterium | reverse complement strand
CCGCAATCATTCCCCCCCCAAGGATAAAAACCACCCAGGCAAAAAACAGGGCCGAAATTCTTCCGATCTCCTCCTGTGGCACACTTTTCCCGTCAACTACCAAAGGACTCACGGCCCTGGAAGGATTTACGGTCTTCTTAACCTGGTTCTTTACCGCCTTCCAAAGGACGCCAATCCGGAAAACCTTCAATCCACCTCCTGTAGAACCGACCATTCCACCGACCACCATCAAAAAGAGGAAGACCTGTTTGGCCATCGCGGGAAAGAAATTCCCCCCAATATCCTTTGTACCGAACCCCGTGGTCGTCAACAAAGCTATAACCTGAAACAACGAATGTCTAAAGGCGTTCAGAACTCCTCCAAATCCGTGGACGCGCAGGTGATTTAGGAAGACCAGCAAGGTCGCTCCAGCGATAATCTTCCAGAATAACCTTATCTCCATACTGTCCCAGAGGGAGGAGATTTTCCCCCGCAGGACGCGGTAGTGAACGACGAAACTTATACCCCCCAAAGTCATCCCCGCAATCAACGTATACTCAATCAGCCGGTAATTACCGAAACCAGCCTGACGGAAATAGTCAATGCTCGCATCGTGGGTAGAAAATCCTCCCGTGGAAAGTGTGGTCAGCGCATGGTTAAGCGAGTCAAACCAGCCGACGCCCTCTGCCAAAAGGATTACCGCAACTACCGCCGTAAAAAGGGAATAAATCGACCATAGAATTTTCAAAGTGCTAAACAGACCAGGAGCCGGCCGCTCTGAAATTACCTTATGGCTCTCCGCTCCAAACAATTTATGCGAAGCCTCACCCTTAAAAACCAACACTGAGAATAGAGTTAATATCCCCAACCCCCCCACCCATTGGGTCAACGATCGCCAAAACAGCAGTGTCTTGGGTAGTTCGTCCAGACCTGTCAGCAGAGTAATTCCAGTAGTGGTAAAACCGCTAACCGCCTCGAAAAAAGCGTCAACAAACCCCAGTCCCAGTCCCACCATAAAAGGTAACGCACCAATCGCCGAGATAGTAAACCAACCCAGAACGACTACAATTATGGCTCCGTTACCCGATATTGGCTTAAGCTTAATCGATCGATTTAACAAACCACCTAGAGAAAGGGAGACGACCGAGGGGATAAGAAAAGGTAAAAGGGTGGTGGGGGTAAAACCTACGTCGGGAAGAAAGGGAATGAGAATCAAAGGCATAGGTATGATAAAACCGTAAACCCAGAGTAACGTGCCAAGATACCGCAACCTTATTAACCAGGTATCCCTCATGATTCTCAGTATCCCCCTTTCAACATACTTTTTTCATTCCCACAAAGAAGTTCCGTTGATCATGCCAAACGTTTAAGGTCATCCGGTGTAAAAGGTCCGCCATGAGAGGAATATATCCTCTTTGGTTCAGTGGATAAGACTTTTTTGATACTATCGTTTACCGATGACAAATCTTCGGCAAATATTGGTAAGCTTGCTCTCCCAAAGACGAGAAATTTTCCCATAATGAGGTCACCAACTACGGCTATACCGTCCTCGGATACTACCGATAAGGAACCGAAGGTGTGGCCCGGCGTATGAATTATCTCCCCGTCAATCCCGAAGCATTTCAAGCTTACGCTACTTTGTTTGATCCTGTCTGGCTCGTCCTCGGGCAGGGAGAACTTCTTGTGGGTTGTAAATGGTTTCAACAATCTCCCGGTAAACCTTGCCGGGGTGGTCGCGGGCTCCTTCCCTTCAATCAAGGCACTGGCGTCCCGTTCATGGATTATCACTTTGGCGGATAGCAATTTGGTTAATTCAGCAACGCCCCCGACATGATCTCGGTGACCGTGAGTCAATACTATCAAAGAAACATCTTTTAATCGGTATCCCAGCGTCTTAACTTTTTCTACGATTTTTCCACCGTCACCCGGGTTTCCCGCATCAACCAGGACAAGATCACCTCCGTTACCCACAAGCAGAAAACTCTTAACGGTTCCCAATTTAATAGGTACGACCTTCATGTTTACTCCCTTTTAGCTTCATTATAACACTTTCACACTAAAGCCCTAGAGTCTACCCGGAAAGAATAAGAAAGTTTCGGAACCAGTCCAGTGGTATGGTAAAAAAACAAATTATAATTTACCACCACCTCGTCTTCGGGGCTTCTCCTGCCCTGAATCCTACAAGATAAAACCTATACTCGAATT
Source organism: uncultured Thermotogae bacterium (assembly GCA_964513485.1). Taxonomy (GTDB): domain Bacteria; phylum Bipolaricaulota; class Bipolaricaulia; order M55B111; family M55B111; genus JAGXLP01. The sequence continues at coordinate 1,063 of CAZENJ010000165.1, read as the reverse complement.
TTAAACCTTTCATGCACAATAGTTCTACCAATAATTCCGGGTTATCACAGGCTACAATGCGACAAACTACACAGGCACTTCCGGGGGATGTCGATTTTGTATTTCTTTCCCATACCTGATATATTTTAATAACACATACTCAAAGGAGGATAATTATGGCCGACAAAACAATAGAATTACTAAAAGAAGTACCTCTGTTTTCCAAATGCAATAAAAAACAGCTAAAATCAGTAAAGAAAACAGCCAAGGAAAAAGAGTTTGAAGCGGGAGATAAAATTGTCAAAGAAGGGGATATGAGTAACGTCGGTTTTTACTTAATCCTGGAGGGACAGGTGGAAGTTAAGCAGGGAGAAAAAACCCTCTCCAAGTTAGGCTCCGGTCAATTCTTCGGAGAAATGGCCGTTCTGGACGAAAAGCCCCGTTCAGCTGACGTAGTTGCTACGATGGATACAAAATGTTTGTTGCTAACCACGTGGGATTTCAAAGCCTTACTAAAATCTTATCCCGGCATGGCGGAAAAAATAATCGCCGAACTTGCCAACAGATTAAGGCAAACCAACATGGCGCTATCCAGGTAATTGCCTGTTAAATGCTGCTTAGTTAATGACGGAAGAAAACGAACAAACTATACTTTTCAGCGACATCCGGGACTTTACCTCCCTTACCGCCAAAAAAGGGGACAGAGAGGCCTACAGGCTTGTAAAAACCTTCGTACGCTTAATTGAGAAACAAGTCAAGAGGCAAGAAGGGACGGTGATTAAGACCTACGGGGATGGGGTGATGGCTACCTTGCCTACGGCGGAAGGGGGGGTAAATGCATCAATTAAAATTCAACGGGCACTGAGTGAGCATAACGAAGCGAACCCTAAAGATACGATATCCGCCGGAATCGGTCTTAATTGGGGGAGAGTTATTCAGGAGGAGAAGGATATATTCGGTCACGCGGTAAACCTCGCCGCTCGCCTGGCAAATTACGCAAAGGGCGGACAAATCACGGTTTCTTCAGCTTTCAGGAAGAAAGGAAATTCCAAGGATTACGATTACATAGATCTCGGCACCAGAG
>CAZENJ010000164.1:0-3293 GCA_964513485.1 uncultured Thermotogae bacterium | reverse complement strand
TTCGTTGTCCTGACAATTCCCTGTGCCCGAACTATAGCTGGGAAGTTACAGGGCCTGATGCTAATTCTCCTGTCGATGGCTCGGGGTTACCTATCGTTTTTACTCCGAGTAGTGGAATTCATACAGTAACTCTTAATGCAGAGTGTCCTGGCGGTACTCAAACCTGCTCATTCCAAATAGAAGTTCAATAGCGGTGCAATTTGACATATTTAAGATAATGCTTGTTGTAAACCTTAGGAGGCGGTTTAGGTGATGTTACAAAAATGTAAGCAAAAAACAGGAGAAAGAAAGAGAACCAGTTTATTTGCCCATATCTTTCGTTGGCGATTTTGGATGGTTCTTGTATTGATAACGGCGATGTGGACGGGACTGAGTGTAGCTAGTGCGTACGGACAGGCCCCTGGAGTTACCATTAAGTTCCACCCGGACAATCCGACGGGTGATGTTCTTATCGGAGAGACATTTAAAATAATCGTCGAATTCGAGAATGGGGTAGGTATGGGCGAAGAACCTTTTTTGGACCTCTATTTCGACTACGGGGGTGCGGACTGCAATGATGTCTTCCCTACGCCCGGCGGCCCGAACCAGGAGTGTGACGGAATTGAATTTGTGGATGCGGAGATGGAGATGAGCAACCCAAGCTCTTATCAACTCTCCTCCCAGAGCACCCAGGCTGAGGTTATAGCACCTGCTTGTGATTCAGCAGGCGCCTGTGTCAATCCAAATGTTAATTCCATCTCTTCTCATCCCCATGCCCCCGGCGTTTCGCTTCCCAGTTCCAGTTTGGGCTTAAACGGTTATCAACTAGCGGTACTAGATCTCCCTTTTAACGACTACTCATCGGGCGAAATACCGGTTAAGATGATCGTTACGGCTAAAGTGCATAAGTTTGCGGATCCTGACGTCCCGCTAAAGATATATGCACGTGGGGGGTTTAAAAACGGAAGTGATCCAGTAACTATCTCCGACCTCGTATCAGTTTCCGTTACCCCCAAGGTCTTCATCGTTTCCAAGAAGCACCCTGCAAGTGATTGCCAGTGCAAGTGTACCCATTGTGCGGACGAGACGGTGACAGGCCCAAATCACCCTAATGCTTACACTATTGAGGTAAATGTAGCCGAAAATCAAACTATCGAAAACGTGAAATTGGAGGACCATCTACCCCCCGCAATACAGTTTAGCCCAGATAACCAAGGGCCACTCCCCGGACAGGGGGTAACCCCATCAGGATGGGATTACCCTGGCACATCGGAACCGGGAGGAGAGTTGATTCTCGGGTGGGATCATATTACAGGTGACTCCGGGCCGGAACCGGAAGCCTCAGTCAAATATCGATTTTTCGTGCCTAAGTTTGATGCCAATGATGAACCAATTCTCTGGGAAGAGTGTCAATCCCAAATAGCTCACAACACGATCGAGGCATTCGCGGAATGGGAACCAGAGGACCCACGCGATGTAGATGCCTGTGGTGGCGCCTGTGTGGTCTCAGCCCAGACGGATCACGAATTGGAATTGAAGTGTCTAGCTTTGCAGAAGACGGTGGAGCTGTTTACGGATAACAATCATTCGGGAATCACCCCCGGAGACGTGCTGAAGTACACGCTGAATTTCCAGATCTCCGACTACACGACCTTCGGTAAGATACTGGTTGAGGACTTCCTTGCCGACGGTCAGAGCTACATCCATGGTAGTGCGGAGCTTCACATTCAGGATTCGACAATCGGTGCCCATGATGACATTCAGCTTGAAACCTATCTAGAGGAAGACACCGGCCCTTTCACCCATGACTGTCCCGTCTCCGGCGGAACCTGCGGAGGGCCGTCGACAGCACCGATAGCTGGAGGAACCGAACTTCGCTTCAAGGTCTACGAGGCCATGATTGGAATGGCTGGCGTGGGTACTGACCAACTAACCGGGAACCCTGCCGGTAGCACTTCCGCTGAAGGGACGATTACCTATAAAGCGACGGTTGACGATAAATTTGCGGACCACCCTTTCCACGCAGACGATTCCAATATGTACGCTTCGGACTCCAACCCGGAGGTCGACAAGCTCGACCCCTTGCTGGACTGCGCCCGTATCAAGGCGGAGCAACTGGAACCCGTGAGTAGCGGGATGGTCGAAGACGGAACCTATACCTGTGAGCGGGTGGTAGGGGATACCTTGTACAAATCAATCTACCGGGTCGACAGACCAAGAACTGGTGAGGTAGTGTACAATAATGATAATCCCACCAACTGGACAGGCACCAACGATGTCTTCCCCGGTGATCAGGTAACCTACCGGATCCACAAGGAGATCCCTTCCTGTGACGCCGAGAATCTTGAGATAAGGGACTGGCTACCCGTAAATGCATTCAGTCCGAGTAGCTATAGCTGGAGTCAGGCTCCTACTAACGTTTCTCCTGGCCCCGGCCAATGGAAGCTGGGGCCGGGGCACTCGGCACCGACTCCTACCGTCACTGTGAATGCCCCCAACGAACTTGTGTTTGACTTCGACGATCTAATCGATCAAGGAGCTAACGGACCATGTACGATCGATATCCTGTTTACGGTAGAGGTAACTGATGCCCCGCTTCCGGACGAGACCCCGGTAGTAAATCCCGTCCAGGAATGTGAGTCTATTACCTACAAGGAGGATAGGAATTTCTGCCAGATGGCGATATCAGAGTTCACCCTGAGAGAACCGGAACTTCACGTTACCAAAGGGGTGGTCTCCGTCGTTCCGGAAGAAGGTACGATGAACTCAAATTACGGTCAGTTTGCCCCGAGCGATACTGGTCCAGTAGATTTTTATGAACCCTGTGATGGAACAGTCCCCGCATTTGACCCACCTATCACTTCGTCATCCTTATTGAGTGCCCCGATCGACAGCAACTTGAGCGATGTAGATGCGGGTGATCTAGTCCGGTTTGCGGCCGTGATCGAAAACCAGGGCGGTGCACCCGCATTCGACGTGCAGGTTGTCGATGATAATCCGGTTGATTGTTTCGTGAAGCCGGGCTGTACGGTTAACCTGTCCTTGACTGATGGTGAGGGCGGGGGGTTCTCGTGCACCGGGGGCTGTGTGCCGGCCAATTACTTCTCCGGTTCGGGAATCGAACTTGAAGATCCGTATCCCACTACGGTCGATACTGGTGCAATCGATGGGTACAGTTCTAGTTCAGGTCATAACATAGGGGTTATTACCTACGATTTTCTCATCAGGGAGGACGTCTCAATCGAACAATTAAATGAGTGCTGCATCAATACTGTCAAACTGTTGCACTATGCGGCAGTCGAGGGCGGCCAAAA
>CAZENJ010000163.1:1944-3303 GCA_964513485.1 uncultured Thermotogae bacterium | reverse complement strand
AGGGAAAAAAGAAAAAACCCGGGACTTAGTCCCGAATCCGGTCAAATTCCTCCAGGAGAGTTAAAGCTTCCAGAGTCAGTATCCCGGTCCATTCCTGTTTTGCACTTTCCCAGTCTTCTTCGTACTGCCCCCATTCCCAGGTGGGTTCAATAGTTCCATTGGTTTCCAGCTGTTCGACGAGATAATTCAGGTTGGCGTCCAGAAGTCCATCGTCAATACCAAACCTGTATTCCTTCGGGCTTTTAACGAAGTCGAGCGGTGTCGGGACGTAGCTCGTCCATTCGGAGGCTTCGCTCCGGACCAGGTTCCGGACGGCCGCGGTAAGCTGTTCCCGAATTTTCTCGGAGAATCTGGACGGGAGGGCACGGTACAGTCTGAGGTAACAGTATATCTCGTGCTCGGAGTCGTACTCCTTGCTGTTATTTAACTTCCGGAAAGCTTGCTTCAGGAGCTTTTCGGCGTCGGTTTTCTCTACGAACTCGTCGTATACCAGCAGGTAGCCAATTATTTCGGCGGTTGGGTTGCCCCAGGATTGATCTATTACGGTTCCAGCAAGTTCTTCGTCATAGTGCCACCAGGGTGCGTGGGGATAGTCGTTGACCTCTTTTCTTGCGGAAAACCAGCGATTTTGCTCGGTATTAAAGGACTCCTCAAAATAACCAATCCCCTCTCTGACGAGTCCCGGGGGAACTTCGCTCCTATCCAGTTCGGCTAACTTCTGAAAAGCCTGCGTCGTTGCTATTGGAGTGGAAAGAGGACACCTTAAATCGGGACCCAGGCCGTGACCAAAACCACCGTCTGGGTTTTGATAGTGTTTAAGTTCGGTTAAAATTTTATTGCTGGTCTCCCCTCGAAACCTGTAATTATAAATCGCTCTCTCCAGCCCCCGTGCAGAGTGGAGCAGGAAGTCGCTTGCTTTTTCGAAACCCTCTTTTGATAGTAAATCTGGCATAACTTATCCCCCCGGTACATTCCGGTCCATTTATAATTATAAGGAATTTTCGCTTAGTTGACCATTAAGCGTAAGAACGGACAAACGGCGGCGGTCTCAGTTTTGAGTGAGATTCTTCAACCTATCGCTCGTGCTGCCGTCGGGTAGCATCCAGTCAGGATGCGGCTCCCCTTTTCCCTCCATTTCGTATCTCCTGCAGCTTGCCCAGTCACCACGGCAATATTTCTCAATCCACATCTTATCGAGTTCTCCCTCCCGGTAAAATCTCCGCATTGGACAGGCGGAGAACCATTTGCAGTTACTGAAAAACACTCTGAGTTTTTCGTAGTCCTTCATGGTTTTTTCTCGCAGGGATTTGTCGTAAACAAGTGCCGCCGGGTGTCCCAGGGGGTAGATCTTCTGACCCC
>CAZENJ010000163.1:0-1844 GCA_964513485.1 uncultured Thermotogae bacterium | reverse complement strand
CCCGGTGCCTGTCCGATCAGGGCTATTCTGGCCGAAGTATTGCCTTCACCGGGTACGGAATTGTTTCTGGTCTCGGCCAGGGGACATTTCGTACAACCGCCTATTTCTTCTTTAAGGACGTCTATTCCGGCCATTCCGGACCTTTCCGCAGGAGATTAACTGCCTTTACCGGATGAAAAGTCGAATACGTCGAGGCCGGTTTCCGGGTCGAACTGATGTCGAAGCGGAATTTCTTCACTGGTTACGATAATCAACTCGAATGTCCCGGACACTCTGGCCATGCCGCAATGTCCCGCCTTTGGGACAAAACCCTCATCGCTTACGGTGATGTGGGCATGTATCTTGTCGGGTCCAATATTGCCGGAAAAACAGGGTACCTCAAATGACCCGTTAAACTCCTCCTCCCGGTATTCCTGCTCTTCGACGTTGTAATTACCGAGCTTGACCTTATCTACCGCTCCTATCCCCTGTAAAAAACCGTTTTCTATATCGTACTTTGCCCGCAGATCTTCCAGAGAAGAGATAATTTCCTCGCCGCGTTCGAGCCTGACAAATATTCTATCCTCGTGACGAACTGAGTCCATTTTTTTACCTCCTGATTTTACCTTCACCAGTACACGCCGGTTCAGGTTTAAAGCTGAGTACCTGTAAATAGAATTCAAATTCTATGGCGCTCAAAATAAGTGTCCCCGTCGTTTTCGCGCTTTTCAAGTAATCTCGGCAAAGTGGGGGCAGACCCGAAACGGGTATTGATTTTTGGTGCAAATACGATCTCCAATCCCCGGGAAGAATTGTTGCGTCCGGGTCTTTCCATTGCGTTGAGAATATCTCGCCGTAAAATTATTAAGGATGAATATTATTTGATATCGAAATTAGTTAAATAATTCTTTTAGTTTAACCGATAAATTTGAAGGAGGGATTTTGATGAAGTTAGGTCGTTTTAGCCTGGTAGTAGTTGCAATTTTGCTTTTGTCGGGTTTCTATCCTTTACAGGCTATGTCTTCCGGCGAAACCGTGATTAACGGCCTGGACACGGTCTGGGAGCTTGTCTGGGACGATGGAGGCGCTCTATATATTACCGAAAGGCCCGGACGGGTCAGCAGGTGGACAGAGGAAGGTTTGGTGGAGTTAGACCAGCTGGATGTCGTTGAACGGGGAGAATCCGGATTGATGGGGATGACCCTTGACCCGGAGTTTCAAGAAAATTCATTAATGTACCTCTGTTATACGACTAAGAGGAACGCTCGGCTGGAGAACGTGGTCGGGAGGTTCCGGGTGCGGGGAGACGAAATAATCCACGATAAAGTCATCCTTGACGGTATGAGGGCTTCCTTTATCCACGACGGCTGCCGCTTGGCGTTTGGTCCGGAAGAAAAATTGCTGGTTACGATGGGGGATTCGGCGCGGGCCTCGCTGTCTCAGGACCCGGGGAGCTTCAATGGCAAGGTACTCCGGATAAACAGGGACGGGACTATTCCGGGTGATAACCCGAACCCCAATTCCCCCGTTTACACTCTGGGCCATAGAAACCCTCAGGGTCTGGCGATAAGGCCGGGAACAAGTCAGATATATATCAGCGAACACGGTCCCGATACTGATGACGAGATAAACAGACTTGTATCGGGGGAAAATTATGGCTGGCCCGAAGTAAAAGGTATGAGCGAAGCAAAAGGGTATGAACCGGCGCTCTGGGATTGGACTCCCACGATTGCGCCTGCTGGAATAGCTTTCCTCGATTCGCGGACGCTTTATCTGGCCACGTTAAAAGAGAGTAAGCTTCATCGGCTGAAGCTTTCGCCCGACGGGGAGATAACCGAGGACGAAATAGTTCTTTCCGGATTCGG
>CAZENJ010000162.1:0-3344 GCA_964513485.1 uncultured Thermotogae bacterium | reverse complement strand
AAAACGCCGCCCGGCTTTAATTCGGTATTGTTCACGGAAATAGTGTCCTTTTCCGCCTTTCCGAGACTTATCTTCGTTTCTTCCCAGCTCAGGCTCCAGCCGCTCAGGTCTATCTTATGATCGGTATTATTCTTCAACTCCACCCACTCGTCCGCCCAGCTTGCCTGCGTTCCGGACCAGGCCACCTCGCTAATGGCGACCCGGGGCTCCGATCCGGCCAGAGCGCCAGAACCAACTAAACCCAGCAGTAAAACTGAGAGCAAAAAGATCTTCAGGCCGTACCTTCTCATTTTTTCACCTCACAATATGATCTGAAAAAAAGAAGTTGAACCTATAATTTCAATTAACAACAATTGGAAACCAGTATAACCGGGAAGGTAAGTTGTATCCATAATCCGGGTTAATGTAATTCTTAATCCTGGTTAAGAAAAATCTTGATATGGACTAATTCCGAAGAAGACCAGGGATTCCGGCCCTCCCGGTGGGACTCGAAATAAGAAAGCTGGAAAACCGACAACTTGGGGCAGCAGGGAAGCCACGCCCGCGATAACCTAATTATCCGCACGTAGTCGAATTAGCCAATCAGAGAATGGCGTTGATTTAATTTGGCTCTATAAATATAATTTTCTCCGTTCCAGAGGTGGAAAGATGGCAAATTTACTCATTGTAGAATCACCCACAAAAGCAAACACGATAAACAGGTATCTCGGGTCGAACTTCGAAGTTCTTTCCTCGAAGGGTCACGTGCGCGACCTGCCGGAGAAAGAACTGGGCGTGGAGATAGAAAACGGGTTCCAGCCCACTCTCGTCGTAAACCAGCAAAAGCTGGTAAAAAAATTGCGCCGGGCTGCGGAGAACAAGCAAAACGTCTACCTGGCCACCGACAACGACCGCGAGGGAGAGGCAATCGCGTACGACCTTTACGAACTGCTCAGCCAGAATGGAAATAGGGTTTCCGAGAACGATAAATTCAAACGAATTATCTTCAATGAAATTACGAAAAACAGCATAAACGAAGCACTGGATCAACCGACTACGATAGATTTGAAAAAAGTCGACGCCCAGCGGGCGAGAAGGATCCTTGACCGCCTGGTTGGCTACCTAATAAGCCCACTGTTATCGAAGACGGTATCCGGTAGCAGGTTCGAAGGTTTGAGTGCCGGCAGGGTCCAGTCCGTAGCCCTGAGATATATAGTCGAGCGAGAAGAAGAGCGGGAAGAGTTCGATCCCGAGGAGTACTGGGAGATAGCTGTAGATCTTTACAAGGAGGAGCAGTCGGCGGCCTTTCCGCTGGAGCTAAAAAAAGTAGACGGGGATAAGCCGGATATCGGGAGCGAAAGCGAGGCAAAGGAAGCGGAAGAGCGACTAAAAGAGGCCGGGTTTACCGTTTCAAACCTGATCGACAAACAGACCACCCGATCCCCTCTACCCCCGTTTATCACTTCAACCATGCAAAGGGCGGCTTCTTCCGTGCTCTCATTCACGCCGAGCAAGACCATGAGCGTCGCCCAGACTCTCTACGAAGGGGTGGAACTGGACGAAGGGGTCGAGGGCCTCATCACGTACATGAGGACGGATTCTACCCGGGTGGCAAAAGAGGCGAATAACGCCCTGCGAAAGTTCATCAAGAGTGAGTTCGGCTCCAAATATCTGGTCGATAAGACGAGGTATTACCAGAAAAGCAGCGGGGCCCAGGACGCCCATGAAGCGATTAGACCAACCGATGTTGGCCGGCAGCCGAAAAAGATCAAGAAACACCTCTCTTCGGACCAGTACAAGCTATACAAGCTAATCTGGGATAGATTCGTCGCGACTCAAATGAGCAAGGCACGCTACAAGCGGAGAAAAATTGACGTCAAAGCGGACGGTTTTCTCTTCAAAACCTCGGGCAGCAGCTTGATCTTCGACGGTTTCTTAAAAGTACTACAGCTCAGGCCGTTGAAAGACCAGGACGTGGACCTTCCCGACAACCTCCAGACCGGAGATAAGCTGCAGCTGAAAGACGTCCAGCTGGAGCAAAACTTTACCAAACCGCCGAATCGTTACACAGAAGCCGGGCTGATAAAGAAACTGGAAAAACAGGGCATCGGCAGGCCCAGTACCTACGCCAGCATAATTTCGACGATCCAGAAAAGGGATTACATCAGGAAGAGCAACAGTTCGTTCGTCCCCACCCTGCTTGGCTTCGTCGCCGTGGAATTCCTCGAAGAGTACTTCCCGGAGATAGTCGAGCCGGACTTAACCGCAAAGATGGAAAAAGCCCTGGACGAAATAAAAGAAGGTAAGAATACTAAGGAAAAGACGCTGGCAAAATTCTACGCTCCGCTGAAGAAGGAACTGGACAAAGTGGAGGACTCACTCGAAGCAAACGAAAACGACTTCCAGATTCCGACGGACGTAGATTGTACCAGCTGCGACGGCCACATGAATATCCGTTACTGGAAGGGTTCGCCCTATCTTTCCTGCTCGTCCTGGCCGGAATGCGAGGAAAAACAGAGTCTACCTTCGGATATTTCCTTCACCTTTAAAGACGGCAGGGTTCTCATAGCCGACGAACTGGAAAAGAAAAAGAAAGAGGAAAAAGAACTCGGGGAAAAGGAGTGCCCGAAATGCGGGTCGCCGATGGAGATAAAGCACGGAAAATACGGGAGGTTCTACGCCTGCACGAACTCCGACTGCGACGAAACCGCCTCGATATCAACCGGAGTCGAATGCCCGAAATGTGGAGAAGGAGAGATAGTCGAACGATACTCGCGCAGGAAAAAACAGACTTTCTATGGCTGCAATAATTATCCCGACTGTAAATACACTACAAGCGAGAAACCAATCAGGCAGTGTCCCGATTGCGACCTCGGGGTACTTGTCGAAGCGGAGGACAAGCTGGTCTGCACCAACAAGAACTGCAACCACGAAGAGGAAAAGTAGACCGGTAACGGATCTTCCCCTGTTGAAATAGAGCTTACAGGTATACCAGTCCTGCTGGTTAAATTTAAATCCTCCGGCTTGGATTCAAAACTATTTGAAAGAGCAAGTATTTGAGCTTAACCTTTATAAGCTAAAAGGAGGGGTGGGCGAGCGGCCAAAACCGCCGGTCTGGAGTACCGGTGAACCGAGAGGTTCCGTGGGTTCAAATCCCACCCCCTCCGCCATATCCATGCTAGGTGGGGGGTAGCGGTCCCTGTAGTCCTCAACCCGCTATAGAGGAGCCTATAAGCCTGCTGAGGGATTGCTTACTTGGGACTGCCTTGAGTAAGTGGTGCTGACGGCTGAGTCCTCTGCGGCACAAGTTTATCAATCCCGTCAGGCCCGGAAGGGAGCAGCGGTAAGTAGACCTCTGTGGGTGT
>CAZENJ010000161.1:0-3351 GCA_964513485.1 uncultured Thermotogae bacterium | reverse complement strand
TTTAATAGGGGCCTACCGAGACGGTTTGGAGGTGATCCGGCGATAAGCATACCAATTGCTTATACGATAGTCTTTATCGAGGCCACTCCACCAAAGATGGCCTTTCGATTAAGGGAGTGGTTTATCTTATACTTTACCTGTTCTTCTTTTTATCCCCGTTCTTTAAGCAAGGGCCAGACCGCCCGAAATAAAAAAACGGCCCATTTGGGCAAAACCAAGTTCGATTCCAGCGTTGGTCCAGGAGGCAACTTTTAATGTATTAAAGGAGGTATGTAAATTGAATACCAAGAAGTTCAGTTCTGTTTATCTTTTGGTAGTTCTTTTGACGGGGGCACTCGCTTTCGCACCTGCGTTGACGGCTAACGCGGCCACCAGCTTAGCGCCCAAACACGTTACAGTTGGAAAACAGAGCGTCTCGATGCTCAAATTTTATGTGAAAAATAATTGGTCAGAGGAGGCGGCTATTAAATCCCTAGACGTCTCAATGACCAGTGATTCGAATCAAGATTATAATGATGTAGATAAGATAATTCTGCACCAACAATCCGTAAGTATGGAGGGTCCATGGACTAAAAAATATTCCTGGAACGAGGCAGGCCAAACTCTAGACGTCCCAAAAAGAAGTGTCCAAGGTCCTGATTATGCAGCTTTAGAGTTAGTACTACGCGTGGACGTCGCCGCGGATGCAACAATAGGGGATTCAATTGACGTCAAGGTTTATAATCTCGTACCTAACCCAGGCAATGCTTATGTCAGTATTAGGGGCGGTTCTTCAGTCTCTTCGCATACAACTGTAATAGTTTCTAAAGAAGGTGTCGACTACATGGAAAAGCACGAAATAGAGGACCCGCGTGCCGCGATAGCGGGGAGAGCAATAGAGGACGAAGGAGGATCTACCCAGCTTACCGCTCAACTGATTGCCAACTTCAACGTCAAGCCCCGGGAAGCGGATGAACTGTTCGACGAATTTGGCTACCCGAAAGTGCGTGAAGCCTTTGAAAGCGCTGACGGAGAATACGAGGCCTTCTTAAGCAGTTTAGGTGTATCGAGCATCTGAACACCTTAATAACAACATAACAACCCGCGGTATTAGCTTGGTGGCGTGAGGGGCGAATTTGTCCCTCATGTTTTAGCTTTTGAGCTGTTTTTAACTCATTTCTTTTACCATTTAAAGCACCGGTTTTTTTTGGTATCCCGTAGTATCAGGTTACCGGGTAAGAAAGCCATTCTTTGAGTGGAATTTTAAGCAGGTAACTGGTTTACTGAGAATAGGGGCTATTTTGGTCACTTTCGCATTTATCATACAATGAAAATTTAAGGAGGTGATTAAAAATGGACGACGTTCTAACAATGGCATTGCTGGGGTTGCTGGTGGTGGGTTCAGTCTTCATGTTACAAACGTATATGAAACGTGATGAAGCGAATCTATGTGTTGTAGCTAAAAACCAAAACTTTCCTTATAACGCCTCAAAGGGGACTATTCAATCCAAGTACGGCGATCCAGAGTCGAAATATCAACAGGGTAGTAGTACGAGGTGGATTTACGTTTACAAAGAATCACTCTCCGCTGGAAAATGCAAAATAGGTGTAATTTTTCAGGATAATAAGGCAAAAAACTATAAAATGAAGGAAAAGGGAGAATCCGGCTTTGATGAACTTTTTGATTAGTTGGAGATTATAGTTACTTAACCGGGAAAACTGTTCTGTATTTTCGGACTAAGTAAGGTTTGGTTTTAACTCGGAGTAACGCCTTGATTCCAAATCCAGGGGTTAATTTTATACATGCTGTAATACCTTCTAATTAGGTAAATATAGTGTTCCTAGATATCTTTTTAGTATGTATCTCCTACCAGCGGTAAAGATAGGGTCAATTTAAGGGAACTCACGCTCGTTTTCTATAATAAAGATTAGGGGTGAAAAGAATGATAGATGAAAGCAAATTCAGAACATACCAGTTGGAAAAGTTTGATGGAAGAAGGACGGATGGAAACAGCGACCCTGACAGGGGAATTGTTAAGTTGTTTTGGTTGTTCGGTTCTAAACCTAGTCACAACAGCAGGTGGAGAGAGAAGTTCGACGAAAAAAGCGGGGAAAACTTTAGTATAACCGCTGTAAATAACAAGAACTATCTAACTAGCGAACTTGACGCCAAAGGAGACGACGAGAAGGAAACCAAAAGTGAAATTAAACGGCTTGACAGTAAAGCCAGGGATCTGGTTGAAGAGATTAACTCAGAAATTGAGATAGAGAAAACGGAGAAGTTAAAGGAGGAGGAAAGAAAAGAAGAAGCAAAGAACTATCGTAGAGAATATTTTCCCAGGGTTTTTGAAGAGCTGGAAGAGGAGCTTAATTGATAGATGTTTATAAATGCCAGGGGTGTGTTAAACCACTCTTTGTAGACCTGTAACGTTTAATTCGCTAGAGTTTAAGAAAAGTTTTTCATAACAAAGTTGTATGATTTCGACTAATTAGCCGAAGAGATAAGGTAACGAAGAGCATTACTTTTTAAGGGTCAATGTTCTCTTTTTGGTGGAGCAATCTACCTTCCATACCACCCGCTACTGTCAGCACCTCCCCCGTAATATGGCTGGCTAACCTTTGAGACGAAAGGAATACAATACTTCTCGCTATTTCTTCCGGATCGGCCACGGATTGTAGCGATCTGGTCTGATAAGTTTTACTCAGTTTTTCCGGATCGTTTATATCCGGTTCCGTCATTTTCGTCTTCGTCCAGCCCGGGCAGACTGCGTTTACACGCCCTTCGGGTGCCACCCTGACGATTTCGTTCTTAAGCGACCTCATGAGGCCGTAAGTGATAGCGGCTTTGGCTGCTGCGTAATCTGCATGGTTTTCCTCGCCGAATACCGCGGCAGTGGATCCTACGATGACGAGCGAGCTTCTATCAAGTTCGGAACCCTCCAGGGCTCGTAAGAACTCCCTGCTGCAAAGGAATACTGACTTCTGGTCGGTGGTGATCGTATTTTGCCACCTTTCCAGTGACATGTCCTTTATGGGGGTTTCTTCTTCGGGCCAGACTCCGGCATTCGCGACTAGAGCCTCGGGCGGGCCAAATTCATCTTCCGTCCTGTTGAACAACGATTTAGTTTGATCCGGGTCGGTTAGGTCTGCTTGAACGGTGATAGTATTCGTCTGTAACTCGCTGGATAGCTCCTTGAGTCGCTCCGTCCCGGTATGACCGTGCAAGACGAGATTAGCCCTCTCTTTAGCAAACTCTTTGGCAGCTGCGCTCCCTATTCCTCCGGAAGAACCCGTTATGACTACCGTATTATTTTCAAGACCTGTATCCAATATTTACCTCTAGTCCTTCTTTAACCAGTTTTGTCGGTTGAT
>CAZENJ010000160.1:0-3372 GCA_964513485.1 uncultured Thermotogae bacterium | reverse complement strand
CTTTGCGGTTGTGCCCAGTTGCCCTTATAGTTTTAAAAATTCAGCTTCACATTAGCGCAAACCCGTAAATATGAGAAAAGAAAACTGTTTCGACCAACAGATAGACAGGACGGGCACCAACTCGCTCAAGTGGGATTATCGTCAGAAGGTTTTCGGTAGAGAAGACGTATTACCGATGTGGATTGCCGATTCGGACTGGAAAACGTCCGATTCCGTTATCGAAGCCATAGTAAATCGTGCAGAGCACGGGGTATTTGGCTATACCGGTCCGGGCGAAGAAGCTGATAGAATAATTACCGACTGGTGGGAAAAAAGGTATAACTGGAGAATCGACCCGGAATGGGTTGTCTATACAAATGGTGTAGTACCATCCCTGAGGGTGGTTATAGAGACGTTCTCCTGTACCGGTGAAGGAGTAATTCTCCAGCCCCCGGTATATTATCCTTTCTTCACTTCCGTCAGACATGGCGGGAGCCAGATAATCCATAACCAATTACAGTACAGTGACGGGAAGTACCGGATGGATTATGAGGACCTGAAAAATGTCTGCGGTCCGGCCGATCAGGGTGCCGTTTCCGACCCTACCCCGGCCATGATGGTTCTCTGTAACCCGCATAATCCCGTAGGTAGGGTCTGGACCGAGGAAGAGTTAACGGAGCTGGCTGATATATGTCTGGATAACGAAGTACTGATAGTTTCCGATGATATTCACCTGGAGTTCGTATATCAAGGGAGTGATTACCTGCCCCTGGCGTCGATTTCGGAAGAAATCGCCAGTAACACTATTACCCTTGTCTCGCCCAGCAAGGCGTTTAACACGGCCGGCCTACCGGCGGCGGTTGCAATAATTCCCGATGAAAAAACAAGGCGGCGCTTTGAAAACGCTCAGGATAAGCTGCTGAAGGGGCCAAGCGTGTTTGGTCTTGAGGCCATGAAGGCTGCCTACAGTGACGGAGAAGCATGGCTGGACGATCAACTGGAATACCTTGAGGCCAATATGGAGTACAGCCTCGGGTTTATTGAAGAGAAAGCTCCGGCAGTCCGGGCAATTAGGCCCGAAGGGACAACTTTGCTCTGGCTGGATTTTCGCCCGCTGGGGCTCTCGCGGGAAGAACTTAAGGACCTGCTCGTCAACGAAGCCAGGATCGGGCTGGACTTCGGTCACTGGTTCGGTCCCGGCGGTGATGGATTCGCAAGGTTAAACTTTGCCTGCCCGAGGAGTACCCTGGAAGAGGGACTAAAACGGATAGCGCGGGCCCTAGAGACGGTTACCTGACCACAATCTCCCCCCGCAGGTCCGGGAATAGATGAGTGACCTCGTGCTGTTCCGTTCTTTCTACCACTTCGTTTTTTATCAATGAGACAATTCCTAGCGGTCATCAAGTCTGCAACCGGCCTCCTCCGCCGGTAGGTGGGGGCACGGTAATTAATAACTTAAAATTACCCCTTTTATCAGGGGAGATAAGTGATCTTACACATTGACCTCACCCTGTTTACGAATACATTTATCAACTGTATAATTAGAAAAATGGCAGAAAGGTAGGAAGGTGGTCTATATGAGTAGAGGAACTTTTTTCTCCGTGTTCTTTATCCTGGCGCTGTTTGATTTTCTCGTACCCTTTTATCTGATAGGCGACGTTGCGAGCTTTGCGGCGAGTTATCTTTTCTGGTGCCTCTTGACCCTAACAGTTATCATCTCCGGCTCCATATATATTAAAACTACCTGGGGGAGAAGCGAATGAGTCAGATCTATGTCTGGATTGCCCTTGGATCATGGATTGCTATAGCTACGGGAATTGCTTATATGGCAAAGCGCGGCCTGGGCGAGGGGGTTTCGGAATATTTTATCGGCGGCAGGAAACTGGGCGGATTTATCTCGGGCATGACTTACAGCGCGACCACCTACAGTGCTTTTATGCTCGTCGGCCTCGTCGGATTAACGTACAGGACGGGCGTCGGAGCGCTTGGCTTCGAGATGACGTACCTGATGTTTACCGTACTTTTGCTGACTGTATTTGCCCCGAGATTTTGGCTGGCGGGACGGAAGTACGATATCTTGACCCCGGCGGAACTGCTTTCTCTTCGCTACGAAACGAAGTGGGCCGGTGTAGTTTCCGCGGTAATATTCCTGGTAATGCTCGTTCCCTATGCTGCAGTCCAGTTGATGGGGATAGGTTTCCTCGTTGAGGGGTTGACCGGAGGAGACATCCCCTACATGGCAGGCGTGACCGTTATGGCTCTATTTGCGGGGTTTTCCGCGCTCTGGGCCGGAATGCGTTCCGTATCCTGGTCGGATGCTTTCCAGGCAATAACGATGCTGACGACTTCTTTATTTGCGCTTTTCTACCTCTTTTTCCATTTTTTCGGCTCTCCGATTAACTTCTTCCGGACGATTACAGTGGAAAATCCGGAGCTGCTTGAGCTGAGCTGGGACCCCAGGTTATTTATCGGCCTGGCGCTCCCCTGGGCTTTCTTCGCGCTGACCAACCCCCAGGTTTCACAGAGAATGTTCGTTCCGGATAAGATCTCCAGTTTGAAGCGAATGATCATATACTTTTCCGCCTTCGGCTTCGTCTACACCGTGATTAGCACCTTATTCGGATTTCAGGCGGCTAATATTCTGCCCGGCCTGGAGAACCCGGATAAGGCAATGCCGGTTCTATTGACAAAAGTGCCCGTACCGCTGGGGCTGATAATTTTTATCGGTATTTTTGCAGCGGCGACCTCTACTCTGGGTTCTATTACGCTCACCCTGAGTTCTACTGTTTCCCGGGATATAGTTAAAAACGTCGCTCCGGATATAGAGGAAAGAACGGAACTCAGTTTTGGTAAGTTTGTCATTCCTTTGTTGATAGGTGTTTTCGTCCTATTTGCCTGGATTCAGCCCGGTCTGATAGCGATACTTTCCAGCATGGCATCTGGAGGTTTGCTCGTCACCGCACCTCCTTTGATCGGTGCTTTTTTCTGGAAGAAGGGTACCGGAACGGGAGCAGTTACCGCGATGGCGATAGGTGGCGTAGTTACGGGAGCACTCTCCGTGACCAATATAAAGCCGTTTGGCTGGTGGCCTTCAGTCTGGGGGTTTGTCACTACGTTAATCCTATTTACGTCAGTGAGTTACCTGACAGCCAGCCCGGCTAAATCGGAAGAATTCGTGGATTACGTCAATCGAGAGATAGGCGACTTATCGGGGGATACTTCATAAGTCCGGCGCTAAAGGAGAGGTTTTCGCCAGGGCACTGCAGGGGCACATTATTTCCCCCTCGGCTGGTTCCGAAAAAGCCTTCCGGAGGGCGGAATTCTCTTTCGAGTTGAATTTATCAGTTGCTGTAGATCTTTTCCCTGAGCGTTTCCGCAACTTCTTCTAGCTCT
>CAZENJ010000159.1:0-3437 GCA_964513485.1 uncultured Thermotogae bacterium | reverse complement strand
AATAGGTACCCCCAATAACCTTGACTGTTTCAAAGTAAGAGCTACTGGCGCTCAATGTGGTCGGGTTTCCTTCGCTCCAGTTAAGCCATGTCATACAAGCCTGCAACTTTCATACTTCATTGAAAAAGAGTGAGCGAAAGTATCCTCCCCCTGATGATGGGGGAGGAGTAAGGTGGGGGTGAACGTAGTTACTCTGATGTTCAAGTCCACTTTCCGTAATTGCCCCGCGCTCTAGATAGGTAACCACTGTTGCAATAGGAGCAGATAGTACATACTACTTGAAATCATCGTGTATCATACTATAATAGATCGTAGTATAGTCCAAAGTTGAGTAGACATAAGATAGCACCACGGTTTCGATTCACAAAGCTCGTATCACAGGAGGCATAGTCGTGCCAAAAACTTTAACCACGGTGTACAGAAACAAGGAACACCAATACTCCACCACAATTCCCAAAATATTGGCCGAGGCGATGGACTGGGAAAGGGGAGACAAGCTGCGTTGGAAAATCCAATCCAAAAACGCCTTGGAATTGAGAAAGGTGAAGGGTAAAAGAGAATAATCCAAGGCCAAGACGCGAGAAAATCCGGAGGAATTACTTAAAAAGGTTCGCCAGACCTTTCCTAACCTAGCTTGAAGCATTGCCGGCCGAAGGGGGAGTAGTTGTCAGAGAATCCTTGTAAAAAGCGGGCTGTGGGCTACGGCAGGGTCTCCACCAGTTCCGAGAGCCAGAAGTCCAGCCTGCCAAACCAGAAAGAACGGATTCAATCTTACTGTAAAAGCCGGGAATGGAACCTGGTAAGGTTTTTCAAAGACCGTGGTGCTTCGGGGAAGAACCTGAAGAGAGAAGGATTTCGCAAGTTAGAAAGCTTCATCGAGAAGGACCAAATCCAGACCCTGATCGTAACCAACCTGGATCGGTTCTCCAGGGACCCCAAGGACGTAATTGAGCAGATGGATTGGCTGAAGGATATCGGGGTCCATTTCGTGTCCATCGATCAGGCCATAGATACCTCTACTACCGCCGGGGAGATGGTCATGGTCTTGATCTCCTATTTGAATAGGATGGAGCGGGAGAAGACGGCGGCCAAGATACAAGCCTCCCTGGATCGAAAAAAAGAAAAAGGAGAACCCTTGGGCAGGCCCCCTTACGGGCTTAAGTATTCTCAGGACAAGAGCTGCTTTGTCCCCGGCGAAAAGTTCACCCAGGCACTGAGGGGAATTGAGCTCAGAGAAGAGGGGGTGAGTCTCACAAGGATCGAGCAGGAAGTAGGGATTTCCACCAGCACCCTTTCCCGGTTGATGAAACGTAAGGGGTTTTACAGAAAACTGGCTTGTTCCTCACGAACGCCACGGAATTAGGGTTCATCTTTATGAGCACGACTTGTTAGAAAAAACGTCTGTATATTATATAATCCACAAATATTCACGGAGGGGTACAATGAAGCAAACGAATATCCGCTTTCAAGGGCGACAATACCAGAAGGTCAAAGATATAGCGAAAAGGGAAGGAAAACCTCTTCCCAGATAATCAGAGAGCTAATCGAGAAGACTTTGTCCCATAGTGTCGAAAGACTATAATTTGTACTGGTATGGTTATAAGGTGCCTCGGGTTCTTTATGGAGGACTTTGCCATGACTAAAACAGAAATCTTGGAAAAGCTCCGAAAAAAAGCTAATTATTTGGAAAAATCTTACGGGGTCACCCAAATAGGTCTTTTTGGATCCTTTGTCCGTAATGAAAAAAAAGCAGATAGCGATATCGATTTACTCGTAAGTCTCCAAAAAGGCCATAAGGACTTCTTTAACTATATGAGACTTAAACAATACCTGGAAGATCTGCTCGGGCGAGAAGTCGACCTGGTTACAAAACCAGCTATTAAAGATAGACTAAAAGATAAAATATTACAACAGGTAGAATATGTCAAAAGATAGAGATTACCTCCTTTTTTTAGAGGATATCCTCGACTCAATTGATAAAATAGAAGCGTATACCCAGGACCTATCTTTTGAGGAGTTTCGAGAGAACGAAATGGCCATTGATGCTGTGATCAGGAATTTCGAAATCATCGGGGAAGCTATCTCTAATATTCCTGAAGAGCTAAAGGAAGACTACCCGGAAGTGGAGTGGAAAGAAGCCACTGGTTTCCGCAACGTGATGATCCATGACTATTTCGGGGTTGACTCGGAGACCGTTTGGGAAACGGTTCAGAACAATCTCCCCAGCTTGAAAAGGAAAATTTATAGAGTGAAACGTTCGGAATCCTAGCAAATCAAACAACTGGACAGTTTTGCACACCCATGATTTGCAATTCTCTTGGCGCTGTTTCAGGTCTTATCCTCACACGGGACGACCACCCAGGTAATGTGAAAATAAATATCCTAACGATCCAGAACGAGCTTTAATGGTTCAAACCGGGGAGAGACCGATCTGGTAGATGTATGCAAACTGACCTGCCTGGAACAGGAAGTGAAGGTCCTAGACTCGGTCCAAAAAGAAGGCAAGCTGCCCGAGCTCAAGAGGTGGTTCTGGCTTAAAGGCTAGAGCTGGTGTAAGTTGAAGTTATCCGGCATGAGGGAACTGAAACTTTTCCACACAAAGTTTGA
Organism: uncultured Thermotogae bacterium; assembly: GCA_964513485.1. GTDB lineage: Bacteria > Bipolaricaulota > Bipolaricaulia > M55B111 > M55B111 > JAGXLP01. The sequence continues at coordinate 830 of CAZENJ010000159.1, read as the reverse complement.
CACAACCCCGCCATAAACCGGATAAGCCCCAACAATTGGACTTCCTCCCAGAAAAGCTTATAATATATTAAGTTTGTATTCATCTCCAATTGCTGAGTTAACACTCTGGGTGATTTCCATGAAAAGTAGGGCTTCAGAGAAATATCACGACCTAGCAACAATGGAAAACCGGGTTCGATACCTTCTGGGATCCAGATTAAGGAATACGGATACAATAAATGCTGCTATTGAAAAACAAGATGAAATAAGGAACCGACATACAGCTTCTTCTCATTGGGATAGCGTCTCCGAAATCCGAAGATGGAGAGATAACCGTTGAGCGTACTCGATGCCTCAGTAATTCTAAAGTGGTTTGTAGACGAAAAAGATAGCAACAAAGCCTTATCTCTAAGAAAAGATTTCCGTGAAGGGAAAACAGAACTGGTTCTACCTGACCTTGCTCTATATGAGATTTCTAATGCTTTAAGATATAATCCTGATTTCGATAAGGAAGAAATTAAGGTAGCTATTCAAACGTTAATCGACCTGGACATCGACATAGTTACTCCTACGCTTCCTTTGATAGAGGCTTCAATAGAAATAGCTACAGACCATGAGATAACATGTTATGACGCCACGTATTATGCGTTAGCTAGAGAACTAGAGTTTAGCTTAATAACTGCTGACGAGAAGTTTTTTAACAAGCTACCAGAGGATAGCAGGGATTCCGATCAGGTAAAATTATTGTCAGACTTATAAGCCTGACGGAACTTAGAGATTAGTGTGTCCTTTCTAGAGATAAAACAGAAGGATCTAGCTTCCCGGTTGGATATAGCTACCGGTACCGTAAA
>CAZENJ010000158.1:0-3477 GCA_964513485.1 uncultured Thermotogae bacterium | reverse complement strand
GGGAACACCTCGAAGACAAAGGATTTTAATTAACCCTGGATGTCCAGCAGCCTACTATTTCTCCTAGCGTCCGCTCTGGCGTCCTACATCATAGGCGCTATACCATTTAGTTACTTAATACCCAGGATACTCCTGGATACCGACGTGAGACAGCATGGCTCCGGCAACCCCGGAGCCTCTAACGTCTCCCGGGTCTGCGGAAAGGGTTACGGGATAGCCGCTTTGGTGCTGGATGTCGGTAAAGGTGTTGCTGCTATGTACCTCGCCGGCCAGCTTGGCGGGCTGGCGCTACTGGGTTTCCTGGCGGTACTGGGGCACGTTGCCAATCCGTTCTTCAACTTTTCCGGCGGAAAGGGGGTTGCTACGTCACTTGGCGCAATAAGTTACGTCTCCCCGATCGCCGGTGGGGTATTCGTGGCCGTCTGGGTTGCCGTATTTTCGATCTGGAGTATCGCCGGGTTAAGCTCCTTAACCGCCATCACGGCTATTCCTCTACTATTCTATTTCTTTGATAAACCCCCTCTAACCCTGGCAACTTCGGTAGGGTTGATGCTCTTTATTTACCTGACGCACAGGGGCAACATAGCCAGGCTTATTCGGGGAGAAGAGCGAACTCTTTAGGTACCCTACGTAACTCTCAGTTCGATAATACGGCGAACGCCGCGGCAAGTTCTTCTACGTGAGTTATCGACAAGTTAACCTTTGCTTCCGGAGAAACTCCCTCAATTCCCTCCCGGGGGAAATCTACTTCCGGCACCCCGTGGTTACCCGGCAGTATTTCAACCGACTTCCAGGAAACCCTCTTCCCGAGCGCCTTGATAACGGCCTCCTTCGCAGCAAACCTGCCTGCCAGATGCTCGTAACGTCGCCGCCGAGAGAGACAGTATTCGAGTTCATCGCCGGTGAAGACCCGATCAAGGAATTTATCTCCCCACCTTCGAACCGCCTTTTCAATCCGGGCTACGCGAACCAGGTCAACCCCTACACCCTTTATACTCATCGGCGGCTCCTGCAAAAGCTCAACAAATTTTCAACCTTTCGGCCCTGATTATTGCCCTGAGGTCGGCAACGGAATCGTCGAGTTCTTCGTTAACTATAAGGTAGTCGAACTCCGGCACCCGGCTCAATTCTTCCTCCGCCAGACTGATTCTTTTTCTCAGCGCCTTCGAACTTTCCGAACCCCTGTTTACGATCCTTCTTTCAAGTTCTTCCAGGGAAGGCGGGGCGATAAATAAGAAGACCGCTTCCACTCCGGGTACTTCCCGGATCTGAGCCGCCCCTTGAACGTCGATATCGAGAAAGGGGTCCCGGCCCGACTCCTCGATCCTTTCGATTTCCGCCCGGGAAGTACCGTAATAATCTCCGTAAATTTCCGCCCATTCGAGAAAGTCCCCGTCTTCTCGCATTCTGGTGAATTCCTCCGGGTCGATGAAATAATAATCCTCCCCGTCGGTTTCTTTCGGCCGCCTACCCCTGGTTGTATGGGAAACGGAATAAGCCAGCCGGTCGTCACGCTGCAATGCTTCTTCCATTATAGTAGTTTTTCCGGCCCCGGAAGGACCGGTAATCACAAAGAATATCCCTTTTCGCCTGTAATCTTCGAGCTCCATACTCCCCCCTCGAGCCCTAAATCCGTTATCGGCAGTTCGCCTCGCCCGGGCGTCAGGCCATATTCCGGGACTGCTCCTTGAATTTTTCCAGGGCCAGCTTCATTTCGATTACCTCCGACTGTACCCCGCCATCCTTCGACTTCGCCCCGAGGGTATTTATTTCCCGCTGAAGTTCCTGGCGAATGAATTCAAGCTTCTTACCGATCACGCCGCCCTGCTGCAACGTTTCCCTGGCCGTTTCCACGTGAGTTTTTGCCCGGGAAATTTCCTCGTTGACGTCGACCTTGTCCGCAAAGACCGCTACTTCCTGTTCTAACTTTCCCTCTTCCAGCTCGATTCCTTCACCGACCAGCTGGTCTATCCGATCCTTAAGCTCCCTTCTGTACTGTTTTACTACTTCCGGAATCCAGTCTTCCGCCCGTTCCAGCCGGCGAGAAATTTCGCTCAGATAAGCAAGCAAGTCCTCTCTGATGGCTTCTCCTTCTTCTCTCTGGGATTCAAGTGCTTCTTCGGTGGCTGCATCTAACGCTTTTTGAACTGTCTCCCAATTCCCCTGATACGGCGGTTGCGTTTCCAGCAGTTCCAGTTCGATCAAATCAGTCAGTTCCGGACCCTGGACCAGCCCGAGTTCTTCCGTCAACCGTGTCAGGCTTTCAAAGCTCCCTTTGATTGCTTCCAGGTCAAGCTCGGCGGGAGAAAGCCCTTCCCCTGCATCAGCTGATATATTGACTTCGATCCTTCCCCTGGGAAAAGAATCTCGGATGAATTTTTCGGCTCTATGGGCCAGGGATTGATCCTCGCTCAGACCGCGAATTTTAACGGACGTTCCTTTGTGATTTACCGTCCGGATGGTAACTCTAATTATGCTCCCATCCGTCCCGGCCTCGGCCTCCCCGTAACCCGTCATGGAATAAACCCGATTGCTATCCTCGAAATCCGATGGCACTGTAGCCTACTACCTCCTTTGCGTATCCGGCAACATCGCCGGAGGTGGCGTATTTAAGATCGACCGGCTTTAGCCCTTCGTTCAGGGCAATATTGAGCAAGACGCCAATTGATCCCGACCCACAGATCGAGATCTCGTGTTCCCGTACTTCTTCGTAGAACCTATCCGGGTCCAGATCCAATATAGCATCAATTGCCCTGCCGTCCTTCCTCTCGGCAACCGCCTGCTTTTCGTAGTGGGAAAAATCGGTACTCGCGACCAGCAAAGTTTCCGGCGCGAGAAACTGCCTCAGGGCGGATGCCAGGTCCTCGGCCACCCGCTTCCTCTGGTCTTTCAGGCAGATCGGAAGCACGGAAAAATCGTCCCCCCACAAGTGCTGTAAAAAGGGCAACTGAACTTCGATGGAATGCTCGCGCGCGAAAGCCGAACGATTGCTCTCCAGGAACCGGCTCGACTCCAGGACCTTTTCCCCCAGCTCGGCGGCAAATTCGACCGTCCCCAGAGGCGTGGCCCAGCCGCCTTCAGCTAGCAGGGACGCGGCGGGGCCAAGTCCCGAATGATTGGTTCCGATAACGACTACCGTTTTCGGCTTCCCCAGCTCCGCGGCCCAGCTATAACCCTGAGCGGCTACCGGACCCGAATACCGGTAACCCGCGTGGGGGGCTATCAGCCCGGCCGGGCCGTCGAACTCTTCCTCTTCCCCGGAAACTTCCGGGACCTTTCCCGGACCAAACCGATGGGTATAACAGCCCTCGATAGTTTCGATCAATTCGCTTTCCTCATCTGGGTAGAACTTTCCCGCGACGACGGGTCCCATCACTTCTTCCATGGTTTCCCTCCTGGCCAATTCAGCTGGCCTAGTTAAGTTCCACAACTTCCCTCTTTGCTGAATTATAAGTTAAGCAATCAACTTTGACAAAA
>CAZENJ010000157.1:0-3534 GCA_964513485.1 uncultured Thermotogae bacterium | reverse complement strand
CTCCGCGGCGGTTTTCTCGTCGGAGCGGAAATACTGGGAGCGCCGGAGATGATAAATAGATTTGGCCATACCGGAAAGGCGAGTCTGGCCACGGAAGAACAGGATGTTGGTGCCGTCTATGATTCTCTGACCATCTGTAGGTTCTCGCATTACGCGGTGCCGAATCCGATGATTGCCAGATTATTATCCGCCGCCATCGGGGAAGAGTTCGATACCGAGAGAGTGATTCGGATTGGCGAAAGGATTCACAACCTGGAAAGACTATTCAACATAAGGGAGGGCTTCGGTCGAGAGGACGATACCCTGCCGGATAGGTTGCTTTCCGAACCGCTGGGCTCCGGACCGGCAGAAGGTAAGGTCGTCCAACTGGAGCCGATGCTCGAGGAGTACTACGAAACCAGGGGCTGGGACGAGTCCGGAAAGCCGACGGAGAAAAAGGCTGCTGAACTTGGCCTGGAGGGGGAATATGAGCAAGTATAAAGCCGATGACATAATAGAGAGATTTCAGCACGTCGGAAGCGCACTATACCAGAGAGGGCTGGAGAATTCCCATAGCGGAAATTTAAGTGTTAAAGTAGGCGATAAATTGTTGATTACTCGCAGGGGGTCACAACTGGGCTTCCTGGAGAAGGAAGATATCGTCGAGACCGGACTGGAAAAAGATGATAGCGGTATTGCGCTGGCCTCTTCCGAGGTCGGGGTTCATCGGGCCATCTACAAAAATACGAACGCACTTGCCGTGGTGCACAGCCATCAGATAGCCGCGACCGCACTGACATTTCTCCAGGATGAGATAGTGCCCATAGACGTGGAAGCGGGTTACATCCTGAGAAAAGTACCGGTGGTCACCGTAAAAGAGGGCTCCGGCTCGAAGGAGATGGAAGAGAAGATCCCTCAGGCACTCAAGGACTATCAGATAATGATGCTCAAGGGGCACGGGTCCTTTGCCATCGGTGATCATCTGGAAGAAGCCTGGCACTATACCGAGACCCTGCAGAATGCCTCCAAGATAATTGCCATGGTAAAGATGATGGGCGGCGATATTGATAAACTGGAGGAAAGAGATTTTGATTCCTGGTAGTCAAGAGTTCGGATTGCTCGTCAAAATCTGTGCTAGCGCAGAATTGCTCAATAACTGGAGTGTCTAATCAGAATGTCAAGTAAAAATATCATCTCAATTGATCTGGGCGCGAACAGCGGTCGGGCGATCGTCGCCAGAGTTACCGAAGCCGGAATAGAGATAGACGAACTCCACCGCTTCTCCAACGGGCCCGTAACAGTGCATGGCAGGCTTTACTGGGACGTGCTACGGACTTTCGAGGAAATTAAAGAAAGCCTCAGGAAATACGCTAATAGTTACGAAGAGGAACCACTGTCCCTCGGTCTGGATAGCTGGGGTGTGGATTACGGCCTGTTTGATAAAAACGGCCGTCTCTTAAGAAATCCCGTTCACTACAGGGATGCAAGGACAGAGGGTACCATGGAAGAGGCGTTTGAAGTAGTTTCCCGGGAGAAAATCTTTGCGGAAACCGGGATACAATTTATGGAGCTGAACACCCTGTATCAGCTCTTCGCGCAGAAGAAGGAAAATCCGGAAAGCCTCCAGTCGGCGGAGAGTTTTCTGATGATGTCCGACATCTTCAATTACTTCCTGACGGGGGAAATGGCGACGGAATTTAGCCTGGCCACTACCACACAGCTCTACGACCCGGTCAAGAAGGAATGGGCAAAAAGGCTGTACGAGGAGTTCGGTTTTCCGCTCGATATGATGGGGGAAGTCGTCGAGCCGGGGACTAAAATTGGCAATTTAACCGAAGAAGTCGCGGAGGACGTCGGGCTGGGCAGGCTTCCCGTTATCGCCCCCGCCACCCACGATACTGCTTCTGCCGTTGCAGCAATACCAGCTGAAGGTGACGACTGGGCTTTTATCAGTTCCGGAACCTGGTCCCTGATGGGCAAGGAAATAGATGATCCGGTTATCAACGACGACGTCCTTGCGGCCAATTTTACCAACGAGGGCGGAGTTGCGGGAACTTACCGGTTTCTCCGTAATCTTACCGGCTTATGGCTGGTCCAGGAATGCAAGCGAGAGTGGGAAAAGCAAGGTGAAGAGTATTCTTACGGCGAATTGACGGACATGGCCAGAGAGGCGGAACCGTTTGTATCATTGGTGGATACGGACTATGAGGATTTTCAATCACCCGGCGATATGCCGGAAAAATTGCGAGATTTCTGCCGGCGCACCGGTCAGAAACCGCCCGAGACAAAAGGTCAGCTTATCCGGGTAATTCTGGAGAGCCTGGCTCTAAACTACAATTTCATCATGGAAAAACTCGAATCACTGCTGGGCGAAAGGATTGAAACCCTACACATAGTCGGGGGCGGTGTGCGAAACAAACTGCTCTCTCAGTTCAGCGCGAATGCCCTTAATAGAAAGGTTGTCACGAGACCCGCCGAAGCTACGGCAATTGGCAACGCGCTGGTTCAGGCGATAGAACTGGGAGAGATAGATTCGCTGGCTGAGGGAAGAAATGCGGTGAGAAATTCGGTTGAACTGGAGACTTATAGGCCCGAGAAGCCTGACGTATGGGCAGAAGCTTACGAGGAGTTTAAAGAATACAAAGAACTGTAACGTTCGAGGTGTCGAATGTACAAAATACTTTGTTACGGTGATTCAAATACCTGGGGCTGTAAACCCGGAACCCAGCGACGTTTTCCGAAGGAGTCTCGCTGGCCCGGCGTCCTGGAGCAGGAGCTGGAGAAAGACTATTCCGTGATAGAAGAGGGGTTAAACGGAAGGACGACGGTCTGGGAAGACCCAATAGAAGGTTACAAAAGCGGTAAGAATTACCTCGTGCCCTGCCTCGAAACGCACAAACCGCTGGATCTGGTCATTATTTTACTGGGGACGAACGATTTGAAGGCCCGATTTTCCGTTACTGCCTACGACGTCGCCGAGGGAGCGGGCGCCCTTGTCGATATAATTTCGAAAAGCGAGACGGGCAAAAACGAGGGTTCCCCGGAAATATTATTAATTACTCCTCCCCCAATTGCGGAGCTTTCGGAATACGAAGACGTTTTTCGGGGTGCAAGAGAGAAGTCAAGAAATTTTTCGCGTGAGTTCAAAAGAGTTGCGACCGAGCAAGACTGTAATCTTCTGGATGCCGGTGAATATATCCACTCGAGCGGGAAAGACGGTATCCACCTTGAGAAAAACCAGCAGGAAAAGCTGGGTCGGACGGTGGCGGAAAGAGTAAAGAGTCTGCGAGGCTAGGTCGAAAGCCTGACATTAAGTGAAAGGGGATTTTTTGGAGCAAAGGTTATAGAAGGTGATATAAAATGAGCAAAATCTGGAAAAAAAAGTACAAGTTACTGGAAGAAGAACTTGCTGAGAAGGGGATAAAGGTAGAGAAGGTAAAGAAATCAATAAAGGAACTGAATATTGAGACGCCCTCCTGGGGGTACAGCGATGCGGGGACGAGGTTTGCCACATTTGAAGAACCCTACGCTGCCAGAAACGTCGAAGATAGGCTG
>CAZENJ010000156.1:0-3664 GCA_964513485.1 uncultured Thermotogae bacterium | reverse complement strand
ACGGCCCGGTTTCTCGGGAAGATAGTAAGCATCGCCCCGGGCGGGGCTACGACGATGGACGTAACTTTGCCCCTGTTAAAGGAAATCGGCGGGGAAGAAATGATCCTGCCGGCCTTTTTCAGCGGGGCCGTACTTTCCTCCCTGGTGCCGCTGGTGGTTCCGCTGTTGATTCGCCTCTGAGCTCGAACTTAAGAGGCAATAAATCTCAAATGATCCCGAGCAATGGATTCCAAATTAAGTTCAATAATAAAAGACTTGTTTTCAGAAATTCGCTACTGATAAGAATGGAGATAAGACGTACTAACATTTCGTAGGGAACACATACGTGCCCCCTACGAAACAGTTAACCTCTATAATTTAGCATTAAACGACAAGCACTGCCTTCCCGACCCAACAGACGTAAATGACGAATTCGGCCTATTGAGACCAAATTTCCCGGCTTACTTATCCTTCTCGATCTTCAGGTCTCCCGAACCAGTTTCGACTGCCTTCAGGCTCTCCCGAACTCCCTCTTTTAGATTCTTTCCCGTCTTGAATGCGGGCACCACTTTGCTCGGTACCTTGATTTTTTCTCCCGTCTGGGGATTGATCCGTTCTGTTGCTTTCCTTGACCTGGTCTCAAACTTGCCAAAACCGGTCAACAGGACCTCTTCGTTGTTCTTCAGTGCCTCGGTAATTATATCAATCACCGAATCCAGAGCCTTCTTCGAGTCCTTCTTCGTAAACCCTGTAGCCTCACTCAGTCTGTCGACAAACTCGCCTTTGTTCATGTGAAATTTAACCTCCTGTTGGGTTTAATTTAAAAACTAAACCGTAATGTGGATTATAACGGTGCTTAACCACAAAATCCAAGTACAAACCGAAAAACCGGACAAGGACAGCAGTATTTAAGACCAACCACACATTAGAATAACTTTATATCAATTCCACAGAGCTTTTCAAGGGTTTTACCAGGAAAACCCGCTGTAACTGTTGTACACATGGCGAAATCAGTTAACATTGACAGTATTCCGGGCCCGACGAAAAAACAATGAAAAAGTCCACGAAGTATGTTATATCATAGATGGTGATAGGAATGCAAGCTGAATTGCTAATTTTCGGTTCGATACCGCGGATGAGGGAGAAAAACGGCCCGGAATACTTGATTCGGGGGAAGTTCGCGCGCGGGAGAAACCCATAAATTTATGAAAATCAACCTGATTCTAAATCCGGTGGCCGGACGGGGAAAATCATTGAAGGTGCTGCCCCGGATCAAAAAATTTCTTGACCGGAAACACCCGAACTACGAGGTTTTTCGGACCCAGTATCCGGGGAACGGGATTGAACTGGCCCGAGACCACGAAGACCCCGGTGCCGTCACCGTCTCCGTAGGGGGAGACGGCACGGCCCGCGAGGTACTTAACGGGATTCAATCCCCGAACTCGCCGATCGGAATTATTCCGGCCGGTATGGGTAACGACTTCGCCAGGAGCCTGGGGATACCGACCGATCCGGAAGAAGCCATCCGGTGTATTCTCGACGGACAAACACTCGAAGTAGATCTTGGTTCCAGCCAGGGCAAACTCTTTAACGTAATGGGCGTGGGGTTCCCGGCGGAAGTAATGAAAACGATAGAAAGTTACAAAAACGGGTTCGTCGACGGTTCGGTGATATACCTTCTGGGACTTCTGCGTTCCGTAACAAGGTTAAATAGTTACGACCTCAGGCTGGAACTGGACGGCAAAAAGGTCACGTTAGAAGCAAACGCCGTCTTTGTGGTCAATTCAAATTACACGGCAGGTGGGATAAAGCTCGTTCCTCAAGCCCGATTAACCGACGGTCTGCTGGACGTGGCGGTTATTTCCGACGCAGGAAGAATAGAACTAATTTTAGCGCTCAAGCAGGCTTACCGGGGAACCCACGTAAACCATCCGAAAATAGATTTTTACCGGGCGAGGTCAGTTAATATCGATTCCGAAACCCGATTGCCCCTGATGTTCGACGGAGAACTGGAAGGCACCACTCCAACCCGACTGGAGATTGCCCCGAAAGCACGGAACCTGATCGTCCCGTCGGGAAACCCGGCCGAACTGAAGCAAGGGCAAGCGACGGAATAATCACGCCACGCCGAGGAAGAGTTCAATCGAACTCCACAACTGTACTATCAATGACGGAACGAGATAACGTGAGAGCAAAGCTGCAGGGGGAATCCTCGACTCCTTCAAGATAATCGACCCTGGCTACCTCAATCGCCTCCAGCTCCATTTGTGATTGACTGACGGTTACCCGAACGTAGTGCAGGGAATCTCCCCGGGATCTCCGAGAAAAGTCGAATTTTGACCGGAGAATACCGCTGGGACCGCCACCGCCACCTGACACTACATAAGTAATTCCGTCCCGAACTATCCTTTCGTAAGAATGTACGTGGCCGCTAAATACCAGATCCACGCCGTATTTCCGGAAAAGCGACCCCCAGCCGCGCTCGAGTCCGGAATCTACCCCGGTCGAGTAGACGGAAGAATAAATCGGGTGATGGAAGAGCACCACTGTCCCCGGTCTTGTTTGCCCCTCGAGCTCCTTCTCCAGCCAGCGACTCTGGGCCAGAAACTCCTTTAGACCGACCTGGGCGGCATTGGAATCCAGGACGATAAAGTTGACCGGACCGTATTCAAACGAATACCATTCCTCGCCGTGGTCACCGCCGCCCTGGGGCAACTCCAGTGCCCGATAATAGCTGTCGTCGTTCCGTTCGTGATTGCCGAGAGCAGAAACCAGGGGAATCGAACTGAGAAGAGGCTCGTTTGCCCAGAAGAAGTCCCGCCAGTGAGGAGAGACCGGGCTCTTTACCAGATCACCGGCATGCAGAATGAACGCCGGCGACGCCGGATCAGCAGCCATCTCGGAGGCCACCAGCCTGTTACGAAGCGGACAGGTCTGTGTATCGCCGTAGACGAAAAATTGAAAAGCCTCAGGAGCTTTTTCGTAACTGCGAAAGCGATATACCTGGTCCGATCCACCGGATAAAATCCGATACGCGTATTCGGTCCCCGGAGAAAGATCGCTCAGGGCAAGATGGTGAAATAATCCGGGTTTTTCCTCCTTTACCACCTGGCGAAAATTACCGGCGCCGTAATAATGAGCCGCCCTGTCATACGCAACTCGGCCGACTGTTGGCTCAGAACTCTTCCAGTTGATAACCGGCGTCGGCCCGTCCTTCAACGTAATATAAGGTCCCCACCTGGCATCAGACCCGGCAAGGACACCCGAGAACTGAAACACAAAAATTAGGGAAGAGGTCAAAAGCAAGCAAACCAGCAAGACGGACTTGAAGTCGCTTCTCGTACCGGAAAACATTTGCCTCCCGTGTCCCGCAAAAATCAGAACTAACTACAATACTACCTAAGACCTCAACTCAGTTACTTCCACTGGCCTCGGCTCCCGCCGTCGTCCTCTCTTTAAATTCCCCCATCAAAGCGTACATTCGCTGGAGCGACATGAGCCAGGAAAGGGTCGATTCGGCCCCCTGGTTTTCGTTGACGCGTGAAGGATGTAATCCGTCCCTGCATCCACCCGTCCGGAAATCGTAAAGCGAGATCCCCAGATCATTCTGGCCCAGGAACCAGTTGAAGATCAAATAGACGTTATCCAGATAAGTATCATCGCAGGTCGCCTGGTAAGCCTGCCA
>CAZENJ010000155.1:0-3686 GCA_964513485.1 uncultured Thermotogae bacterium | reverse complement strand
AAACTGAATAATGGTCCGTTAAGCTACTTAAGTGCCTCTTTTAAAGCTTTCTGTTTCATTAAGCTTTTACGCAAGGCTTCTAGAGCCTTTTGGATATTTTGTTGTGCCATAGCCTCTCTGGTCTTTTCTTGTAGCGCTTCAGGCAATTTATTCAGTAAACTATTGAGCTGACGTTTTACCTTTTCCATGGGAGCCTGCACGGGTGCCTCTTTTAATGCTTTCAGAGCGTTTGCTGCTTTCATTATCTCCATTGGTTCTGCCAACTTTGCCTTTACTGAAGTCTCTTGTTTTGCTTCTAGTAAACGCTCGTTATTTCCGGCAACTACTGCCAGAGAAGTGATTAAAAGTATACCCAGAATTAGAATTACTACCAGAAAACTCGACAAATTCGACATATCAAAACACCCCCCGGCGAGAAATTGTTCTCCATGGATCAGCATACTATCTGGCCGAAGGGGGGTTATCAAGTGTAAAAACCTATAAACTAGGTAAAACAAATATTAATTAATGTATTTTTGAAATTATCAAAAAAATGTCGTTACAAATTGAACATTCCGCGATTCGATAGGTTTTTCTCCAGGGAGTACTGTATCTGGGAGTTGCCAGTGAAATGGAACCGTAATAAAGGAAGCAAGCTTAAAGAGATGGGGGTAGAAAGGTTGGCCCCTCTCATTGTTTCGGGAATCGCTATAGAGGATTATTTACTTAGAAAGTGGGGCAAATTCTGCCTATACAAAGCTCACAAAACTTGATCAACTTTGCTGCTGTGTATCAACGCTTGCTTACCCTGGATCAGGATAAGCGCCACTAGGGCCTTTTCCGCAACTCTGCGGCGATAAAGCAGACCCACTCGTAGTGATTGGATTACTTGCATGCCCGGGATGTTTTCTGCTTGATCGAGTCAGTCTTTAGAGCCATTTAGCGGGAAATCAAGTCAGTTTCATTTCTTTGACTTGATTGAGCCACAGGGTACTCATCTCCCTTGCAATGACGCAATTATTATCACAAACTACTGAAAGACAGAACAATTGGACCTGTGTTAGCAGCCCTCCGGACGGAGGTGGGTATGGGAGAAACAAAAGATCTGCAAGTAAGAGTCAAAGAGATCGAAGGTACCTGTCCGGTTTACGAAGAAGGTTATTCGTTTGAGATCACGGAGGGGTATAAACTGAAATCCAAAGGAACGCTCTGCGCCCACTCGCTCGCGGCTATACTTCCATACTACATTACGCTAAGTCGAGGAACTCCACCGAGCGAACTGGGCCTGGGTAAGGGAGAAGAAGCTTACGTTCAATGTTTGGATCCCTGTGAGTATACCGGTGGGGGCACGGTGGTATTTGAAATTACCCGAGAGGATGTTTGATTTCATAAAATGGAATCGTCGTTAATTGGTAAGAGGCGCTGCATGAGCCAAATGGTCGGGAACAAGCTTAGTGTTTTTAGACCGATGAACGCAATTTGAGGTACAGAATGAGAATAAAAGTTCGGCAAGCAGTCGGCGACGAACTGGATTCACTCGCTGAAATGGTGATTGATTTCCGGGAAGAACACAGCCGGCTGATCGGCGGCGATAAAATTGTTGACAGGGAGGAAGTGCTAGAAGAGGTAAGGCGGAGGCTTAGCGACAAACAAACTGGGTATTTTGTCGCGGTTTCGCCGGAGGCGGGGATAGTTGGCTATCGCTCCTGGAAGCATCGTGACGATTTCTATTTCACCAAAGAACTTTTTGTAAAACCGGACTGGAGAAGAAAAGGGGTAGCAAAAGAGCTTATCGAAAAGATGGAGAGCTGGTTGGTCGATAAAGGCCAGGATATGGCATGTATAAGTTGTGTTCCCCAGAATATTGCGATGATTGAGCTGGCTCGCTCTGAAGGATACAAGGTTTTAAACCGGATAGAGCTGCGGAAGGATCTCGCCGGGGACGGAACGTACGCAAGGAACCGGGAGCAAGCTCTTGGGTACGAGTGGGATATTCTGTAAACGATAAAGAGTTGACGGGACTGGCCCTTTTACCTGTCCCGTCAACTCCCTGTTAGTAAAATTATTTGGTCAAACCCCACTGGGCCGGATCGAAGTTCTTCAGGTTATCCGGTTCAAAAACGCTGTCCGGAATGTCTTGCCCCGGCCTTTCCCTTTTCACATAAGTTACTGTAGTTGAAGCGCCCGAATCCACCACAGAAGTAATCAGCTCCTTTGTAACCGTATTTCCCTCGAAAGTGGTTAGCTCTTTTACTTCCATCTCCTTCTCTAATTCGCCCTCGGGGTTGTAGTTCTTGGATTGGAGGAGCACCCAGTTGTCCTTTCCGACCCAGATTGTCTGTTTCGGGTACTGGGGGTCAGCTCCTTCTTTTGCCGTCAGGTTAAGTTTGTATGCGGGTACTGACTGGTCTCCTACCTGTACCGTGGTTTCTTCCGCTATCTCACCGTTGTACTCGTCGCTCATGGACCAGCTACCGATCTCCTCGAAGGACAATGTGCTTCCGGCAAAGCTACTTTCCTTCTTTGAAGCGGAGAGCTCTTTTGCCTGTCCCAGTGCGGAGAGATACAGCCACATTTGTGCCTCTCCAGCTTCGGGTTCCTTGCTGAGGAAGATCGATCCCCTGACGTATTGAGGCTCCAGGTAGTAAATCAGCGTTAGGTTTGGTTCTCCGCCCTTCTTCCTCGCCACTGCTCCGAACCTGTAGCTCGATTCCGTACCGTCGGCGTTTACGTTGTGAAAGTCTATTATGGAAAGCATCTCGCCCTGGGTTACGGATTCGCTCTTCTGGTCTACTTTGACCAAAATATCGTTACCGGTCAGTTCATCGGCCGAAATTCCGATTGAGCTAAAAGCAAGGACCAGAGTTGCTGTAAGGAAAATTGAAATGATCGATATTTTCTCGTTTTGAAATTTCATCTAAATCACCTCGTTCCATTTTTTAACGGGATAACTTATCTGTCTTATTTAATTGTCGATTCTCGAAACAATTCTCATTCTTTGTCCAACATCTTTGGCTTCAATAGGAATAGGATAGCCGGAATTACCGTAAAGGTGCTTATCATGCTGACTACCATCGCCATCGCCAGTAGAAAGCCGACCGTGGTAATTGAACTAAAAGTCGACAGTCCGATGACGGAGAACCCCAGTGCAAGTGCCATGGCGTTGGCGAATATACCTTTCCCGGTCGTACTCAGTACGGTGGAGAATATCTCCAACCTGTCTCTTCCTTCCCTGTATTCTTCCTGGAAACGTTCGAGCAGGTGGATTGCGTAATCTATTCCTATTCCGATCATTATCGAGCTGACAATAAGGTTGACCAGGTTTAACGGGATGCCGGCGAAACCCATTACGCCAAAGTTTATCGCCACGGCCGATACCAGCGGCACCAGGCTGATAATTCCTGCCGTGAGCGACCGCATTATCACGCCCACGATCAGTCCGGCCACCAGTATAGTGGTCACCAGGCTTATTATCTGACTCGAAACTACCTTATCGGACATTTCCTGCTGAATCATCGTGCTTCCAACCATCCTCGCGTCCAGAGAAGGGAAATTTTCGTCGAGGTAATTGTTGACGGACTTCACCAGTTCGTTCATTTCCGAACTCGTGGCCTGATCGTACAGTCCGGTAATCTCCCCGGCGGAAAAATCGCCGAGAGACAGCCTTCCCATGCTCCCGCCCTGGAAGCTGAAGAGGAGGAGTAACT
>CAZENJ010000154.1:0-3697 GCA_964513485.1 uncultured Thermotogae bacterium | reverse complement strand
TACACCATCCTCGGAGGGGTTGCAGAAGATATTGAGGTAGAAATGCATTAAGGGAAGCAATAAAGCCTGTACCCCACACCCCGCTCAAGAAGGTAGTGGGGCACAGTAGTGTGACTCCTGTAAACTATTATTAATCAAGTAAGTTCTCTAAAAACTTATGTGAATCCAGGACGGCCTGATTAACCTCTTCCAGAGTTTCCTCCTGGGTTCCGTCAAATTCGATTTCAACGCTTATTGGCCCACCATAATTGATGGATTCCAGCCAACCGAAGACCGGTTCAAAATTTATCTCGCCCTCGCCTAACGCCGGAAAATTCCATTCTCCTTTTCCGCCCAGTTTGTCCTTCAGGTGCATGCAGGTGAAGTCTTTGGACTTTAAGTTTTTTATGTCTTTTTCGGGACTTACGCCGCCGTAAAAAATCACGTTACCGGTGTCGTAATTTAAACCGACTGAGTCCGATTCGATATTGCTCAATATCTCAGAGCCCTGCTCGGCAGTTTTGAGAAAATCATGTGTTTCGATTCCTATCGTAACGCCATTTGTGGCTGCAAACTCGCCGAGGTCCTCAATATTCTCGTAGAAACTCTTCTCGGCTTCCTTTGAAAGTCCCGCCTCGGGATCCTCCTGCATTGAGATTCCGGTATTTACTACTTTGGCACCAAGTTTACCTGCTAACTCTATAACGGCCTTTAGGTGATTACACCCGTCTTCCGTTGTAAGGTCGGAATGACCGCTGATAGCAAGGGTCTTGAGGTCAAATTTCTCGAGCTGACCCCTTAATGTGTCGATGTCACCCTCGGCAAGATCTTCGGGCACTACGTGTTCCGTGTAACCCATAACCGAAGTCAATTCGACGTAATTAAAACCTGCTTCACTTATCCCCGCGAGAGCTTCCTCCAGCCCAAATTTATGGTAAGTATTTGTCGAGACCGCTATTTCATCGACAGTTCTCACAGTAAAACCTCCTTTTGAGAAAATTAGTTATAAACTTTAACTTTATGAAACCGAATTCGAAGTTACTCAATAAAAATGTTTTCCGCTTTACCGTTCTCGATTCCGGGTTTCCGCTCACCCGTCGCAATCGAGCGCTCCTTCAATAATTCCGATAGCAGGTTTTCCGCGGGAAAACCCGAACTCAAATCCTGAATAAACGGTTCGGCATGAACGTTTTCTGTACTTTCTTCGAGATCGAATTGTTTTAACCATTTCTTCGAGATCTCTAACATGTTATCGATGTATTCGTCAGTGCCGTAGTGCCTCCTCAGCCACTCTCGCTGAGATTCGTGGCACTTCAGGGCGTCCTGTTTTTGCTCGATTTCTTTTTCGGTCAGAGAGATGAGAAAGTGGGCCGAAAACACTTCGCCGGCATAGTTTAATCCACCATAGGGAGCCCAGTAGTAAAGTGACGGTATGGATTCGATTTCCTGAGGGAAATTTCCGCTCTTTACCTGAACTCTCTGATAACGTGGGACAGGCAAACGATTAGCCGCGTCGCGGACTATTTCGTGAGTTTCTTCATGATCCTTCATGTAATCCCGTGGTGGGTGGGTGAAAAGAAGGTCCGCTTCGTATTTCCTCGATACACGCACGACCTCTTTTACCAGTTCCTGAGAGTGCTTCACGTGAAGGTCCTCAGCTCCAATGCAATCGTAGGTACCGTCAAACAATTGAGCCGAGTTCTTTGCCTCCTGAAACCTGGTAGCGGCGATATCTTCCCCGAATACCACCGGAGAACCGAGATCGCCGGGAGTCATAGTGATAAAGTGGATCGGATGACCTGCCTCGGCGAGCAGCGCTAACGTTCCGCCTGCTCCGAACTCGATATCGTCCGGATGAGCCCCAACTGCGACGATGTCTAGTTTTGGCTGTGTTATGTTATCACTCTCCCTTTTGGAGATATTTTAGCTGTAACGTAGAAAAGCAAAAAACTTTTTATTCTCTTTGGAGTTCATTTGTGCTTCCCGCCCTATTTAATTGTCCTCAATAATTTACATTCTCACTGGAAGGCATCCTCTCTTCCCAGATCAATTTATCCAGGTTGTCCAGACATATCTGGACCCCCCCTTGAAGTACATTGTCGAGGTAATTATCGGATACTTCAATTTTCGGAGTGCGTTGAGTGTGCTTATCAATTAATTCTTTCAATTCCTGAAAAGTCGGTTTTGCCGCCTCTATGATCTCTCCCCCCAAAATTATCAGATCCGGATCCAGGATAGAGCTGGTTGCCACCAGAGACGTGGCGACGTCCTTTACCCATTCCTGAATTATCTGATTTGCTACACTTGAAGTGCGATAGCTTTTGAAAATTGTCTCCGGATCGATTTCTTGCGGGTTTTTTACTTTATCCAGTAATGGGTCGTGACTATTTCTTTCTTCTAATAGATTTCTGCACTTTTCCGTAATTGCAGGTGCCGTTACGTGGCTTTCCAAAAAACCCTGATTGTCTTTTTGCTCGCCCTTCAAGCTGTTCCTGTCGGTAACGATCCAACCGATTTCTCCCGCGTGATGAGCTCCCCCTCTGTATAAACTGCCGTCTATGACAATCCCCGAACCTATTCCGTCTCTGTGAAATGAGATATAAACTAGATTGGGGTATTCACCGTACTGGAAACTGGATTCGCCCAAAGTTGCTAAATTGTCGTTGTTTTCGAGGATGAAAGGAAGGTCGGTCTTTGAAGCCAGTTTCTTTTTTAACGGATATTTTTGATTATTGCCAATTTTCGGCACGTAGCTAACAACACCGTCCTCATCTACCACGCCAGGTATACCTATGCTCGCTCCTTTCACTTTTTCGTAAGGTACGTCGCTCCATTCAGATGTTTCTTTGGTAGTTTTAACTATTAGATTCAAGATTTGATCCCAGTTTCGGGGGGTTTTGCTTTTGTATTTCGCCACTCTTTGGTTGTCGAGGTTGGTAATGCTGAAAAGAGTTTCCGTAAAACCTATGTCTATACTTACAAAATATACGGCCTCTGGGTTTATTGAAAGAAGGTGGGGTTTGCGACCTACCTGATCGTAACCCTCGTGTTTGCTTTCCCTTATCAGGTTGCCGTCCAGCAATTTGTTGACAGACGAGGATATAGCAGTTTTGCTCAAGCCGCTCACCCGGGCAAGTTCTGTCCTTGTTATTGGGCCCTCGACTCGGATCAAATTAAATACGATAAGTTTGTTGCTATAACCCATCCATTGATGGTTGATACCTTGATGTCGCACCGTTGATAACTCCTCCGGGGTCGTCAATTAATTTGTTAGGATAAAAAATTAATTAACACGAAATAACTATATATTGGAGAAAAAGATATGTCAACTAAAATCGAACTTTTGAACCGAACCGGGCGTTCAGTCGCTTCCAGAGAGGAAATATCTCGAATCGATCTAACCAGTGACAATTCTCTTATAACTCCTCACGGCTTTTCAGCTAGCTTATAAATTTTTAAATTTCTCTGAATTCCTGGCACGGAAGGAAATTAGCTCTCGGCAAGGCCTGTTATCTTTCGCGCAATTTCTTTTAACGCTGGTCATTTCGGAGTAAACTACTGGTGGCAATTGCAATAATTACGTTTGGAAAAGGAACGTTCTTTCTTCGGTATTGGTCGCTATAACCGTGGCAACTACGAGTTTGACAAGAGTCTTTAGTTGACTTATATTATAGATTGTGTTTTAGTTAGTAATTTTAAAAAACAAAAAGCTTTTGAG
>CAZENJ010000153.1:0-3703 GCA_964513485.1 uncultured Thermotogae bacterium | reverse complement strand
GCCAGCTGGTCCATGCCCTGACCCATCCCCGCTACGAAGTGGAAAAGACCTATCACCTGTGGCTATCGGAAACGCTGGGTCACGGCAAGATCGGTGGCATCATAGAGAGATTCATGGACGGAATAGAGGACAGCGGCGACCTGCTGCAGATAAAGGAAGGCGGGGTAATAAATAGAGGGGAGGAACATACTGAACTGGAGCTTACCCTGACCGAGGGAAAGAAAAACGAAATCAAGCGGCTAATAGATGCCGTCGACCTGACGATAGTCCGACTTCGCCGACTCTCGATCGGCCCGATCGAACTCGGCGATCTTTCCCCGGAAGAGTTCCAGCGGGTCTCGGAAGAAGAATGGGAACAGCTTGTCAGCTACAAGGAAAAGGCAATAGCGCAGAGGGACGAAGGAGAGGACTAACATGGAACTGGTCGAGGTTTTCAGCACCTGGAACGAGCAGAAGGCGGATATGATCAAAGCCCTGCTGGAGGACTATGACATCAACTGTTATCTCTCGTCCCACATCACGCACTCCGTCTACCCCATCCCCGTCGACGGGCTCGGCGAAATACGTGTCATGGTCCCGGAAAAGGACGCCGAAAAGTCGAGCAAAATAATCGAGAACTATTTTTCCGCGAACGAAGCCGAGGTCGAAGGAGCTGAAGCGGACGACAAAGAGGAGAAGTAAATATGGAACCGGATAGCTTTCGCCCCCCGCTGAATAGAATGATCAGGGAACAGCTGGAGGACCGGGGAATCGACGATCCGGATCTCCTGCAGGCCTTCCGCGCCAACCCGAGACACCTGTTCGTGCCCGAAAGCCAGAAAGGCGCCGCTTATTCCGACAGGCCGCTACCGATCGGCGAGGGTCAGACGATCTCCCAGCCCTACATCGTTGCCCTGATGACGGAAAACCTATCCGTTCGCCCGGAGGACAGGGTACTGGAAATAGGCACCGGTTCCGGATACCAGACGGCCATCCTGGCCGAATTGGCAAAAGAAGTGTATACAATTGAACGAAAAAGAAAGTTAAAGGAGAGGGCGAAAAAAATCCACGAGCAGCTGGGGTTATCTAACATAACTTACAGGGTCGGTGACGGCACCAGGGGCTGGGCGGAAAACGCTCCCTACGAGAGGATAATCGGCACCGGATCCGTTCCGGAAATTCCGGATAGCCTGAGCGATCAGCTAGCCGTTAACGGCAGACTGGTCATTCCAGTCGGAGGGCAGAGACAGCAGCGCCTCGTCCTCTTGATCAAAAAGGAGGAAGAAATCGAGAAGCGGAAGAAGTCTTATTGCAGTTTCCTCCCCCTGATAGGCGAAGAAGGGTGGCAGGAATGACGGAGGCAGGGTTCGTTTAATCCGCTAAGTTATTACCGCCCCTTCCACGACCTCACCCTTTTCGGTTTTCTCACCTAAAGGCCATAGAAGCTTTTCTGTCACCCAATTTAAACACTGAAGCTTAAATCATGGATCCGAGCCTGGGCCCGGGAGAGGTTAAATTGACGTCGATTTCTCCCCGCCATCCGGCTGCTTATTTGAATATCAATTCCATGATATGTTATTCTAAGATAAATGACCTATAATGATGTGTGAGTGAACGGTCTATTCAAGAAGATAGCAAACAATTTAGCTTCTCAGTCCAGGAGGTACCTTATTATGAAAAGAGTGGTTAAGTATGGTGTCTTAGTTATTCTGTTCTCCGTATTGCTCTTAAGTTTAAATGGTTGTAATTCAAACAAAGAACCTACAGCTTCTTTCTCCGTAGATCCCGGCTCCGGCGGGGCGCCGCTAAACGTCACTCTCGACGGGAGCAATTCAGCTGACGAGGACGGTATCGTGGACACCTTCAGCTGGGAGTTCGGCGACGGGTCCACGGGGGGCGGAAGGATAGTAGAGCATACCTTCGCGAGCCCGGGAGAGTATACGATAACGCTGACAGTCACGGACAACGACGGTGCAGAAGCCACCGCCAC
Source organism: uncultured Thermotogae bacterium (assembly GCA_964513485.1). GTDB lineage: Bacteria > Bipolaricaulota > Bipolaricaulia > M55B111 > M55B111 > JAGXLP01. The sequence continues at coordinate 1,734 of CAZENJ010000153.1, read as the reverse complement.
CAACACCGTTACCGTGGAGGAAAGCCCGCCGGTGGCCAGAATAACGCCCGAACCCAAGGAGGGTGAGGCACCGGTAACAGTGACTTTCGACCTTTCCCAATCGAGCGATCCGGACGGAGTTATCGAAGAATACACCCTTGATTTCGGGGACGGAGCGTCCACTTCGGGCACTGATCTGCTCAACGTAATCGAACACGAATACGAGACCGCCGGAGAATACGAAGCCACCCTGGAAGTAACGGACGATAACGGTCTTACCAACACGGCGACCGCGACGATCAACGTAAAACAGCCGCCACCGAAGAACAAACTTCCGAACGCTTCTATCTCGGCGGACTCACGCTCGGGTACGGCGCCGCTGACGGTAAACTTCACCGCGGGGGATTCCAGCGATCCCGACGGCGAACTGGTGAGTTATGAATGGCAATTTGGAGACGGAGAAGCTAGCAGCGGGGAAAACGTCAGCCACACTTATCAGCAGGCCGGAAACTACACCGTTACCCTTACGATAAGGGACAACCGGGACGGCACGGCCAGCGCGGAAACTTCGATAACCGTAAACCCGGCAACCTATTTCGTCGGGGAATCCGCGGACAACGGAGCGGTAAGAATTACCCTTCAGGACGCGACGATCCAGGAATCAATAAACGATTGGCAGTCCGATGCGGGCAAGCAGTTCGTCATAGTGGACGTCACCGTCAGGGCCCTAAAAGACGACCAGTATCCGTCAAAATCATTGAACTTTAAGCTGGAGGAAAGTAACGGCAGGACCCAATCCGTCAGCCTGGCTACTTCTGCCCTCGACAATTACTTCAGCAGCGATATTCTGAACGAAGGGGATATGTCCCGGGGGAAAATAGCCTTTGAGGCGAGAAAATCATCCGAGTACTACCACCTGATTTACGACGCTCCCAATCAGAGCCCGATTCAGTTCGAGATTTCAAACCAGGGTTAAATAGAACAAAAAGGAGGCCAACAACCGTTGGCCTCCTTTATTATCCTCACGAGAAAGAGCTAAAAATTATTAGTTGAGTCCCAGCTCTTCCATGGCCTGGCTCATCTGCTCCTCGGAAAGGACGCCATGGTGCCAGCCGGGGTCGCCCTCCATGAAAGAGACACCCTTGCCCAGTACGTTGCTCGATACGATCGCGGTCGGGGCCCCATGTCTGGCGCTGTTTTCCTGAAAGGAACTGAAGGCGTCTTCTATCTCGTCGTAATCGTGGCCATCTATTTCAATAACCCGCCAGCCGAAGCTCTTCCACTTTTCGGCCAGCGGCGCCACGTCCATAATGTCGCTTACTTTTCCGTCGATCTGACTGTCGTTGTAATCGACCAGGGCACAGAGGTTACCCAGCTCTTTGTCCCGTGCCACCGCGGCGGCTTCCCAGGTCTGGCCTTCCTGGCACTCGGCGTCAGAAATGGAGACGTAAGTTTTGTAATCCTGATCGTTCAGACGACCGGAAAGCGCCACTCCCGCGCCGAAGGATAAGCCATGGCCAAGCGAACCGGAAGAAAATTCCACTCCCGGGGTTCCCTTAGCGGTTGAGGGGTGACCCTGGAGCAAAGCCCCGAGGCTCCTGAATCCGTCCAGTTCCTCTTTCGGGAAATAGCCTTTATCCGCCAGCACAGCATAAAGCAGCGGGCAGGTATGTCCGTTGGAAAGGATAAACCGATCTCTGTCGTCCCACTCCGGATTATCGGGCTTATCGTTGATAAACTCGTAATGAAGCATGG
>CAZENJ010000152.1:0-3791 GCA_964513485.1 uncultured Thermotogae bacterium | reverse complement strand
GGAAGAGAAGACGGAAGAAACTTCGGAGGAATAGAACCGGGACTAACTATTCATAAAAACTGCAAAGTAAATAAGGATTTAGGAAAATCTAGATTACACTGAAAACCGACAGAACCCTCCTGACGTAACGGTCAGGAGGGTTTATCTTTTGTCTCCTCGCGCCAGAGTTTCAGGCCCTCAAGGACGAGGTCCTTTTCGAAGTGCTGTATGAGATCTATCCCTCTGAAAAATAGCTGGCCTTTTCCCCCGGTGGCAATTACCCGGAGTTCCGAATCGTACTCTTCCCTGAACCTCTCGATCAACCCTTCGATCATCCCGATAAACCCGAGAACGAATCCGGAATTGATATTATCTACCGAGGTCTTCCCTATTACACTGTCCGGGATCTCCAGTTCCACCTCGGGCAACAGGGCCGCCCGTTCCACGAGCGCCTCGAGCGCGGTTTCCATTTCGGGGGCTATCGCGCCACCCAGGAAATCCCCGGCACGCGAGTAGAGCTCGAAACTCGTGGCGGTCCCGAAGTCGATGATCAGTCCCGGCCCCCCGTAAATCTCGAGTCCCGCGATGACGTTAGCCACCCGGTCGGGACCGACCGCCGCCGGCTCGTCGACTTCCAGCCCGACGATGCCGTTATCGACCGGCCTGAGGAACTCCGGCGAGACGTCGAGGTATCTGTCCAGGCCACGAGCCAGGCTCTTGTTCAAATACGGGACTACTGAAGATATCACGGCGTCGGTCAATTCTTCCGGTTCGACGTCGGAGGCGAGGAGCAACGATCGAAGATTAATTCCCAGCTCGTCCGGAGTTAGACTCTGATCCGTAGAAATACGCCAGGTCTGGATCAGTTGGTCCTTTTGGAAACACCCGATCGTGATATTTGTGTTGCCGACGTCCAATCCCAGAAACATCTCTACTCCTCCCGGAAAGACTCGACGATCCTTCGATAATTCTCTTCGTCTCCCAGAACGTCAACTCCGGCCATAGCTAGAGCTTTCGCTGCCACCAGCATTGCGGAGTAACCCATATCCGAGTTAGAAGCTTCGGCAAACGCCTCGGAGTGGCCGGGAGTATCCTCGGTCGCAATTCTAATATAGGGATGAACTGCGGGGACTTTCTGGCTTACGTCACCCATATCCGTAGATCCCATTCCACCTTCGTAGTCCTCGACTTCTTCGCCGAGAGCCTCAAAGTTTTGCTTCACGAGATCGGCAAGCACGGGGTTCGGCTGCATGGGCTGGTAGCCGTGTCCTTCCTCGTCTATTTCTAGCTCGGTCCCCGTGGCAAGTGACCCGGCGCGGGCACAGTTTTTTACCTTCTCCAGAAGCTCTTCGAGGTCTTCAGGTTCGGCGGCTCTGACGTAAAAATAGGCGGAAGCGTGTTCCGGAACGATATTTGGCTTTTCACCACCGTCAGTAATTATCCCGTGAATTCTCGAACTTTCTTTTATATGTTCCCGCAACGCGTTTACGTTGTTGAACGTCGCTATTACGGCGTCAAGGGCGTTGATCCCCTCTTCGGGTTGCGAGGAAGCGTGAGCTGCCTCCCCGTAGAAATCGAACTTGAGCTCCTGAACGCCCAGACTGCCCCGGCCGACGAGCGTCCTATCCGAAGGATGGACCATCATCGCGACGTCGACATCCTCGAAGATCCCCGCCTCGATCAGCTCAACTTTGCCTCCGCCGCCCTCTTCGGCGGGCGTTCCCAAAACCAGCAGTTGCCCACCCAGCTCTTCCATGACAGAACACAAACCGAGACCGGCGCCAAGCCCGATAGTGGCAATCAAGTTATGACCACAGGCGTGACCCAGCCCGGGCAACGCGTCGTATTCGCTCAGGAAAGCGAGCGTCGGCCCCTCGTTTCCGCGAGGACAACGAGCCAGAAAGGCGGTTTCCAGACCACCTACACCTCGCTCGACCTGGAAACCTTCGTCCTCCAGTTCTTCCGTCAACCACTCCATCGCTTTGTACTCTTCAAATTTCAACTCGGGATTGGCGAATATTTTCTCGCCGATTTCTCTTAGCTTCTCCGAACGGTCATCCAGCTCCTCCCTCACTCTTTCCTTCAGGGACTCAAGGTCGGCAGACATATTATCACCTTTCTTGGAAGTTATTCATGGCAAAATTTTACTTTTACTTAAAGTTAAGATATTGTCTTTCCCGCGGAGATAATTTGCAAGTGCACTTTTCGGCGAGTGGGCGAGAAAGTTCTTTTTTGGAGTTACAGTTAACTCAAAGGGTTTACCCGGGCCCGATAGAAAATTCTATCTCGGGAAATTTTCAGAACTAATTCAACAGGGGACCGGGCGGAATACGGTTTCAGCTAGCTCCTGCCCTGGAGGTAATAAACCAGTTGTTCCAGTTCCTTGGTGATATCCACCTGTGCCAGCTGAATGTCGTCCGGAATATCGAGCAGAGTAGGAGCGAAATTCAAAATTCCCGTTACGCCCCCTTTCACCAGTTTATCGGCAATTTCCTGAGCCACGGGGGCGGGTACGGCAACTATCCCAATTTTGACGTCCTCCTCGGCAACCCTTTCCGACAAATCCGACACGTACTCGATCTCTACCCCGTTCAATTCCTGTCCGATCAAATCAGGATCATTGTCGAAGGCCATCGAAACTTCAAAAACCCGCTGGTTGAATCCGCGATAGGTAAGCAAGGCGGAGCCGATATTACCTACCCCGACCAGCGCCATCTTCCATCTTTTATCCAGATTGAGTATTTCTTTTATTTTCGAAGCCAGTTTTTCCGTCTTGTAGCCAACCCCACGGGTGCCGAAGTCCCCAAAATAGGAAAGGTCCTTTCTGACCTGGGCAGAATTTAAATTCAGCCTGTCCGAGAAATTTTCCGACGAAATATTCTTTTCTCCCTGATCTATCAACTTGTTCAAACAACGCAAGTACAAAGGGAGACGGTCGATCGTCTCTTTTGGTATCCTTCTTTCTTTCATGTTGAAATCCTCTCTGCAACACCCTGTTTTATTAATAAGTTCTTTTTCCGTAACATAAATTATAAGGATCAGTCGCGACAAGACAAATATATTGCGAAAACTGCCATTTTGTTACGACAATCACTTTTTCCGTCAGACTCTTTGCAAAGAATTAACCCTTCTAATATCCTTAATTGAAAATTCTAGGAGGTGCTGAACGAATGCACGAGAAATTATTTACACCGGGTCCAACTGAAGTCAGAACAGAATTATTACAGGAATTATCTACTGCTCAAATTCATCACAGAACGGAAGAATTTAGCGACGTTTACGACGACATTCAACCGAGACTACAGAAGCTTCTCTTCACCGATAACCCAGTATTCCTCTACACTTCATCTTCCACCGGCGCCATGGAATCGGCGGTCACGAACGGAGTGAAGAAGAAATGTTTGACAGTTTCAAACGGTGCGTTTTCGGAACGCTGGCACAAGATAACCAGAAATAACGGCGTACCCGCGGACATGCTGGAACAGGACTGGGGTAAGGCTGTAACGCCTGATATGGTGGACGAAAAACTGGCCACGGGCGATTACGACGCAGTGACGATGGTATTTAACGAGACGTCCACGGGAATGATGAATCCCGTCAAAGAAGTCGGCGAGGTAGTCAACAATTACGACGACGTGATGTTCCTGGTCGACGCCGTTTCCGGAATGGCCGGAGCCAAAATAAAAGTAGACGACTGGGGAATAGACATGTGTCTTGCCGGCGTCCAGAAAGCCTTCGGACTCCCTTCCGGGCTAGCCGTCGCTTCCGTTAGCGAGAGGCTGCTGGAACGGGCCGAGGAAGTTGAGCCGAGA
>CAZENJ010000151.1:0-3880 GCA_964513485.1 uncultured Thermotogae bacterium | reverse complement strand
CGATGCTGAATACGAGGAACCAGAGGATGAAGAATAAATAGATCAACCTTAATATAGACTAAACCAAAAACTAAACAAAAGGGCCGGTTAAATATGGCAAAAGATTACTACGACGTATTGGGCGTCGACGAAGACGCCTCGGAAGACGAGATAAAGAAAGCTTACAGGAAGAAGGCAAAGAAGTACCATCCGGACATGAATCCGGATCTGGACAAAGAAGAAGCTGAAGAGAAATTCAAGGAAGTCACCGAAGCCTACGAAGTGCTCTCCGATCCGGATAAGCGGGCCCAGTACGATCGATTTGGCCACACCGGCCCTTCACAGGGATTCGACTTCAACAACCAGGATTACGAACGGGCCCGCAATGCGTTCGGTGACAGCTCATTTGACGATATCTTCGACCTCTTCTTCGGCGAAGGAAGAGGTCGGGGCAGATCATCTCAGACCGCGGCGCAGAAGGGCGAGGACCTGCAGAGAAAATTACGCGTTTCGCTCGAGGACGCCGCCAAAGGGACTCGGGTAAAATTCTCAATTCCCCGCTTCGTCAAATGCGGCAGGTGTGACGGATCCGGAGTAAAACCGGGTTCCTCGAAACGGACCTGCCCCCACTGTAACGGTCAGGGCGAGATCCGGCAAAAACAGCAAACCATGCTGGGCAGCTTTGTCAACGTGCAGACCTGCCCAAAATGCGGCGGTAGTGGCGAGGTAATTGACGAACCCTGTCCGAAATGCCGGGGTGAAGGACGGGTAAAAGAAAAGACGGAAATTTCGGTCAAGGTGCCGCCCGGCGTCAAAGACGGTTCCCGCCTCAGACTAAGAGGCAAGGGGAACGTCGGACGACGCGGAGCCCCTCCCGGCGACCTATTTATCACCGTCGAAGTCAAGAAGCACGAAACCTTTATCCGCAAAGGCGACGACATACTGACCACGGTCCCGGTTCAGTTCACCCAGCTAACCCTGGGCGATACGATAAAAGTCCCGACTCTGGACGGAGTTGAGAAAATCGACGTGAAGCCGGGAACGCAATCCGGCGAGAAGATAAAACTCCGGGACAGAGGCATACCGCATCTGAATAAGCGAGGCAAGGGAGACCAGATAGTCAGATTGAAGGCAGTAACCCCGACCGACCTCGGCAGCGAGGAGAGAGAGCTGATCGAACGGTTAAACGAGCTGCTCGACAGTCCGGTTGGGAACAATAACTCGGACGAGAGGGAATCCTTCTTCGAAAAGCTCAAGAACTTCCGTGAGGAATTCAGAAAATAATCCGTCAACCCGGCAGTCAAACGAGCCAAACTCTGTACTATACCCTGAATTAGAAGATTGACTCAATCAAATAATAACCAGCGAATCTTAAGAGAAGTATACTCGATTGACTGCCGGGAAAAAGCTATCTGAATAACCCCGGTTTTCCCCGGGGTTATTCAGTTACCCCCGTCAAACTTTCTTCGAAAAGTCTCCTTCCGAACTGCTTCTTAGGGAGTTACAATTGACTTTGTCTCTTCGCTAAAATCTCGGGCGATCTCGAGTAATTCTCTCCTTTCCAGCCCCTGTCCGAGCAGGTAGTAAAACGACTCTTCCTTCTGCCAGCCGATCTCGTGTATTTCACGGTCCCATTCTTCCGGTAGCTGGTTTCTGACTCGCTCGCCCCTGTCGGTTGTTTGGGCCGACTGGCCATCGAGATCAATTTCTTCGCCGTTCTCGGACAAAAAGGCCCGATGCCTAGTCATCTCCCGGGAAAGATAGTTCCCCGCCAGCAGTTGAAGTGATCTGGTCCTCTGCCCGGGCTTCTCGTCCGCAGCCACGAATACCAGCGAGCTATAGGCCCGTTCATTATCTTCATCGAGAAAAAGAGACAAATCCTCCGTCGCCAGCTCAAATCCGTGCTCATTAATCGAGGAAAAGGGTATCGAGACCGGAAACCTGTCGGAGAACTCCTCTTTCCCGACCAGGTTCTCTTCGAAAACTCGGTCCACTTTCGTCGAGTCGAAGTTAAAGTCACGGCTTCCGGGCCCGTCGATATCGTAATTGGAGTATTCGACGTGTACCGGCCCACCCCGGCTACTGGAAAACCTCAACTGATCGCCTTCCCCGGGATAGTAAGTAATCTTCAGGGGCAGACCAAGTTCCCGGTCAATCGCCAGTTCGGCCTTTGTCAGGTTAAACACCTCGTCCTTGAGGAAGAGAGAACGTCTCGCCTGTTTCGGCTTCAGCGAAAGCCGGTCCACGGGCCTGCCGTTGATTTCACCTTCGCCGTCATCCTTCAGGAGAAAATCACTGACCAGCGACGGGAGAAAATTCAGCTGGCCGACGACCTCGACGCCCGCGAAGGGCGAGTAGAGCCATTTGCCGTCCTTCTTGATCGCCGTGTTTTTATCAATAAGATGAACCCAGGTTTCGGAACCCCTGTAAATCAGGCGGGAGTCTTCCAGGTCGTCACCGGAAAATTCCGGACCGCCGGAGACCTCCACCTCGAAATCCTCAATCGGATTTTCATATTCCTCGTATTCGACGACGACGCTCCTCGGTTTTCTGAACTTTACCTTTCCGGTCACCCGGAGTCCACCCGCAGTTATCTCCTGATCCGCCGAAAAACTGGTCAACTTTTCGAATTCTTCACCGGCTCTCGCCGCTATTTCTCTTACTCCAGCCATATTTATCACCAGTTGGTAGTCCGCTTAAAAAGGTTCGAAGTCGTCTCCTTCAAAAGTATTTACGGTTTGTGCGAGCAACTCAATGATATTATCTATATCCTTTAAACTCACCACTTCACAGGGACTATGCATGTATCTGTTTGGAATCGAAACGAGACCGGTCGCTACCCCGCCCCTGGTCAACTGAATCGCGTTTGCATCCGTGCCCGTTCCGCCGGGAGCGCCCTTGACCTGATACGGAATCCCTTTCTCATCAGCAACATCGACAAACTTCCGAAAGAGTACCGGGTTAATATTCGGTCCGCGGGAAAGCATGGGACCACCGTTCATCTCCGCCTCGCCAACTTTTCTCTTTTCCTTGTCCATAGACGGGGTGTCAGTGGCAAAACTTACGTCCACGGCAATCCCGATATCCGGATTAATTCCAAAGGCCGAGGTCCTCGCCCCCCGGAGACCTATTTCTTCCTGTACCGTGGCCACCGCGTGGATCTCCGCCCTGGGCTGAAGTTCGGTCAGCCTTCTCGCCGCTTCCAGAACGACAAATCCCCCGCTCTTGTCGTCGAAGCCCCGGGCCGCAACCAGGTCCCCCTGTAATCTTTGAAAAGAGTAATCCAGCACTCCGGCCGATCCGACCTCGACCAGCTTCTCTGCCTCCTCTTTGTCCTCAGCCCCGATGTCGATCCAGAGTTCCTCCGGCTTCACGACCTGTTTCTTCTCTTCCTTTTCCAGTAGGTGTATCGGCTTTCGCCCAACTACCCCGATAACTTCTTCCTCTTTCCCCCTGATCCGAACGCGCTGTCCGGGCAACACCTGGTTATCCCAGCCACCGATCGTATTAAAGAACAGGTAGCCTCCGTCGGTTATCTGACTGACCATGAGGCCGATCTCGTCGGTATGGCCTGCCAGCATGACCTTCGGGCTGCCCCCCTTGTTTACGACGGCAAATGAATTCCCGTGAAGGTCCCCCTGGACCTCGTCCGCGAAATCCTCCGCTTCTTCTTTCCAGATCGCTGCCGCCCTGTCCTCGTACCCCGACGGACTGATAGTGTTGACGTACTTTTCCAGAAAGTCTATCGCTTTTCTCTCCATTTCAGTACCCCCTTTAAGGTTAAGTCAAGAAAAGAGTGACTGATTGTTAAATAACCAACCATTATAACAAATAATTATCGGGGAAAAATCGACTCGGTTCAATCTTGCCGGACAAGCGGTGCCGGAACCGAGCTCCTAAA
>CAZENJ010000150.1:0-3931 GCA_964513485.1 uncultured Thermotogae bacterium | reverse complement strand
GTTCTTTTCCTCGACAAGTAAAACAGGGACAATAAGGCGGGATGCCTCAAAAGCCAGGCAAATTAACTTTCAGTTTAACGCAAATTTTTATTTTGCGTGAACTTTGCTCCTTATTTAGATTCAACCAGCTAACCGGATGTCTGCTCCCATAATCTGAATGTATCTTCTTTTCGACAGAGTTCAGTTCCTTCTGTCATAACTGCTGATGCACCGGCTGCGACTCCTAAACGAACGCTTTCGGTCAGGGTATGATCCGTTGCCAGGCCGTAAGTTATCCCCGCGACCATGCTGTCTCCCGCTCCAACTTTACTTACTATCGGTACTGTTGGGGATCGAAAATGCCTTGCGGTATCTTCCGTTACCAGCAGTGCTCCGCCTGCTCCGATCGAAATAACTATAGCTCTCGTGCTTCCACGGTCGATTAATTTCCGGGCGAAGTCAATCTGTTTTGGTTCTTCGTTGAGCTCCTCTCCCGCAAGACCGGAAAACTCGCCCAGGTTCGGTTTTATGAGGAAGACTGATTCCTGCAGGGCCGCTTCGAGCGGATCACCGGAAGTATCGAGAATAACTTTTATACCTTCAGCGTTTGCCGTTTGGATTAAACTTGGGTAAAAAGCGGGATCGGTACCGGGTGGGAGACTACCGCTGATGACGAGAAATTCGGGTTGGGGGCTGAGTTCGGTTATCGTTTCCTCAATTTTTGCTCGTTCATGTGCCGTTATTTCCGGTCCAGGCATGACGAAACGATACTGAACTTCGGTCGATTCGTCCATTACGGTCAAATTTTCTCTGGTGGGGCCTTCGATCGGCACAATCACTGTTCTCTGGTTCTCAGCCCGCAGTAAGTTTTCAAGTAGCTTCCCGGAATGCCCTCCGGCGGGTAATATCAGAGTAGACGAACCACCAAGTTTAGCCAGAGCCCGTGAGACGTTTACTCCACCGCCACCGGACTCGAAGGAGGGTTTTGAGCAGCGCAGCTTGTCTTCGGGAACAACCCGGGGCGCAGTAGAGCTCTTGTCAACCGCGGGGTTCATGGTTAAGGTAACGATTTCTTTCACCGTTTACACCTCGATGTTAAAAATATGGAGCGGTAGCCCTGACCGGTACCAGCTGGTAAATAAGATTACGAAAAACCGTTAGATTGAATCGATAATAACATGCGCTCCACGATGCTTTCCGATAATAACTCTTTGCTCAATTACAGTCCATTATACCGAAAATCGTTTTGCGAGAAAAATTTCACCTGTTTCAATGAGTGAGGATGAAAGTTTATCTGCCGATGTTCAACGGCCAATCGACCAATCAAGGTGACCGGTATTTTCGCATAATGGAGGCCGTCTCCGACATCCGCGGGAGAAATTCCGACGTCCACCAGATAATTAGAGAGGGAATGATAGCAGTGAAATGAGAAAGTCCTCCCCTAATTTACAATAGGATGAATGCCCAAATGCAACAAGTAGAAATATATCGAACCTTGGACCGAGAGAATTCAGAACAGATGAAGTCGCTACTGGAGGATTACGATATCTCCTGCTACCTTGCTTCCCATCTCACACAGTCTGTTATACCGTTTGCCGGCCAGGAAGAAATTTGGCTAATGGTTCCAGAAGCCAATGCGGAAGAGGCGCGGAGGATACTCGGGGATTTTTTCGATCTTCAGTCAGGAGAAGAGTCCGACAGGTAATACATCGTAGCTTCCAAACCCTAAGAAAGTTAATATGTTTTTGTAAGCATGACAGGTATGTAACGCCTGATGGTGGTGGCTCGTGGAGGATTTGAACCTCCGACTTTCTGAGTTAGGAATCCGAGGCCTTCATTTTCTGAAAATCTGAAAACTAGTTATGTAAGTAAATCCAGCCAGTCCGAACTCCCAGTGTTTTTTGAAGCCTAGCTTTTCGTACAGTTGCTGGGCGCTCTCGTTTTTACCTCGGGTTATAAGGCAAACGTTATCTACAGCTTTCAATTCTTCGGTAAGGGCTTTAGAGACAACTGCGGTCCCGTAACCGTTTTTTCTGTATTCCGGCTCTGTGTAAACTCTTCTTAAGATTGCGGTATGGGGTGGTACTCTTGTGGTACAAGCAGTCGAAATAAGATCACCATCGTCCTTAACCCCGAAGTAAGTATTTACATTTGAGGATATGCCTTGCTCCACACTTTTCTCTAATTCATCGAGGCTAGTTCCCTGAATCCAGCCCTTCCACGTTTGAGCAATAGAAGCGCTGTCGAATTTTCTCAAGATTTCGACGTTGTGAGCTGCTCTTTCCCTAACTTCTAATTTGTCAGCATACAGGATATTACCTGAAAAATTATTCTTCAGCTTCAAATTTGAGCGAAAGTAGCCAGAGAACTTTGGTGCTACCCAGCACGAAATCCAGCTATCCCGTTCATCTCCAGTTGTCCAATCAAATAATTTGTATACAGCTTCTTCTGTACCTCTGAAGATAGCACTGGCACCTTCTACATAACCCCTGTAAATTAATAAAACTCCCTGTATCATAGAACCCTCGAACGCAATGTAAAAATCAGATTTCTCCTTTTCTCGCCGGAGGGCATCTATTATGTATGCGTTTTTTACCGGGTCTTGTTGAAGATAGTTCTCTAGGGGTTTTATCAGTTCTGGGTTAACTTTGTAATATTCATAACTATTTTTTCTGAATTTGGAAAGCCAACGATGGTCGGGGACTCTTAGTTCAGTGCCCGCAGAACAGGCACCCTCTCCAGCATCAACTTCACCCCTCTCCTTGCATTCAGAGCTTCGTCAGTCCTATATGGCGTAAGCAATCCCGATTATTTTGAAAAATTGAGTTTTCTTTAGGTTGTAAAATCGTGAGCAAATTGGTACATCGTTGGATCCTCTGTTTTTCATTCATCGACCTTGATAGTATTTGGATAATTGATTTGTATCAAGTAATTTTCGAAATCACGAATGAAAGCGAGAGCTCCGTTTGTTGGTTGGTTAAATATAGTAGGACTTATTGCGGAGAACATAGATATGGCACGTGAAAAGTCGACAAGGTAAAAGAAGCGTCAGGTGCAACTTTAAAGGTATTCGCACAGGACTTTGAATTGTCTTTATGTAGTCAACCCTTTGTCGGTTAATCACTCCTTTTGGGGCGGGAGTGATTCTACAGAACCGAAGACCTTTTCTCAGTTTTTGCTTAAGAGAGGGAATAGTGCAAGATTGTTACGCAACTGCCGACCCTTGCCGCTGCCATAGTAGAGGGGCAACTGTTCAATGCTAGCGATGAACGAATAGGCACCGCAATGGACGCCATAACATTTCTGGACTCGGGACAAGAGTGGGCATTTGAAGCAGAGTGCCTTGTCGACTATAAAGATGTGGACCACGTAGAAATGGTTACTGACTCATCAGTATATCAAAGCTCGTAGGAAGTAATAGAGGACAAATAATCAAGATGAGATTAGTTTTATTGAAGCCAAGTTGTTAGAAAGGGGTAGATTATTGAAAACAAATAGAAGATTAGAAGTAGACTCAGGTGATAGAATGTCAACCAATAAACGCAGTTTGTGCCTAATTTTAGTCATAACCTGGATTATCCTAATAATTAGGGCTTTTCCTCTGCAAGCCGAAAATCAAAAGATAACTGTACCCCTCAGTGCGGTAAAGGATCGTTATCTCACGGAGCTTAACTCCGAGCAGCTTACCAAACAAGAAGTAACGGTTCCAAGAGAATGGGTCGCTAAAGAGTACCTTGCTGATGAAGACAACCAAGAGGGGAATTCCTTGAATACTCACTCTTCAAGAATGGAGACGGGAGCCAATCCGGAAGTAGTCACCTTGGGTCCCAAAGAGCCGGTATACCACCCCGAATGGGATCCTTACGAAGGACAATACTCATTAGGCTTCGACATCCCACGCAAGGATCCTGTTCTCGCGCCGGTAGATATGAAGCTTATTGGGTTTAGCAAT
>CAZENJ010000149.1:0-3943 GCA_964513485.1 uncultured Thermotogae bacterium | reverse complement strand
GGGGGAAAATGGCTGCAACTTTGGACTGTCTTCCCCCGCGACGGGGGAAGATGGCAGATGGGGGTGAAGGACAACAAAAACACTTTCGGACCATCATTGCTCCGGCGTAGCGAAACTCTTTAGAGTTCTATATTTCTGAAACCCTGAAACTTCCGCTATACAAAAGTACTGGTCGTCCGGTACACCAGATTCGTCCCGGTCAAGGCGAGAGTCTCTTCAAATCCGTAACTTGGGAAGATTGGCGAACCTTTGTTTTCTGGATAAGTTCACGGATGACCCCGGATTCTGGTTAAACCCGGGCTAAAACCAAAAGTAGAAGATCCCCCCGGCAAGAGCTGGAAATTTTACCGTCAGGCAAATGTCTCGCTGAATACGACGCTTCCTTTAAACTCGACGAATTGCTCGATGGCAACAAATTTCTCAAAACCCGTGGAGAAACTGGCAACTTTTCGCCAAACGCCGTAATCAAACTGAAAGGGAGTTATGGCGGTTAAGCGATACCTCGGAAATAACGAGAAGAACGGGGGAAATTACCAAATTATCAAAACCGGAAGAGTGGAAGTTTGACAAAAAAATTGGATTTATGCACAATAAATGTTAGATTTACTTAAGAAGGCAAAAATGGAGGCCTATGCGCGTAAAACTGTCACTGGCGCAATTGAGTCAAAAAACAGTGTTGCCAATAAATTATAACTACCACCTCACCTCACTGATCTACGAAATATTATCTCGTTCCTCCACAAATTACTCAGAATTCCTTCATGAAAAAGGTTACCTCTATGAAGAATCCAAGAAATTTAAGCTGTTTACCTATTCGCAGCTACGGTTTCGGGATATGAACGTCCAGGGGGATAAGATCATTTCTACCTCTAAAGAAATAAATTTATTCATTTCTTCACCGATCGATGAATTCGTGGAACACCTGGCCAACGGGCTAATGGCTAAAGGAAGGGTGGACATCGACGGTTCGCCCTTTCGCACCAAAACTGTTGAAATAATGGAACTACCGGAATTCCAGGAAAAAGAAAGGGTAAAGTTCGTTTGTCTATCACCGATAGTTTCTTCCACCATGAAAGAAAAAGATGGGGATTTGAAAACTTACTATTATCGCCACGACGACCCGGAACTGATGGGAAATCTGAAAGAAAATCTCGAGAAAAAATACGAGCTTGTTCACGGTCACTGCTTGGATAACGACCGAGAAACATTCGACATAAGATTCGACCAGGACTATATAGAGCGTAAAAATGGACAAATCTCTAAATTGGTAAATTTCAAAGGCACGAAAATAAAAGGAATATTCGCGCCGTTTGAGCTGACCGCCCCTCCAGATCTAATGGAAATAGGATACGAAGCAGGATTTGGCGGAAAGGGGAGTATGGGGTTTGGAATGGTGGAGGTTGTAAATAATTGAGGGTTCTCGAAGATTTCCCACCTTGAAAAAGTTGAGTGTGATGGAGGCATAAAATAAATGATTAGCAATATCATCCAGCTTGGCAAAAACGTCGACGCGGTTCCATTTGCGGAATCGGTCGACGAAAATCAAGAAATAATTGAGATGAAGCTGGGTCTGGACTCTTCGAACCAATTATTCTTGGAGAGGGCCGAAGTAGCAAACGCGGCAAATAAAAAACTCTTTCACATTAGCCCGACTAAAGCCATCAACAGGGGTAAAAACCAGCACTTTTACCCACACGATTTCACCCTGAGCAATAGCTTTATCAAGGATAGTGATGGTGATAAGAATATCCCGGGCATCATAAATAAGAAGGTCCACCGAAACTTCAAGAATACCCAGAATTTTTATGAAAACCTTGACCTAACTGAAAATTTGGAATCCTTTATCAAAACATTTTATCAGTTTGTTCTCAAGGACGAGTCAAAGTTTATCGGGGACACGTTTGAACAAACGGAAGATTATTTTGAAGACATAAATAAAACTGACTTCGGCAACGTTATTTTTGCTTTTTCACTATCCGAAGAAATAGTTGATCGCTTCGATTTCAACAAGGCTAGAGAAGGCAATTACTACAACCTAGGAGAACTTGAAAGTTTCAAGAGCCTGATTACCGAAATTATAGCTTCAGACACCCTCGATAATGCACCAGAAGGGGCTAGCTGTTCTTTCTGTAAATCTCGACAAAGGGTATTCGCTCCCAGCAGCGCCACTTTCTACTTTTCCTTTGCAAATAACCCGGAAAACGTATTTTATCAATTAAGTAAGGACGATCCGGACAGACACCTTCTAATATGCAGGGATTGTTATGCAAGCTACAACGCGGGTAAGAAGTTCATGGAGAACAACCTGAAAAGCAACCTGCTTGGGTCAAAGTACTTTTCCGTTTTCGAAATAAATCAAGCGTCAGAAGAAATTCGGGGATCTCTTAACTATATATTGGAAGGGAAAGACGTCAGCAATGTCTATACACAAGAAAGCTTAAAAAGACTTCGACAAAATCTGGAGGAAGATGAAGGTGTATTGTTGGACCTAGGAGCTATAGGAGAAAAGGAAGGGCTGGGAATAACGATGTTTTTCTACGAATACGACAACGGCTACAGGGTGATAAAAACAATACACGATATCTACCCAAGGCGGAACCTGGACCTATTAAGGGAAAACGACAGGTTAAACTATTTCTCTTTTAACGCTTTCTTGAACGGCTTTTTCAGAGATCAAAGCAACAACGCTTACGATCTACTGGTAAAAAGAAAACTCGACCTGCTCGAAAAACTGCTTCTGGAAATCCCGATCAATTACGACTCGCTACGAGATAGATTTCTCGACAAAGCCTCATAT
Source organism: uncultured Thermotogae bacterium (assembly GCA_964513485.1). GTDB lineage: Bacteria > Bipolaricaulota > Bipolaricaulia > M55B111 > M55B111 > JAGXLP01. The sequence goes on along the minus strand of CAZENJ010000149.1, from coordinate 1,146 downwards.
CAGCTGAGAAACGATCAGGGCGCCGGGCAATTTACAGAACGGTTTTTTCGGTTTCTCGAACTTTTAAATCGGCTGGATTCCGAATTATATTCGCACGATATTTCTCTGGAATACTTAAACCAAAAGGGGGCAAGCTTAAATATGAACTCAGCGGAGGACCTGACAGGAGAAAGCGGTCTCGAAAAGATGAATCAATTTCTTGAGGAAAACGAATTTCTGAAATCGACGCCGGAAATACGGGCTGCCATTCCGATGGGAGTGGTAATAGCAAGATTGAGCCAATTCGAAATATCCAACTATGACAAAAGAATGCTGGGTTTCGCGCAAAGGAGAATAACCGACAAAGATTCGCTCAAGAAATACTTTAACGAAATTGAAGAGAAGGTAGTCATGCACGATATGGGAAATCAGAAGATGGTCGCTGATTTCTCGGAAAAGATGCCAGTGGTCCTGTCCAAGGATGACTTCTCTCCGGACGATTTTATACTGGGTCTCTTTACCGGGTACTCACTGGCAGCGAATTTTACCAACGAATAAAAGGGTGATCTAAATGACTACAGAGCTTCAGAGTTCCGATATAGAAAATCGGTCAGAAATTCTTTTTCTTTACGACGCAAAAGACTGCGATCCAAACGGTGACCCATTTACAGGGGAGCCAAGGTTTGACGAGGATACCCAGAAGGTAATGGTTTCTGACGTCCGCTTGAAGCGGTATATAAGGGATTATATAGATAAGTATAAAAGCGATGAAGACGAGGAAGAAATTCCTTCGGAAGAAAAATCAAGAGTTGTTTTCTATTCTGAAAAAAGAGGAGCAAAAACCTCCTCGAACAGAGGAGAAGGCTTAAAAATAACAGATACCGAAGAGCTTAAAGGCAAATGTATAGATGTCAGGCTGTTTGGTGCGGTCATTGGAGTAAGTAAAGAAGACAAACGGTCTCATGAATATCTAAATAAAGATCTACAACTCACAGGTGCAGTCCAATTTAAAAACATGAACAGGAGCCTGAATAAGGTAGACCTCAAACCCCTCCAGAACACAAGCGTAATGAAATCGAGCGAGGAAAAAACACAGGGTGCAATCGCAACCAGCAGCCAGGTTCCCTATGCGGTTATTTCATCCATTGGTTACGTAAATCCAAAGAC
>CAZENJ010000148.1:0-4042 GCA_964513485.1 uncultured Thermotogae bacterium | reverse complement strand
TCGCTCCGACCGTGTGTTCAAATCGCGCCCGGCCCGCTTTTGCGTCGATACAGCGTGAAAAGCGACTCGGCAAGCCGGAACGGTTCAGGGATCGCTGGCGATTCGATCCCAAAGGACGGTCACTGGCGAGCCATCTGGACCACCAAACTCACGACCAGGTACCCGCCCGCGCCCAAAAACAGCGCGGCCCCGACCATCGAGCTGATCTGAAGGACGTCCAGCGGCACGTTGCCGCCGTAGGGTGACGCCAGATACCGAGCGTAAACGAAGAGGAGCAGCGTGAGCGGCAGGAGCAGCAGGGCAGTGCCGCGACGAATCGTCCGCCCGATCGCGTCAGTCGTCATGTCAGGGAGAGCGTTCGGCCGCCGGAAATGAGTGGCGGCCGATCAAACCTGGATTTGAGCGATGGGCCCGCAAACGACAGGTTCAGTGCCCGTGGGCCGTCAAATGCGCCTCGCGATCACAGTGCCCCCGACAGAGTTCGACAGTCGCGTGATCGACGCCGTAGGCCGCCAGCCGATGGTGGATCTCGTGGGTGAGCGCCTCGGCGTCGTCGAGGCTCCCGGCCGCACTCTCGACGTGAACGGTCGCGACCGTGATCCGACTGCAGATCTGCCAGGCGTGCCAGTCGAGCACGCGGTCGACGCCATCGAGCGATTCGATCTCAGCGACCGCCGCCCCGACGTCGAAGGGGGCTTCGAGGAAGAAAATCGCCCCGCTCCCACGGAGCACCTTCCCGGCGGACCAGAGCACGAGCCCGGCGATGAGGATCGCGGCGAGGGGATCGACGATCGTCAGGCCCGTGAACTCCACCGCGAGCACCGAGACGATCACCGCGACCGACCCGCCGGCGTCACCGAGGAGGTGGTAGAAGGCGCCCTTCTCGTTGAGGCTCATCTCGTCGCCGTGGAGGATGCCGACGCTGAGGAGGTTGATCGCCAGGCCGCCCGCGGCGATCGCCAGGGTCGGGCCCGTTCCAATGGCCACTGGGGCCGAGAACCGCTGGAAGGACTCCCAGAGGATGAAGCCGACCATCGGGACGAGCAGGACACCGTTGAGGAAGGCCGAGAGGGGTTCGAGGCGGTGGAGGCCGTAGGAGAAGCGGGTCGAGTGCCCGTAACGTGACGCCACCCAGGCCGCGAGAAACGCCATGACGTAGGCCAGCGCGTCGAAGAGCATGTGGACGGCGTCGCTGAGCAGCGCCACCGAGCCGAAGAGCAGCCCGCCGGCGAACTCCACGACGAACCCGCCGAGGTTGATCAGCGCAACGAGAGCCAGTTTCCGGTTGCTCGCGTCGCCGCCGTGATCGTGGCCGTCGCTGGGAGCCGATTCCTCGCCCCCGTCGCCGCTCTCACCGGCCGACCCGTCACAGGGCGCAGCCATTGGCCACACGATGTGGCGGTCGAGTGATAGGTGCCACGCTTCCGGCGGGACCCGAATCTTCAACAGGGGCCCGGGCGTGGTGAGCGTCGATGAGAGATCGCAACCTGTTGGCCGACGTTGCCCTGCCGCTGGTCTTCGGGATCGCGGCGATCGTCTTCGCGGCGGGGTGGCTGGCGACCGATCAGCTGGTGCTCATTGCCGGGGCCCTCCTGTCTGGCGCGGTGGCGGTCTATTCCCTGCTTCGGTTGCGATCCCTCTACCTCACGTAGCTCCGAGGCGGGGCCGGGTTCGACGGCCCGGCCAGAGCTGACCCATATGTAAGGTTTTTCCGGCAACATTTGATCTTCAAATTGGCAGCCGTCGAGGGGTTTAAAGCGGGTGGTTTTATCTCCCCTCATACCGATGGTTAGTCCATGCAACGCATCGGGTCTGGGGAGCCGTTACAGACTCTTCTCTCTTCGATTTCTGACCCGGTCTGTGGACTGGACGACACCTGTCAGATAACGGTCTGGAACGAGGCCGCCGCCGACCAGCTCGGCTATCCGCCGTCGGAAGCGGAGGGCGAGCAGTGCGGTGACCTCCTCTCCCTGGACCCCGAGGACGAACAGCGCCTCGCGGACGTCGTCGGGGAAATCGAGACGTACACCAGCACGCAAACCCCAGACCGTTCGATCTCGGTCACGGGGACCACGGCGACAGGGAACCGCGTCGAAATCGGCCTCTCGACGGCGGGTGCCCAGTACGGCACTGTCCTCCTGGTCATGGACCTCAGGCCACTGTCAGCCCGCGAGGTCGATCTCACGGACGAACTACAGGTCTACCGCCAGGCCGTCGAGGAATCGATGGACATGCTCGCCGCGGCAGATCAGAATCATCGTTTTCTCTTCGCGAACGAGCGCTACCGGGAGTTTCACGGCATCGACGAGCCCGTCGAGGGAAAACGGGTCTCCGACCTGCTCCCGATCGACACGTATCTCGGGGACGTCGAGTCGACCATCGACCGTCTCAGGGACGGGGAAACGCTGCAGTTCGAGACCGAACGGCAGGGCCCCAATGGAACGTACCACGACCTCGACGTCCGCTACTACCCGATCGAAACGGACTCCGGAGCCGTGGAGGGTGCGGTTGCCGCCCTCCGGGACATCACGGAACTCAAATCTCGCGCGCGCTCCCTGCGCGAGTCCTGGGAGACCTACAGCGACCTGGTCGAGGGAATTCCAGACCCAATCGTCGTCTTCCGCGAGAACGGGGACGTCGTCGAGGTCAATCGGGCGGCCTGCCGGCTGTTGGGGTACGCCGAAGATGAACTGTATAGCCTGACCTACGACGACGTGGTCTACGAAACGGGGACGTCCTGGATCGAGTCGCGACTTGAGGAAGACACGGGAGCGGTGATCTTCGAGACGGATTACCGGACCCGGGACGGCGACCGGCTCCCCGTCGAGGTCGCCGCGACGAGCGTGGAGTACTTCGGGGGCGAGGCCACGCTGACCGTCGGCCGGGACCTCACCGACCGGCGGGAGTACCAGCGCGAGCTCGAAGCCGCCAACGCCCGCCTCGAGGAGTTCGCCGCGGTCGTCACCCAGGACCTCCGCAACCCGCTGACCGTGGCCCGGGGCTGGACCGAGATCGTCCGCGAATCGGACTCGCTGGAGGGCCTCTCGAAGGTGGAAGACGCGCTCGATCGCATGGAAGAGATCATCGATTACACGTACACGCTCGCCGAAGAAGGGGACAGTATCGGTCACCTTGCGGAGGTCGACCTGGCCGAAATCGTGCGACAGAGCTTCCACGCGATTCGGACGCGCGGGGCGACGCTGCAAAACGAGGTGACGTGTACGATCGAGGCCGACCACGGCCGTCTGAGCTACCTCTTCGAGACGCTGTTCGAGAACTGCGTCGAGCGGGCCACTGACGAGGTGACGATCACGGTCGACCACCTCGCGAACGGCCCGGGTTTCTACGTGGCGGACGACGGGCCGAAACCCGAGTTCGTGGATCGGCCCTCGACGGCGCGGTCGGCCCACCTCGGCGGCGCTGGCGGGGACGGGATGGACACGAACGCCGTCAGACGGATTGCCAACGCGCACGGCTGGCACTTCCGGATCCGCGACGGGACCGACGGCCGCACGCGCTTCGAGTTCCACGGCGTGGAGACCTGCACGACGCCGTGACTGACCGCGACCGGCGTCACTCGCTCTGGGGCTTGTAGTTCGGCGCCTCGTCGGTGATCATCACGTCGTGGGGGTGGCTCTCCTGCTGACCGGCCTGTGAGACCCGGACGAAGGCCGACTCGTGTTTCAGCTCCGGGATGCTGTTGGCACCGGCATAGCCCATCCCCGACTGGATGCCGCCGACGAGCTGGTGGAGTTCGCTCGCGAGTGAGCCTTTGAACGGGGTCGCCGCTTCGACGCCCTCGGGGACGAACTCCTCGTCGTCGGGCTCCTCCTTGAGGTACCGGTCCCCGCCGCCGGACTGCATCGCACCGACACTCCCCATCCCGCGGTACTGCTTGTACTTCTTGCCCTTGACGGTGATGACCCGCCCGGGCGCCTCCTCGGTCCCCGCGAAGTACGAGCCCAGCATGACGGCGTCGGCTCCGGCCGCGATGGCTTTGGCCGCGTCGCCGGAGTACCTGATCCCCCCGTCTGCGATGACC
>CAZENJ010000147.1:0-4125 GCA_964513485.1 uncultured Thermotogae bacterium | reverse complement strand
GATCCTTTCGTCCGCGCCCTCCGGCTCAAGATAGGCGCCCATCTCCAGGTTTTCCCGAACGCTCATCTTCGGGAACACGTTCATTTCCGAGGGACAATATACCAGACCCCGATCGACCCTCTCATGGGTCGGCATTCCGACCAGACTGACCTCCCGATAACGCAGTTTACCTGCTCTGGCGTCTTCAAGTCCGACGATAGATCGGAGCGTCATCGTTTTACCGGACCCGTTCTCTCCCAGTAATCCCACAATTTCACCCTTATTAACGACCAGATCAACGCCGTAGAGAACTGAAGAACCCTCCAGATCAAGTTCGAGATCGACGACTTCCAGAAGCCTACCCATTTGGAATGGTTATCCTCCCTCCGTCCATGTAAACGAGACTATCGGCAAGACTTGCAACTGATCCGAGATCGTGTTCTACAAGCACGACGGTAAGACCCTCCTGACTCAATAGTTTTATCAACCCTTTTAACTCCTGCAGATCAAACGTATTTGTCCCGCTGAACGGCTCATCCAGTAAAAGCAACTTCGGATCAGTCGCAACCGCAATAGCCAGCTCCAGCCTTCTTTTATAACCGTAGGAAAGATTGCGGGCAAGAAAATCCTCGTATTCTTTTAACTTCGTAGCTTGCAGAATCCAGTCTACCCCCTGTTCGCCTTTCTTATCCTTGAGCCTCTCAAACAACCTCCCCCGATCGGCGGAATAGGTCCCGGTTATTACGTTTTCCCTCACTGATATACCGGAAAACACGCGGCTACCCTGAAACGTCCTGGTTATACCGGCTTCCACGCGTCTGGTAACGGACCATCCGGTTATTTCTTCTCCCTCGAAGTAGATCGACCCGGACGTCGGAGAGAGAAAGCCGCTGATTAAATTGAACAGGGTAGTCTTTCCCGCCCCGTTCGGACCGACGAGTCCAATAACCGAACCTCTCTTAAACCTCATGTTTACGTCCCATACCGCTTTTAATCCGTCAAATTTCTTGCTAAGGTCCTCAAGCCTTACTATGTCCGCCACGGTCATCACCTTTCTCGGTTTTCGCCCTCCCGACCGGAGGACTTTCCAATTCCCGTTTCCTCGCCCCTTTTCACGTACTTTTCCGGCAAAAAGCGAGCCAGCAACCGTTTTATAAGACCTAGCAGACCACCGGGGAAATAGATCAACGTAGCGATCAAAATCCCGCTAAACAGAACCTGAGCCAGATAGGAATTGATCGGGCGGGTAAATTCTTCTATTGCCCTGACAAATCCGGAGCCGAGAACGGGGCCCAGTAAGCTTCCAAGGCCGCCAATTCTATTTATCATGAGGAACCTGAATGACTGGACGAAATCAAACAGGTCGGGGTGCAGGTAGGTAACGTAATGAGCAAACAAAGAACCACCGAGACCGGCGAAACCCGCACTCAAACCAAAAACTACTACTTTGTACCACCAGGTCGGGATGCCGACTGATTTCGCGAGGCCTTCGTCCTCCCTTACAGCCCTTATCGACCTGCCGAACCAGGATTTCAATAAAAGGTGTTTGACCAACAGGAGGAGGAACAGGACCGAAACTACCAGAAGATAATAGGCCCTCTTGTTCAGAAAGGGATTGAATACAATCCCGTCGATAAAAGGTAAACCCAGGGAAAGTTCAGGTACGCCCGACAAACCACTGGGGCCTCCCGTCAAAAACTCGAGGTTCAGAAAAGATATGGTGAAAATTATCGTGGAAATAAACGTGAAGGAAGTCCAGTGTCTGCCCGTCCTAACTCCTATCAAGCCGACCAGAAGGCCGGTTATTCCAGCTATGGCTATTCCTCCAGCCAGAGCAAGCAGGGCGGAGCTACCGAAGTTCATCGTCAAAACGGCAGAAGCATAAGCGCCGACGCCAAAGAAAGCTCCCTGAGCAAGTGAAGGCAGGCCGGCGTATCCATAGATCAGATCAAGACTGGATACGGCTATCGCGGTGGTTCCAACCATTATCGCGAGATGGAATAAGTAAGCAGAAGTACCAACAAAAAAAGGAACTGCAAGAATCCCGGCACCGAGCAACCACAGGTATCTAAGATCAACCGGGAAGTTAACCCGGAGCAAACTTCCGCGGGCTCGTCTTATACTGTATTTCTCTTCGGGCCCGAGTACACCGGGTCGAACCAGGGTCACTACGACCAGGAGAGCAAACGGGATCAAGTTGCTCAATTCACCGATAAAATACGCGGAGGTCAGCGATTCCGCAACCCCAATCAGGAGGGCCAAACCGATTACGGCGGGCACGGAGCCCAGCGCAATTCGGGAAATAACGAACGCCTTTAACACGGTCAACCTGCCCGCAAAGGGGGTGATCGTGTACACGGGGGCTGTAATAAAACCGGCAAATCCCGCTAAACCGCCTGCAATGGCGAAAGCCAGTCCTGTAGTTTTCAAAGGATGAACCCCGGAAAGAGAGGCGACTTCCGGGTTCTGCGATATGGCCCGAAGTCCTTTTCCCCACCTGGTATTCTTAATGAAGTACCGGATAAGCACGGCAAGTATTATCGTGGAGAATATCACGAGCAATTTGTGCGAATAGATAGAAGCAGTACCCACATTTACCATCTCGGGTGAGAGCGAAGAGGAAAGAGTCTTCGCTCGCTCGCCATAGCCCATGGCAACTATGCTCTGGATAATCAATAAAAGGCTAACGGCTCCCAGGAAGGTCGGAGCGATTCCGTGCTTCCTCAACCTTCTATATATCACAAGCCCAAACGCCAGACTGAGCCCGGCCGTTACCGGTATTACGAGCAACGGAGCGAGGAAGTAATTAAACCCCAGCTCCGCCGCCAGCGTGTAGGTAAGATAGGAACCTAAAGTCAGCAATCCACCCTGTGCTACGTCACCTATCTCCAGAACCCCAAATATTAGGGCGACTCCGAGAGCCAGTAGTCCGTAATAACTACCGAGAAAAATCCCGTCCAGGAGAAATTTGGGTAAAGGTAACCAGACACTCATATAGATTTATCTCAGGGACACAGGGGCCCGAGCAATTCCTCCCCATAGCCACGATCTTTCAGGAGGTACAATTCATTATCTCTGAACGTCGCAACCCCCAGCCTTACATTGAACTGACCGCAGGTCAGAAATCCGTAGTTCCCGTAGGGAGTCCTGACCTTCGGGCCGGTTTTTTCTCCGGCTTCGGGCATAAGGTAATTTATCGCTTCCTCCGGTAATTCTCGGGTTAGGTTCATATCCAGAACGTTTTCCCGCCCCCTTTCTTTAATCATCCCTTCGATCGCCTGTTTTATTATATAGATGCTTCCCCAGCCCCAGCTCGCGGACGGAGGAGAGTCAGGAGGTCTACCGTACTTCCCTTCAAAAGCTTCTTCCATTCTGACTGCCTGTTCGGGAGGCTTATTCCCCTCGAAGGCGCGGGCAAAGTCTCCCGCCTCGTAGTGCCAGGAAAAGACGACTCCGTTCCCGATTCCTTTATCAACTACCTGTCTTTTGAAAGCCACGGAACCATTGGGAGCCTGACCGGTATAGTAGCCAAAGTCTTCTGAATTTACGCCTCGTCTATCGTACTCCCTGGCAACGGATATGAGATCCGCCGGGATGCCGGTACCGATTATCAACCCCTGGGCCGGGGAATTCATTACTTTCGTAATCAGGGGGGAGAAATCTCGGTTAAACGGAGGATAGAACTCGGACCCGACCAGTTCCAGGCCTTCCAGCCGCCCGATGATCCTTTCCGTAACCTTTTGGAAAGACTTACCCGGCTGGATGTTGGGAGCTATCAAAAATAATTTTCGGTGACCCCTTTCCCTCGCAGCGTACTTCAATATTGGGGCAGCCTGAAGCGACCTCTGAGTGCCGTAGCGAATCGATAGAGGGTACTTTTCGTGCCGCTCGGTGAAGCCGACGTCTCCCCCGAAGAAAATTTGCGGTATGTTCGCCGAAGCCAGGATAGGCTGACTTGCCGACCCGTGTGTTCCGATCAACGGTCCGAGGGCAAACCCCACGTCCCCGCGATTTGCCAACCTCCTGGCTGCCTCGGATGCGCCGGTCTGGGAAGTTTTCCCGTCTTCCACCACCAGTTCGAGTTTTATCTCTTCCCCCACACCTCCGTTCTCGTTTATTATTTCTACTGCAAGTTCTGCTCCGTCC
>CAZENJ010000146.1:0-4204 GCA_964513485.1 uncultured Thermotogae bacterium | reverse complement strand
TTTGTCCGTAAAGGGGTTAAGCTTTCGAAGTATATATTAAACTGGGTGCTGGATTAACCGTCGGCTGAGGACCTTAAATTATCTGGCTTAACGATATCCAATCGTTAAAGTTCTGGCATTTCCAGGGGTTAATGAAGTTATTCTTACACTTAATTAGAACTTGTTGGGCAGGAGAAAAGCGGGAGGTTTTAGGTGGAAATTCGTGAGGTAATCGCCGGCCTCGAAGAAGAGAGCTGGTACGAAGGACAGATCGAACACGTTGAACTGCTACCGGAACGCCGGGCGGAGTACGGCGACCCTGACATCGATGAAAGAATAGAAGATTACCTGGAAAGAGAGGGAATGGACCTATTTGCCCACCAGGCAGAAGCGATAAACCTTGTCCACGACGGGAAGAACGTGATCATTACGACCCCGACGGCTTCGGGCAAGACCCTGGCTTTTAACATCCCGGTATTCGAGGAGATGCTCCACGACGGGGAGAGCCGCGCTCTCTACGTCTATCCGACAAAGGCCCTTTCCCAGGACCAGCTGGAAACGATAAAGAAGCTGGAAAAGGAGCTGGGACTGGATCTGGACCCCCGGGTCTACGACGGAGATACGCCGAGAGGGGTCCGGCCGGGTATCCGCAAGGATTCACGGATAATAATTAGCAACCCGTACGGCTTACACCATTATCTCGAATGGCATCACAAGTGGAGTGATTTCTTCAGCAATCTGGAATACGTCGTTCTGGACGAAGTCCACAGCTACCGCGGGGTATTCGGGTCAAACGTGGCAATGGTCATCAGAAGAATGAAACGGATATTCAACCATTACGATTCGAACCCACAATTTATCCTGTCATCTGCAACTATTGCAAATCCGCTCGAACACTCGAGGAAACTCGTCGGCGAGGAGTTTTCCCTCGTTAAAAAAGATACTTCCTTTCAGGGAAGGAAACACTTCCTCTTCTGGAACCCGCTGGAATACCCGGACAACTCTCCCCACAATCAGACCAGTAAGCTGGTAGCTTATCTCGTCAATCGTGGACTCCAGACGCTCTGTTTTACGCTGTCCCGTCGTGGTTCCGAGCTTATCGCGGACTGGAGCTCCGGTTACACGGATGATCCAATCCATGCTTACCGTGCTGGCTACAGGCCGGACGAAAGGCGAGAGATCGAGAAGGGGCTGAGAAACGAAGAAATTAGGGGTGTGGCCGCAACGAACGCCCTCGAGCTTGGCGTCGACATCGGAGGGTTGGACGCTGTGGTCATATCCGGTTACCCGGGCACGATAACTTCCAGCTGGCAGCAGGCCGGAAGGGCCGGAAGGGGAAAGGAGGACTCGCTGGTCATACTGGTCGGTTTTGAAAACCCGCTGGACCAATTCTTTCTCAAACATCCGAGAGAATTCTTCGACAGGGACCACGAACACGCCGTCGTCGATCCGGACAACCCGAAGATAACGATGGGTCATCTTGCCTGTGCCGCCACCGAACTACCGGTCCGTTCCGACGAGGAACTCGGGCGTGATTACGCGGAGGAAGTCGATAAGCTGACGGAACTGGGGATACTGCAGGAGACACCTGGTGGTGCCATTTTTGCGAAAGACTTTCGAGCCAGCGGTCTCGTCAAGCTGGACAAAATAGATTCTACCACGATTAAAGTCACTCATAACGGTGATCTCCTGGAGACGATGGATCTATCCCAGGCTTACAGAGAAGCCCACGAAAACGCCACACTGCTCCATCAGGGCAAGACGTATATTGTCAAAGAGCTGGACCTGGAGCGAAACGTGGCCGAGGTAGAGTGGGATGAGGTGGATTACTTTACTCAATCCGCCTCGGAGACGAGTCTCGACGTGAATAAGACAATTGAGAAAGGAAGATCGGGCGCTGTAAATACGTATTTCGGCGAGGTCTCGGTCACGGAAGTCTACACTCATTACAAGGAAAAGAAGTACGATCGTGTCCTTGGTGTCCACCAGCTGGACCTTCCACCGCTGGAATTCGAGACCGAATGTAGCTGGTTTCGCGTTCCGGAGGAAATTCTCTCGGAAGTGAGCCGGCGAGGCATGGGCAGGGAGGGTAGTCTGCACGCGATCGAACACGCGGTCATTTCCCTGACGCCATTTTACGCCATGTGCGACAGGTGGGATATCGGTGGGTTCTCATCCCGCCACCACCCCGAGGGAGGCGGGGCAATCTATATCTATGACGGTTACGAAGGGGGAATCGGAATAGCCGAGGAAGCATACGAGTTGCTACCCGACCTCCTTGAGAGCACCCTGGAACTGATCTCCGACTGTGGCTGTGAAGAGGGTTGTCCTTCCTGTATTTACTCTCCGAAGTGCGGCAACGACAACGAACCGCTCGACAAGGAGGGTTCGATCTTTGTCCTGAAAAAGCTGGGCGAACACTTCGATTTCGAGAAATAAATTAATCCCGGCTTACATAGAAAACTGCCCGTAGTCCTGAAACTTGTCCTGCAGCGTCCTAACTTCGTTTTCGTCGAGCGGTTCCGGGGAAACGCCGGTGCTAAGGACCCTGTAGTAAATCATTGCCAGCTCTTCGATCAAACATGCTGTTTCGTACGCGCTCTCCAGGTCCTCTCCGACGGCCAGCGCCCCGTTCTTTTCGAGAAGTACACCTTTTCTATCCCCCAGTGCTTCTATGGCAGCTTCAGCAATTTCTTTTGTACCGTAAGTCTCGTATTCCGCCAGCGGCACTTCGTCACCTATGTTGGCGATCAAATAGTAAATCGGGGGGATGCTTTTCCCGATAGTCGCTATCGTAGAGGCAAAGGGTGAATGGGTATGTACTATGGCGTTAACGGATTCCTTCGATTTATAGATTAACGTATGCATCGGCGTCTCGGATGATGGGTCGGGCTTGTTTGGATCCAGCTTTTTTCCAGTATAATCGACCCTCGGTATCTGATGATGCTGAATTTCCCGGTACGGAACCCCGGAGGGAGTAATAAATATGTAGTCCTTGTCCCGCGGTGCGTAGCTAATATTGCCGACAGTTCCCCTGGTCAGCCCCTGATCGAGCATGTTTTTTCCGTAATCAATAATCATCTTCGTGATTTCCAGATTATTCATCTTAACCTCCATCTATTGCTGAAATTACCGGTAATAATCGGATTTCAGGATTAATTGTTGTGAAACAACGAAAATTATTCAATGGATTTAAGAGGAAAAAAGCCGATCAAGAAAGTTTTCGGCGTTCTTCCAGTGATCGGAAACCTTCTCGTCATTCATCCTTTCAAGCTGCGACTTCATGACCGCCATTCGCGGTATCTGACCTATCTCCTCCGAATGCTTATCAACGAAACGCCAGTAGAGGCCATCCCAGATATCGCACCATTCGCCGGTGGGATAATCGCTCATCTTTCTGATATAGTTCGACGAACTGATGTATGGTTTGGTCATAATAAGACCACCGTCGGCGTACTGACTCATCCCGTAAACGTTCGGAATCATCACCCAATCGTAAGCGTCTATGGAAAGTTCCATGAACCAGCGATAGACCTCGTCCGGATCGATCTCGCATAACAGTGCAAAATTTCCCACCACCATCAACCTTTCTATGTGGTGAAGGTATCCGAATTTCCGCAGTCTCGTTACCGATTTATCTACCGGAGGTATTCCCGTTTCTCCGGTGTAAAAAGACTCGGGCATGGACTTCTCGTGGCTCCAGTAGTTTGAATTCTTCTGTCTTGCCCCCTCAATTTCGTAAATCAGCCTGACGTATTCCCTCCAGCCAATTATCTGCCTGACAAAACCTTCAAGGGAGTTCAGTTCGATTCTTGAGTTTTGCTCGTAAGCCGTTATCGCTCCATTTACCATCTCAAGCGGCTTCAGCAGGCCGACGTTAAGCAACGGGGACAAGACGGAGTGGAAAATAAATGTCCCATCCCGGGAAATTGCGTCCTGATAGGCGCCGAAATTTTTGAAACGGTTTTCGAAGAAGTCTTCCAGCCAGCTTTCAGCATCCCCCCGGCTCACCGGGTAGATAAAGTCGTCGGTATCCCCGGGACGTTTCGGGAAACGTTTTTCAATATACTTAACCGCTGCCTGGAAACCTTTACCACGGCTTAAAGAGGGGAGATCCGGCACTTCTAACTGATCCGGCAAAGCCCTTCTGTTCTCTGAATCGTAGCTCCACTTTCCTCCCGTGGGCTTACCGTCTTCAATCAGTATTTCCAGTTGTTTTCGCTGT
>CAZENJ010000145.1:0-4219 GCA_964513485.1 uncultured Thermotogae bacterium | reverse complement strand
AAAACAGCCGATTCACCCCCAGGGGGTGCCCTGGGGGGCTCTCGGCTAATTTTGGTAGAAATCGCAGTGGTGAAGCCACGAATCGAGCGAAATGGCCCCTATGGGCGGGGATAGCGCGATCAAAGCTATGTCTTCATTCTACACTCGCAGGATAAAGACAAGTTCGCTTTTAGAATGTCTCCCGCGAAGAAAGAAAACTTTTTAACTCTTCCTCCAGCTGATCCAGCCACAGACCGATCACCTGGTTTAAAGCGCTATCAAGTGAATTATCCCCTCCGAGAGGGGTCGTCAGAAACCATATCCGGGAAAGATCCTCCCCTCCATACTCCCTCAACAGGTAACCTACAAAAGCACCGGCCTCCGTTCTTTTTTCGGTATTCGCGTCAGGGCTAAGTAAAATGCTGTTTAGCGGGGTCCATTTTCCTTCGGACAGTTGCTCCTGTGCATCCCGAAACACGCTTTCCTGTAACAGAAAGCCAACCAATCCCTGTTTGAGAAGATTGGAGTAAGACGGTGTTCTCGAAACGCGAGCGGCAATCAGCTCACTTACTTTCTGCCTTAGATACTCGATCTCCGAACCAGTTATTACCCATCCGGGCTTCTCGAGCCGACGCCAGAGTTTTGCTGGTCCCTCGGTCGAATAAATAAAAACCGCTATTCTCGATTCGGGATCAATCAGCCGAGGCAAAAAGGTTTTTGCTCTTTCTGCCGACCGAGCAATACGTTTAATTTTGCCCTCAATATCATCCAGCTCAACTGTTCCGTAGTAAGTGATCTGTTTACCTTTTTTTGTTTCACCCAAACCATAAAAATCAAGCAACTTTCGATAAGAATCTAACTGGCTCCCGTACCGGTTTTCGGGATCAATCTCGTCCAATCGGGAAAACGCCTTCTCAGCTCCACGCCAATCCCCCCGGTAAAAAGCTACCCTTCCCTTCAAACCTAAATAATCGGCGCGGTTAAAATCAGTACCGTCCAGTTCATCTATTGCCTGGCGGGCCCTCTCCAGCTTGCCCTGGTCGAATAGATTTTTTGCCCTGTAATACTGGAGATAAGGGGAACCTTTGGCTCGACTTTCTGCAAAGTCAAGCCAGTTGCCACCGAGTCTTGCCAGGGATTGATTGGTAACCTCTTCAACACCTTCCCGGAGCGAGTTTGCTTGCCAGAGGGAGCGCAATCCGGCGATTCCATAATTTTCTATCAAAAAAGAAACAAAAGATACGGACTCCACTTCAAGTTCATCCTGATAAGGTCTTTCCCTTCCTCTGGACCTGATCAAAGAACCAAGCTGGGAAAGATTCATCCCGGCGGGAGCCTGTGGGGAGTCAAAGTAATCGTATATCTTCTCCTGTAACGTCCTCGGGATCTCACCGGCTAGCTCCAGGGCCTGAATCGCCTCCAGGGAAAAGACTTTCTCCTCCAGCGCCGCTGTCCTGATGTGAGGCCGGTTTAGTTGCCCGGTAAGAAATTTCTGTAGTCCAAGCCGCAAAAACTCCGATGAAGGCTGATCCCAGGATAGTGCCGTTAGAGCACGAATCAGCAGGGGTTTAATCGCCTTACCGTGGACCAGGTCAATCGTTGCCAGCGGGGTAGAAACCCGGTAGGAACTCTTACGCCTGGATATGGCCGAACGCAGCGCGCTCAAATCCCTGTGGAGGTAGACGTGAACCCTATCGGGCGGGTTTGTTAGCTGTAACTTCTCTACTATCTCTTCCCGGTAGATGGTCGCTTCCTCGAGATAAGCTTTTGAATCCAATTCCGGTAGTTCTTCTTCTATATAGTAAACGGCCGCTTTATCGTTCTTTTCTACCGACCACCCCGGACCGGAATTGCCAAAAAAAGTGGGGAAGACGTAAAAGACCACCGCACCCGCAACGGCAACTATCATAAACGCCGTCAACAGGCCCAGCGTCACTCTTATTATCTCTTTAAACCTATCACTTACCCAGTTTGATGGCATCCTTCGGTCATTCGGTGTGTGCTACTCCTGATGAGTCGCGAAGGGGTCAGCGGCGTCCCTCAACGCGTCACCGAGGAAGTTCATGGCAAGCACGGCCACGATAATAAACCCACCCGGTATCAGCAACCAGGGATACGAGGTAAGAGACTGAACGTTATTGGCCTGGCTAAGCAGGAGACCCCAGCTCGTCTGCGGTTCCTGAATACCGAGACCGAGGAAGCTTAAACTAGCTTCACCGAGTATCCAGCCGGGAATCGTTAGAGTAGAGACCACGACCAGATAGGTCATCGTATTCGGAAGGATATGTCGAAACATGACCCGAAGACTACTCCCTCCTAAAGCTCTGGCGGCCATCGTATAGTCCTCCTCTCGCGCCGACAGGACCAGGCCCCTTAAAGTCCTGGCCAAACCCGTCCAGTCCACAAGCGAAAATACGGCAACTATAAAGAAGAAACGATACGCCGGAGGGATCTTCTGAAATATCATCGCCAGGGAAAGCCAAAGAGGTAGTTTTGGAAAAGCCATCACCACCTCTATTACCCTCTGGATGAACATGTCGATCACGCCGCCAAAAAAACCCGACACAAGGCCTATCGGGATGGCAATTATTAACGTAGTAATCAGGGCAAAGGGTCCTATTGTCAGAGAGACCCATCCCCCCCAGAGGGTTCGGGTAAACATATCACGTCCGAATTTGTCCGCTCCGAAAAGAAATACCGGCGCTTCCTTCTCTCCGGTACCGAACAGGTGGATTCTGGACTGAAAAAGGCCCCAGAAACTATATTTCTCCCCCTTGACGAAGAACTTTATCGGGTATTTCTCCCCGTCCTTGTCCTGGGAAAAGACCCTTTTGAAGTTCTCGTTAAATCCGGATTCCAGCTTATAAACGTAGGGCCAGGTTAGACCACCTTCGTCAAAGAAATGTACCTTGGTCGGCGGAGCGTGCGAATACTGTCTATGCTGTGTTTTATAGTTGTAAGGTCCGATGAAGCTCGCCCCGAAGACAAGTATCGCGAGAATTATTATCACTACACCGCCAACCCGACCTGCGGTATGGCGCCTGAACCTGCGCCACATCCTCGCCCATTGGGATTCTTCTTCCCTTTCTTCTACGTCAATTTCCAGCTCTGACTCTTCTGCCAATTGGTCCTCCTTATTCATATCTAATCCTGGGATCGTTCCACGCCAACAGGAAATCAGCAATAAGGTTACCGAGCAAAAGCGTTAAAGCAAAGAAAGTAAGACCGACCATTATCACTTGCTCGTCCTGCTGATTTAATGCCGTCCAGTAGGCCCTCTCCACGGTAGGTACTCCAAGGACGATTGCAGTAATCAATGCCCCAGAAACCAGTGTGCGAAACCTATAACCAAAATTCGTAATCAGGGGGTTAATAGCGTTTCGGAAGACGTGTTTATAAACAACCGACCGGTACGTCAACCCTTTTGATTCGGCCGTCTGGGCAAACTGTCTGTTGAGAAACTCGAGCATCTGACCCCTCATCAGCCTTACGACCCCGGCCAACGACGCAGTTCCCACCGCTATGACGTAAGGCCAGATATGCCAGAAAAAGTTGCCTATTTTACCCCAGTTGGGCATGAAACCGTTGAACCAGGGGGCCGAAATGTACCTCTGAATAAATAGTCCTCCAATTCCCAGGTTCGGACCGACCTGAAACACGCCCGCCAGCAAGAAAAGCAGGAGGAGAGCCAGGAAAAAGTTGGGGACCGAGAGCCCTATAAAAGATAACAAAGTGAAAAAGTGATCCGATGGCTCGTACTGATGTACCGCGGAATAGATACCAATGGGGATGGCAAGGGAGTAGGTGAAAAGCATAGTTACGATACCGAGAAATATCGTATACCCTATCCGTCCCTTGAACAAAACCACCGAAACCGGGGCGTAATTGGCAAAGGAAAACCCCAGCCGACCCTCCGTGATCACGCCCTTCACCCATTTCCAGTAGCGAACGTGGACCGGCTTATCCAGCCCCAGCCTTTCCTTCTGCTGCTCGATCATCTCTCTGCTTATCGTCGGATCGAACTTATGCTGGGTCAGGTAGTTCCCAGGAATCATCTGGACTATTCCGAAGGAAATAATGGATATCAAAATGATCGTCGGTATCATGTAAATAAGCCGGCGAACCATGTAAGAAAGCATAGTTAAAAATCCAGGGTGAGGTAGTTCAACCCCACCCCGGAATTAAGACCTCACCTCTTCTTTTTGTTATTTCTTCCACCAGATGTATTCCGCGTGGCCCA
>CAZENJ010000144.1:0-4231 GCA_964513485.1 uncultured Thermotogae bacterium | reverse complement strand
TTCGGACCCGATTCCACGGGCGCCAATCCTGGTCCGGTCGGGATTGGACGAGAGCATCAAGAATCGCGTCGTCGACGCCTTGCTGAATGCCGAAGAGGAGGACCTCATCAACGAGGATCTCGGCGACGACCAGCAGTTGTGGTTCACGGGGCTCTCGGAGGGTACTGTCGACGCCTACCAGCCCGTTCGCGACGCCTTTGACGTCCTGGGCGTGGACCTCGGCAACGCGTAATCGGAACGAATCGCGGATTCGTGCTTTGGCTGTTCCCACCACAGTCTTTCACAGGACCCGAAAGTCGGGACAAAAAGAGTCAACCCACCGACAATGATTGACGTTTCAAACCTGAGTAAACAATACGGCGACATTCGAGCCGTCGACGACGTTTCGTTCACGATTCCGGACGGAGAGTTCGTCGTGGTCTTGGGCGAATCGGGTGCGGGAAAATCGACTTTGCTCCGTTGTATCAATGGACTGACCGAGCCGACGGAGGGATCGATAACCATCGAGGGTGAACCCGTCGAAGGCCTTCGAGACGACGTCGCGATGGTCTTTCAGCAGCACAATCTCATCGAAGAAATGAGCGCGTATAACAACGCCCTCACTGGTGCCCTTGGCAGAACATCGACGCTGAATAGCCTGATCGGCCGCTACGGGCGAGAAAACAAACACGAAGCGTTGCGCGCGTTACGAACTGTCGGCTTGCTCGAAGAGTCGAATCAAAAGGTCGGTCAGATGAGCGGGGGCCAGCAACAACGGGTCGGCATCGCGCGGGCGCTCGTCCAACAGCCGAATCTTCTGTTGGCTGACGAACCCGTCGCCAGCCTCGATCCCGCGTCGGCGGAACGGGTGATGGGATACGTCCGAGCTGCGGCCGACGAACGGGGACTTTCGACCCTTGCAAGTTTGCACCAGGTGAATATCGCTCGCGAGTTCGGCGAGCGATTCCTTGGGATGAAAGACGGAAAGATCATCTTTGACGGGTACCGTGAGGATCTGACTGTCGACGTTATTGACGAGATATACGGGACTATCGAAACGGAGGCAATCCGCGAACAGGAAGAAGGAGAGGCGTCCACCGCCGACACACAACCCGGGGTCGAAACCGGGGCCGGAGCACAAGTATGAGCCTGCAAACCGGGGACAGCGAGGAAGGCCCGTCGGAATCGATTGAAAACCAATTCAGAAGGCTTCGGATCAATAAACGAGCCAGACAGGTGTTCGGGCTCATCGCACTGGTCTTCTTCGCGTACGTTTTTTCCCTGGCGCTCGGACAGGTCGGTTTCTCAATCGGAGAGTTGATGCGATACTGGCCCGATTTCAGGGACGCTCTGGGGGAATTCTTCCCGCCTGGTACCCTCTTTGGATTTCCAATCATCGACGTCGGCGAGTACTGGGCGTTCATCCAAGAACAGAACCTCATCATGCAGGTCCAGACGAACGGTGCCGGGCTTATGGTCTGGGAGTGGACATTTGTTCCAGGAGAGATGGTTGTCACACTGGCGATGGGTCTTGCCGGAACAGTCCTCGGGTTACCGGGAGCGCTCACCCTCGGAGTGTTAGGTTCCGAAAGGGTGACTCCCTATCCATTTAATTTTATTTTTCGGGGCACGATGAGTGTCATCCGGGCCATTCCCGCCCTCGTTTGGGCACTCATCTATATCCCCCTTGGCGGGGTGACACCCTTCACCGCGACCCTCGCTATTGGGACAGACACGATGGGAAACCTCGGCCGATTGTTTACCGACGCGCTGGAGGAAGTCGAGGATGGACCGATCGAGGCAATCCGATCGACGGGCGCCGCCGGCGCTCAGCGAGTCATATTCGGAATGCTGAGCCAGGTGTTCTCACCATTCATTGCCTGGACTATGTATATTCTGGAGATCAACACCCGCATCGCGGTCACGATGGGGCTTATCGGGGGAGGCGGCCTTGGGTATGTCCTCACCACTCAGCGTGGACTATTCAAGTATACAAACATTATGGCGACAATTCTCGTCATCTTCATTCTCGTGATTTCCGTCGAGATTGTGAGTCAGCGCGTGCGGTCATACATCCGAGGCACTGAGGAGAGTTCCGGGATCGTCGCGCTCATCGTCGAGTTCCCCCAGCGGATGATTCGCACCCTCTGGCAGTGAGCGGCGCTCCCCTCTACGGCCCTCACAGCGGTACAGCACGGAAGCCCACCCCTTTAGGGGTGGGAGGAAGCGCGTAAGCCCCGTGCCACAGCCGCCGTCAGTAGCCGGGTCGCCAACCCCACCGTAACTAGTATACTCGTCAGGGAATAACGCTCTATTGGCCGATTGGCATGGCGTCCACAGAACGCGCGACCTCCGCGTTCGGGTGGACAAACGGGCCACGTCCGCGCGAGACACGCGCTTCCCGTGGGTTGGGTCGCCCGTCAGGAGGCCCCCACGTCAGCGGCGCCGACCGCGAGTGGTTGCTCCATGCTCCCCCGTCCTCGTGGCGGTCGAGCGCGAGCCGACTGGCAATTAAATTGCCGACGTGGTTGGCCCACCGCCGACGCAAGCCCACGGCTTTAGCCGTGGGTACCTGACGGCCACTCGATCTGGCTTCCGACCCCGACGTCGGTGTAGGCTGCCGGGAGTCGATCCGCGAGAATGCGCTTGGCAGCCGGGCCGGTACAGTGCGAAGGGGCCAACAGTTCGACTCGATCCTCGAGGTAGTCCGCGATCTCGTGAACGGTCTCCTGATCGGCCGCCACGAGGTGGGTCCCGCCCAGCACGGCCCGGACTGGCGCTTCCAGCACCGTTTCGGCGTATTCGACCGTGTTCCGCAACCCGGCGTGACAGCACCCACAGACGAGGAACACCCCCTCGTCGGTGTCGATCGCCAGCGACTGGTCGTCACGAACCGGGTCGGTGACGGTGTTGCCCCGTTGATCGACGTGTTTGCCAGTCGGATTGTCAGGATACGACCGCGGGATTTCGCCGAGGGCGTAGACGTCCGACGCCACCGTGACTGGGTCCGCGTGCGTGACGAGGTCCACGGCCGACTCGATATACTCCCGTGAATAGGGGTTCCCGATGTGTTCGCCGTCGCTGTATTTCGGTTCGAACGCTTCCGGATGGGCGTAGACCGTCTCTGCATCCGCCAGGAACGACGGAAGCCCGGCGGTGTGGTCGTAATGCCCGTGGCTGAGGACGATCGTGTCGTAGGTCGTCGGGAGGCCGAGTTTTCTGGCGTTTTCTATGGTGGTCGCCGACTGTCCGGTGTCGAAGAGCACGTCGTCGACCACCGCCGCAAAGCCGTGTTCGGCCTGGAGCCCGCGGGGCCGCATGGTTCCGACGCGATCGTCCATCAGGACGGAAACGCTGGCCATGTGAGGACATTGTGTTTTTTCAGCATAACGGTGTGGGAAAGCCGGCGCTCTCGAACGCGACGGCTCTCCCACGGTCCATTCGATGGCTGCGTGGGGCCCGGACCCAAACGCGCGCTTTAGAAAGCTGGGCTGATTTGTACAAGATTTTCACGCCGACGCCGGTAGCCAGCCCCATGCGCCGCCGTGCGTTCCTCGCCGCCGCCCTGACCGCGACCACCGCCGCCCTCGCGGGCTGCAGCGCCCTCCAGCCACGAACCGAGCACACCGATCCGGCAGTCGTCCCGGACGACAACCCACGCGACGACGGGAAGTTCCTGGAATTTTCCGGTGACGGCACGGAACTCGCCACGCTGGGTGTCGACCCCTGGTTCGACCCGCAGCCGACGACCCTCCACACGAGCCTGTGGCACCGCGAGGGCACCGAAATCGAGTCGCTCACCCAGCGTATCGTGGCCGCCGAGGGCACCGGCTCGCCGCCGAAACTCGCCCTCGAGGGCCCGTTCATGGGCGACCACGAGCCACATCCAGCCGTCTCGCTGTACAGGGACGGCGCGGCGGCCGTCGTCGAGGTCCACCGCTTTGGCGAAATCGCCGACGAAACTGCGTTCATGACCCTCCTGGTCACCGACTGGCCGTCCGAGACAAATCGGCTGGTCGTCGAGAACACCGTCGAACTCGTCGAGCCGGGACTCCGGGACCGGACCCACGTTCTGAATGGACGGCTGGAATTCGGGGAAAGCGGCTGAACGAGGTGGACTCCGAAAACGATCGAGGCGGACGGGTCACACGCTTCGATCCGCCCTGCTGAAGTGGGCCGATACCGGAGCCGCCCACGAAGCCCCGCAGTTCGGTTCAGTCGTTGCCGTGGTCCTCGATTCCCGATCGAAGCC
>CAZENJ010000143.1:0-4299 GCA_964513485.1 uncultured Thermotogae bacterium | reverse complement strand
CCCCAAGCAGAACCGGGCCGACTCGGACCAGATCACTCAGCAGTATCCTGGCGCCAAGCACCACTATTCCCGTTTCGAGCCAGATTTTGTGGGTCTCGTATATTCCTTCTTCAATGATCCCGGGCAGGCCGGTCGTATTCGCTATCAACATGCCGATGCCTATACAGACGAGGAGGTAGCTAATGTACGGGATTTGTGACCCTATATACCAGCTCAACAGACCCGTACCGAAAAGAAACAGTACTCCCGGAATCAGCCTAATAGCCTTCTGGTTCCAGCTTGCCGCCGGTTTCATCGTTCAACTCCTTTTTTCCGGAAATAAGATTTACAATGAAGGAATGGACAGGCCGAGCTTAACCAGAAGCAAAACGAAGCCTCCAAAGAGAAGCGGTATCCATTCCCTGGGCGTCAGACCAAAATACTTGTTAGAATCCATCTTTCCCCCGTTTGGAACATTGGCCTAATCTACAACCGCCGAACAGGACGGTACTGCCGGCGCCAGAGTCGTCAGATATAATTGACGCGTAGCCCGAAGAAAAATTATCGAGTACCATAATTTATCCGGGCGGAATTAAATTCCCCGTAAACTTTTTACTAGAGATTATTGACCTCCCCGATACCCGGAGACGAGCTTGAAAAAATCTCCGGGGAGTTTCTACCTCCTATAGTTAAGGTCTAACTTTCAATCAGCGCTTCTTTCCCATCCAGCGGTTCTATTCCGAGCTTGTCGAAAAGTCTCAGCAAGCTCGGCCTTACGTGGCCGGGAATAAAGGTATAGTGATGTTCTAATCCGTGCCCCATTATCGTTTCGATCAACCCGGAAAGACTGACTTCTTCCCCGTTTACGGCAAAATTTCCGAACCAGCCCCGGGACCCGTCAAAGCTTTCTTTCTCCGGTTTCAGGAATTCACCTTCCAGAATGAATCCTTCCGAGCCGTCCCGGGATAGCCTGATTGCGGTAGCCTTTCCCGGCTTGATTACCATGTCCCTGACACATCCCATGCCCGGGTGGTTGAAATGATCGGTTTCCTCGTATTCCCCTCTATATGCAAATGAACGGGGGGCGTTGCCACAGTGCCAGAACTGTACTGTTCCGTCGGAGAAGTCGACGTCGGAAAGGTCCATAATCATCGGAGCCTCTTTTTCCATGTAGCGAAGGGCCAGCATCGATATTGCTCCAGGAACGTCGCCCTCACAGGCACTAACCAAACCTTCTTCCGTCATCTGGGAATTACCGGAGCAGGGCCAGACTCCGTACTCGTCCTGAAGTTCCGGCCAGCATCTAGGGGCGTAAGCGTCGAGCTCGTATCTGGTCGCAAGCTTCTTCATTGCCATATACAGGCGGGCTGACTTTTCGGGGGTATTTCCGGAGCAGGTTACTTTCGTTGCTTCGCCCTGAAAAGACCGAGCCACCGGAGCGACCTCTTCTTCGGAGAAAGAGTCCGCTAGTTCGATGAACTCCGAGTAGTCCGAAAACCTGACGACCTCTATTCCAAATATCTCCTTCAAACGGGAAGCGTTAAATTCCAACCCGTGAAAACCGGGTGCCGGGTCTATAATAAGACCTATCCTGGAACCGAGCAGATTTTTCGCGGCTCTTTTTGCTTTAAGCGCTATTTCCAAAGCTTCCTGGAACCGTTCCGAATCGGGAGTACCGTAGAGCCAGCTGCCGGGAGGCAGAGAGTGGCCGCTTTCCCGGAGCACGTTCATGAACATATTGGACCCACAGAAGGAGTTAAGGGGTAACGGCCCCTCCCTGGAAGTCTCCGGCACCCCCCATAAGAGAAGGTCCGCGTTAATTTCCGCCAGAATCGGGATCAGATCACCGGAGGCAAAAGAACTGTTCTGGACCAGTAACAAATCCACGCCTTCTTCGTCCATTTTCTTTCCCGCTTCGACCGCGTCAGAATTTTCTATGATCAATTCTTCTGCCTGAACCAGACCAAATCCCCACTTCCGGCTCAAAGAAGCAAGCTTCTCTCGTGAATTCTCGTAGACCCTGTATTTGTCATCGGAAAAAGAATCCTGGGCTACGCCGACCAGGCCAACTTTAACCGGCGTCATATCCGAGCTACGTTCAGTTTCAAATATTGGCAATGTTTACCTCCAGATTGTGAAAATATCTTATTGATCTCATATCACTGCCCAGTCATCGACCGAGCTTTCGGTCTTAGCTATTGCCTGAGGAATTAGCAGAATTTTTTCTGATTAATTTGCCGAGGATAAAATGCCCCGGTCGACGGACACTTTATCTTAAAATTATCGTCGCTAGCTTACGATTCGAATTACGTGCGAACCGGAAATTTTTATCTCCAGCTCAAGGATATTTTGCCCTCCGTCGTAAGTCCAATCCGGGTACTCGGAACCATCGCTTCCTTCCAGGATTACCTTTCTCGGTTTCCCGGAAACTTTGTGAAATCGAAATTTCAGCAAGTCCCTTACGGGCTCCCCCTCCAGGAGCTCAAACCGAAATTCTATTTCTTCTTCGCTCGTCCTCAGGGCAAAACGAGCGGAACCGTCGTCATTGATCAGTTTCTTTTCCCCGTCCCTGCCAGGATAAACCGCAAGTTTTTCCGGACGGACCATTTTGTCCCCCACCCTTTCTTCTACCGGTGCATACGGAATAATAGATCCCGCCCGTACAAACAGCGGAAGCTCTTCCAGGGGTGCGTGATAATCTATCGTCTCTCCCCCCGGATATTCTTTTCCGCTCCAGTAGTCGTACCATAACTCCCCGGGGAGATAGACTTCACGTCGGTTTTCCTCACTGAAAATCGGCGCCACTAGCAGGTCCCGTCCGAGGAGGTACTCCAGGTCTCGGTGATATGTCTCGGGCTCACCCGGATACTCGAGCAATAGGGGGCGCATCAGCGGTAAACCGCTTCCTGCCGAGAGGTGTGCTTCCGTATAAATGTAAGGCAACAAACGATATCTCAGCTCGTTAAATTTCTTAAAAATTTCCAGAGCCCTGTCGCCAAATTCCCATGGTTCCCTCGGCGTCGTCCCGTGACAGCGGGAATGAGAACTCAGCAACCCGAACTGGGCCCAGCGAATGTACAGCCGGGGGTCCGGCTTTTCCCCGTAAAAACCACCTATGTCATGACTCCAGAACGAGACACCGCTCAACCCAGCACTGAGGCACCCGCGGAGACTCTGGGCCATCGCCCGATACGTGGTCTGAGGGTCGCCGCCCCACTTAATCGGATACTTCTGAATCCCTGCCCAACCGGGTCGGTCCCATAACACACCTTCTTTCCCCTTGTCTTTCAACGCCTCGAAGACCGTATCCACCACTCACGTGCTTCCGGATTCGTAAAATCGACTATTCCGCTCGGTTCGGTCGACGGAAAGTCCTCGTACTCTTCCGGAATCCACTTTATCTTTGCCACGTCTCCCGACTCGTCAGTCAAAAAATAGCCTGAATCCTTCCCCTCCTGGAAAAGTTCTGTTTTATCCGACACGTACGGGTTTTCCCAGAAACAGGATTTGAACCCGAGTTCCTCGAGTTCGTTCATCAC
The DNA here is from genome assembly GCA_964513485.1 of uncultured Thermotogae bacterium. Classification (GTDB taxonomy): domain Bacteria; phylum Bipolaricaulota; class Bipolaricaulia; order M55B111; family M55B111; genus JAGXLP01. Next base: position 781 of record CAZENJ010000143.1, on the reverse strand, counting down.
GCCTTCCGGATCTTCGTAGCGATCCGGGTCCCACTCGAAGTTGGTCTGATGTCCCGGCTTCAACCAGGTCCGGGCATCGAAGTTTATCACGTCGGAAGATATGCCCTCTTCGCGCAGCTTTCTTGCCACTTCAAGCAGTTCTTCACCGTCGTCGTAATAACAGCGAGACATCCAGAGTCCAAAAGTCCAGGGGGGCGGAACCTCCGGCCTTCCGGTCAATTTGGTGTACTTTTTCAGAACCTCTTTCGGTTCCGGCCCGTAGAAGAGAAAATAGTCCAGCCACGGTTCATTCACTTGCACCCGGTAGGAAGCCGAAGATACCTGAGGGTAGCCCACTTCATGAACAATTTTCGCAGTTGTATTGAAGAAGACGCCGTAGCCCCGATTGCTTACGAAAAAAGGAACCTCCATATAGGATTGACTGGTCCCGGTGCCATGAGCATCGGTGACCCAGGAAGTTATCTTTTGCCCCACTTTATCAAACTTCGTAAACTTTTCCCCGAAGCCGAAAATTTTCTCATCGGTGGCAAGAGAATACGAATCCACAGCGGAGCCGGTCTTTTGTCCCTCCCCCTCGATAGTCAGCGGTTCAACAAGCCGCTGCCCGCCGACGTTGAAATCATCCTTCACCTGGGCCCAGATTTCTCCATCGTTATCGACCCGCGAAACGAGAAAGCGGAAAGGGTTTTTTTCCAAATCGACCTGAAAAAACTGATTTGAAAAATTCAACTTATCGTCTTTTTCACTGACATCCGGCGTTTGCTTATCCCGCTCGGCTGGT
>CAZENJ010000142.1:1086-4330 GCA_964513485.1 uncultured Thermotogae bacterium | reverse complement strand
TAAACCTGGTCCTCCTTACTTGTCTCTGGAGTTCCAGGACTAGTTGTAATTATTGATCCTTCAACACTAATATTTACGTACAGTACGGATACGACACAATCTCTCTCGTTGCTGATATTGTACTTGAGCTGATAGGTTTTACGAGTAGTGGGGAATCTACCGATTAACGAGGCCGAACCTCTGTTAATGTCAAGAGAGAAATTTACTCCCTTAGGCAAATTTGAGCTGACGGGTATAGCTTCTTCAACGTCTTTTGAGTTCAACCCTGCTCTTATCTTTGACGGTATGGAGGTAATCTTAAAAATACTTGAACCGCCCTTTATCCCTTCAACGCCCCATTTCAAAACACTGGGATATGCCGGACAATAGGATTGAATCTCCTGGCAGGGAGCCAGATTGACGCCGCTTGTCGACCGGGATCGATTGCCTTCGTAATCTCGAACCTCGGCAGTCAGAGTTGCCTCTCCTCCTTCGGGCAGGCTCAAACTTATCTTTCTTGATCCGCTTGAAGGTAAATTCTGCATCAACCGATACAATCCACCGGGACCCTGTAACGTCAGGTTGACCGTCCTTGGCGGCTCTCCTCCGTAGGAATTCCAGGTTATCGTCAATCGGTGGCTCATTTCCCCTTCGCATACTCGGCTTACTTCCACGTTGGTCGAAACGCCCATTTCCTGAACCTCTTCCCGTTCCGTCGCTTGACCACCGACTACTATGTTGTAACAGGGATCATCAAGCTTGATCATAGTTTCCTTGTATCCCGAGCTTGTTGGAGCAAACTGTACGGAAATCGACCTTGTATTACCCGGTGAAAGGTTATAGTAAGTTGGATAAACGGAAAAGTCTGGAGATGATTCCGTAATTGATCCGCTAAAATTGCTAGACCCGGTATTCGTTATCGTAAATGATCTGCTAGTACTGGCCCCGACGTATGTGGTTTCAAGCTCAAGTTCAACAGGATTTACTGTACAACCCGGTTCAGAATCGATTTCCTGTTCCGGGCATATGTTGCCAAGACAATCGGGATCAATGAACTCTTCCGTGGAGGTCTCGATCTTTGCGATCGTATCAACTGAAGCCTTCGCCGTGGTAACGGCACTCGCAAGTGCTGATGTAGAGACCAGGGCCGTGGCTTTCGCCTCAGCAGCGGCTTCTGCTGCCGCCGAAGCCCGGGTGTATGCATCTGCACAAGCGGTTGCGAAGGCATTTGCCTGAGCTAGAGCCGTGCCAAGAGCGGACGCATGTGCCGAAACGTCTGCTTCTGCTTCAGCTATAGCGTTAGCCCTTGCAAAAGCGGATGCATATGCCTGAGCATGAGCCTCAGTAGCCGTCCTTGCTGATGCAACGGCATTCGCTAGTGCCTCCGCGGTCGCTTCCGCTGAAGTTGAGGTCCTCGTGTATACACTAGCTTCCGTATTTGCTGTCGCATAAGCCGAGGCAACTGCCTGAGACGTTGCACCTACCGATGAATTAACTTCGGTGTGAACTTCCGCGTGTGCTTCCGCCAGAGCCGATGCGGCTGCGTAAGCTGAAGATCTGGCGTCCGCTTCCGCTTTTGCGGCGGCCCTGAGTGCGCTGACCACTCCTTCAAGGTCGCCATTTTGACCGGCCCGTTCAGCTCTCTGGGCGGCTGCCTGAGCATCGGCCATCGCCTCTGCGGCTGATTGAGCGTAAGAGTTTGCTTCCGCTACGGCATCCGCCATCGCCTCTGCAGCTGCTTCTGCCCTGGCTTCTGCCCTCGCGTATGCCTGCGATGCGGACCTAGCTTCTGCTTCGGCATTTGACACTGCTTCCGCCAGAGCCTCTGCAAGCGCTGAAGCTTCCGACCTTGCCGTTGCTAAAGCCCGGCTTGATGCACTCGCGGCCGCTTCAGCACGCGAGTAAGCAGACGCTACAGCACTCGCCATAGCTTCCGCTTCCGATTCCGCCTGAGCCCTCGCTTCTGCTATCGCCTCTGCGGAGGCTTTAGCCCGGGAGCTTGCTTCTGCGGCTGCTTCTGCCTCGGCTCTCGCTCGAGCTAAAGCATTCGCCGTAGCTTCAGCTCTCGCATTCGCCGATGCTCGGGACTCCGCTACTGCCTCCGCCATCGCCTCTGCGGACGCAGTCGCGCTCGCCGCTGCCTCAACTATCGCATTTACTGTGCCAGTTATCTCCGTGGTTACTGAACCACAGGGCACTTCCGTCTTAACCGTCTCCTGATACTCTTCCGCCTTTGACCTCGCCCTCGCCGTGGAGGATGAAGCTGCTTCGGCTTCCGACTGGGCTCGTGCGTAGGCCCGAGCAACAGCTGAGGCTGAAGCTTCCGCGGATGCTTTTGTCAGAGATACGTCACTTACACTTACATCCGCCCTCGCTCGGGCGGAAGCTGACGCTTCCGCGTTAGCCGAGGCAGTGGCGTTTACTTTGACTGACTTCCTCGCTTCCGCTCTAGCTAATGCATTTGCTTCACTGCGCGCCCGCGATAGAGCGTCAACCGAGGAGGACGCATGAGCATTCGCACTCGTAACTATGTCGACGAGCGCCCTTACTTCTGCCAGAGAATTTGATTGAGCCAGAGCAGCGGCCGAGGCAGAGGAACTAGCCTGCGCGGAAGCCCTGCTGGCAATTGATTTTAGCGCTTTTACCTGGGTATCAACCTTCGCCCTGGCAGAATCAGCTGCCTTCGCAGTTGCCCGCGCCTCCGAATAAGCTTCCGACGCCGCCTTTGCCGAACTCTTAGCCTCCTGGACCAGCTGATCGATAACGTCCCTTTCGGACTGCGCAAATGCTGACAGGTCCATAATACCGGGCAGTCCGATGACCAAGGAAAACAAAAGAATAAATATAACTGAAAGCCTTGCATTTTTCTTCATTGCTTACCTCCTAAAAGTTGGTGTCAAACTATTTATTGTCTAGAGAAACCCTATCACCTCCCGGGAAGACATAGTCGGCAAAAACAACGCAAAATCTTTAGTACCCGGATACTTGTGAATTACCTACAATTAAAAATGTTATCAGTACAATAGGAAAGAGATGTAGTATCGGAATTAGTATATCCTTTCCTCGCTCAAACTATGTACCCACAACAAAGCTCCTATTTATATTGTACCCCGTATAACGGAATGATCCTACTTTAACATGATCTCTTCGGAAGTACACGCAAGAAGAAGATATAATCCGATACCAGGTTTGATTTACCAATAAATAGCTGAGAACCCCCAGGCACCCCGGGGGGATGAATCAGCTGGTCAACTTAACTTTATAT
>CAZENJ010000142.1:0-1076 GCA_964513485.1 uncultured Thermotogae bacterium | reverse complement strand
CGATTGTCGTTAAAGAAAAAGGTTTCTGACCTTACGGTGTTGTTTTTACAGGACCCGTACCTTGGTGCGGGATAATTGACACCTTATACTTTATCCATACTTACGATTTTCGTACCAGCTTGCATTAACCCTCCGATTTCACCTGTCATATTTGGATAGATTTCACGTTTATTTTATAATCCGAGTGGTTACACGAGTTCCAGAAGAATTCCCAAAGGGGAAGCCGATATCTCTCTCCGACGAAGGATTACATGCCAATTAACGATTCTCTCTGGCAACTAAAGGCTCCGATTAGTCCAACTAATGAAACGAGAGGAGGAATAATGAAAACCCCCAAATGCATTATTACGGTAATGGTATTAATCAGCTTTTGCCTGGTTTTTCTTCCGGCAAGAGGTATTGCCGGGGAGATCTTTGAACTACCGGAACCTTCAACTGAAAGCGAGGTCTCCGTGGAAAAGGCGATTCAAAGGAGAAGGTCCGTCCGGAGTTATAGTGAGGAGCCACTGGGCTTAAAGGAGGTCTCCCAACTTATGTGGGCTGCGCAGGGAATTACCGACCCAGCAAGTAATTACAGAGCGGCTCCTTCCGCGGGTGCAACCTATCCCCTTGAAGTTTACCTGGTTGTAGGCTCCAATGGGGTAAATGGGCTCGAAGAAGGAGTCTACCTCTATGAACCCATCCCTCACCAATTGGAAAAAGTTCTACCGGGAAACCGCCAACCGTCCTTGAGAGAGGCCACTTTGGGTCAAAGCCCCGTAACTGATGCCCCTGTAAACATAATCATCACGGCAGTTTACGCACGTACCAAAGTGAGATACGGAGAGCGCGGGGAAAGATATGTCCACATGGAAGCGGGCCACGTTGGTCAAAACCTCTACCTGCAGGCTGAAACTTTGGGGCTGGGGATGGTAGTGATCGGTGCCTTTCATGATAAACAAGTAAAAAATGTACTGGAATTACCCGAGAAGCGAGATCCGTTGTACGTAATACCTATCGGCGATCCAAGCACTTAGCCAACCCAGAGGTAGTAGGTCCGAGCTAGCATCAATTTTCGTGAAACTCACCTGCCAAAT
>CAZENJ010000141.1:0-4366 GCA_964513485.1 uncultured Thermotogae bacterium | reverse complement strand
CTCCCTTTAGAGGGTGAGGAAGCTCTGCAGTACCACAGGTGTTCCTTTCCCCCCTTAGCGGGGGAAAGAAAGAATGGGGGGATAATTACAAAATTCTTACCTTGCAACCATTCACCCCCACCTTAATCCCCCCCATCAAGGGGGAGGGAACTCAGAACTGGATTAAGTTCTACCCGTCAAGGGGGAAGACAGTCCAAAGTTGCAGTCATTACTTTCTCCCAACACTAAAAAATCCCCGGGTAAACGGTGGTAATCAACTATGATTTCCCTAATAATAATTATCCTTCCCAATTTTGTCTAAAACTTAATAAATTAGGTATAATAAATAATAGAAACAAAGTTATAACACTACAAAGATATTTTATAACTTGGGCACAATTGGAGGTGCCAGAAGGTCCCGAAAGGGTAATCCCGCCGAAAGGTGGTTGCACAAAGTCTACGGGCCCTAACGAATAAGAGACGAGGGCAGCCGGACTGCCGAGGCCGATGAAAAAGCTTCTAAAGACTGCTTTGCTTTCCCTGATTTTTCTTCTCATGATTTTCGCAACTGGAACCAGGATCAACTATCTTCCGTTTAACTGTAATCGTAACCAGTACCCCGCAGGTGGCGTGGGAGATTTTTCCGTTTCGACGGGTTCATCCACCCGCTGGGGGCTATCAGCAATAAAAGCAAAGGAAGCCTGGAACGTTACCACCGGATCGGACGAGGTAGTGGTAGCGATAATTGATTCCGGCGTGGATCAAAGTATCCCGGCTCTGAGAAAGAATATCTGGACTAACGATGACGAAACCCCCGGTAACGGGATAGACGACGACAATAACGGCTATGTGGACGACGTTTCCGGCTGGGATTTCCGGGAGAGGGATTCCCTGGATAATTCGTATTCAAATTTACACTATCACGGAACTTTCGTCGCCGGACTGGTAGCTTCCAGCTACGACAGAAATACGGGTTCGGGCGGAGTTGCCCAGGAAGTGTCGCTAATGGATTTGCGGTTTCTCAACAGGGAGGGCCAGTTTTACCGTTCCGACTGGCAAAAACTCGCCGACGCGATCAATTACGCGGTCGATAACGGGGCGGATATCATAAACATGTCTCTCTATGCCAATATTAAGCCGCCGGAATCCGTTCACTCGGCAGTCAGGCGGGCGGAATCCAGAGGTGTACTCGTGGTGGGAATTGCCGGAAATAACAGCTCCCATGTTCGCTATTTCGGCAACTGGAGAGAAATATTGACGGTGGGAGCGGTAAATAAAAAGAAAAGACGCGCTTATTTTTCAAATTACGGCTCGTCGGTAGACATTATGGCCCCGGGCCAGAACGTACTTTCATACCGGCCCGGAGGCGCTACAGCGACCAGTTCCGGAACCTCTTTTGCTGCACCGCACGTGGCCGGAACGGCTGCTTTAATCCTCTCACAGAACCCAAATATGAGCTTGAATAGGCTGAAAAACGTGTTGAAGGATTCGGCCAGGGATATTGCCAGCCCGGGAAAGGACGACAAAACGGGCTACGGCCTGCTTGATACGCAAAGTGGTTTGAACGTCGTAGCGGGGCGGGCAGGAAAGGCCGAGGAAGGAAACAACGAGGAAAGCAACAGTCAGTTTGTGACCGACGGGAGTAATTCCAGCGACAGCCCGTTTAAAGGCTATGATCAATAAAAACAATAGTTGATCCGTGGTGGTTGAAACTTAGAAGTCAGGGGAGACTTTCTGAATAAACGCTTGTAAAACCACCCTCCGGTCCGTCAGCGGGAGCTGTAACTGTTATTTGCGCGTGATGGCAGCTGCAGCTACCGCTGGGCGGGCATTTTATTGGGATTCGTTTTAACAGGGTTATTCTTTTCATAAGGAAGAGTGATCGGTTATCTTTTTTTAATCTTCACCCCCATCTGTCAGGTCGAAGTTATTCCTTTCCCCTCTGAGCAGGGGGCAGATCAGGGTTGAAGTCATTCCTTTCTCCCCTTTGCGGGAGAAAGAAAGAATGAGGGGGTAGTAAATAATTCCTTCCTATTTAACATTCAGCCCAGAAATTTGATAGCCTGGAACTTTTTCCCATCATTAGATTCAGGGAAAAGTTCGGATGACCTCTCATCTTTTGGAAAACTCCATTTTGAGGCTTCCGTTTCCTCTCTTTGTTCTTTTAATTTTCTTTTCGCTCTTGCTCGTAGTTTGGATCAAATTCTTCAACTGAAGTAGTTATTCCGTAAATGATGGGAGCAAGCTTACTCATGCATGATACGATCGCAACCATTATGACTTTGCCTCTGGCCAACTGCTTTTGATAGTGTTCTCTGATCACCGGGTTATAGTTAACTGTGGACTTGGAACAGGTAAATACGGCACGCTTTAACCTGGGGTGGCACTTCTTGTTCATATGCGGATGGGGATCTTCGTAGTTTCAGAATTCACTCAATTCCTGGTAGGAACCGTCTGAGCCGTTTAGCTTGGTGGCGGTGACGACCCTGTTGATCTCCCGGATTTCGATGTTTATTACTGCTGCGTTAATTGGTCCAGTTCTGTCTATTGTTCTTATTTGTTGAGTGCAATCTCCCGAGCTTTCCTTTATATCCTTATTTAGATCCTCTACTTCACGCTTGACTAAGGTAAGTTGCTCTGCCAGGTGTCTCATAGTTATCTCTACTTCGGGGCCGTAGCCTTCACCTGCCGTATTAGATGCTACCTGAATTAACTTTTTTGCCTTCTCTTCTCTTAGTTTGTGATTTATTGTAGAGTAGGTCAGAAATTTCTACTACGTTCAGTTTAGTAATCTCCTCTGGACCGGGGTACTTCGTTAGCACTGCAAAGGAACTGACTGTCGACAACTTGGCAAAACACCCGGAGTATTCGGCAAACCGCTGACCAGGACCTCATTGAGCTGATTGAGTTTCTCGTCCTTTCGTTTCAGTTCCTTGGATTTGCCTTGTCTTTTTGGCTTTAATCCTTCTTTTGCAACAAGCATTGTCTTTTCCTTCCAGTCGTAGAACTGGCTGGAGTGAATATTGTGACGTCGGCAGACCTCGGAGATATTATTACATTCTTTTAGACATTCCATGACGATTTTGAGCTTCTCTTCGGCGGAAAAGGATCTTCGTTTACCCATTTCAGTTATAACTCCCGTTTTTATGTTAGGTAAATATATGTTAGGTAAATATGAGAGGTCGTCCAAACTGTTCGTAGGGAAAGTGGTGTTTATCAAAACCGGGATTTACTGAGACTATTGCTGAAACAATGCAGATGTGATAGGTAAATATGGAGCAAAGCCCTGTGGGCAGGAGGTGTCACCCGAAGGTTGTTTCCTTTCCAAAGTAAAAATTGACTTTCTTAAGAGAGAGGGGGCAAGCCTTAGTTTGAAGTCATTTCTTGCTCCTACTAAAGGGAGAGAGATTTTTTCTCGTTGACTCTCGCTGGTCTACTAATTTCATCCTCTATCAAGGGTCCGCGAGAAGCTTTCCAATTCACCCTCGCTCTTTCTCTTTCTGAGTAAGGCAACAATTCCCGGATTACCCGTAACAGCCTCCTTTATGTCAACGGTTCAGAGAATGGCCATTAAGGCAACTTTTTTATTTCAGTCAGTTATATCCGGAGAAATAACCCCCGAAAATTTCTAAGAGCTATCCAGAGAAACGATCCGTATCTTTTTTTGTGCTTGATGGTAGAGGTGAAAAGTTTACTGTTCTATTTCTCTTTCCATTGCACGAACTTGCTCCTTTACTGCACGTTCTAACTGTTCCTCGGTTATCAGGCCTTCTTCCAGGAGGACTTCGCCGATTAATTTGTCGTCCCGGCTCTGAGCTTGCTTTGTCAGAGCCTTTTGCAGCTCTTCATCGGACAGGAGTTTCTTTTCCAGCAGGACCCGGCCGAGCTTCTTCTGGTGTTTCTTTTTTCTAATCTTTTCTTTTAACTCTTCCATTTTGTTCCAGTAATTTTCCCGGATACTCATTGGAATACCCATCTCGTCTTTGCGTTCGTATTCCTCCAACACTTCCTGGAATTTGAGCTCCGCCTCTTTTTCCATGTTATTTCCCCCTTTTGATAGAAATTCTCAGTATTAGCTGGCTTAATTTGAGGTAGAAGGAGAACAAAGGAATGAAGTTTGGAGGATCCATTTAGCCGCCTAATCCGGCTTTTGCCCCTTTTGCTCCAGCTTCTAACTACTTTGTTTTCTGTTTTGGCTGAATTCTCCAGCCCAATTTTTTTGTTTCTAACGAGCATCATAGTATTACAAATTTTATAATCTTTGTCAAACTCACGATTATGTAGCTATCATGATTTACAATTTTTTTAAAGGTCAGGCAATTGTATTTGATATTCAGTGGTTTGGGGGGAAAGTATCGGGGAAGGTGTGAATCATGGGTTCACCCCC
>CAZENJ010000140.1:0-4484 GCA_964513485.1 uncultured Thermotogae bacterium | reverse complement strand
CTTCCTGTATGCTTTCTTTATTTCGTCTTCCGAGGCGTCTTCGTCGATACCCAATACGTCGTAGTAATCTTTTGCCATATTTAACCGGCCCTTGTATATATATTTTTGGTTTTAATTTATGTTAAGGCTGACGTGTTTATTCTTCATCCTCTGGTTCTTCGTATTCAGCGTCAACGTAATCGTCGTCCTCGTCCGTTGTTCCACCGCTCTGGCCCGCTTGTCCAGTTGGTCCGGCTCCTGTCGGTCCTCCTGGTCCGCCAGGGCCTGCACCGGGTCCAGCTGCTCCACCGGGACCGGCGCCAGGTTCGCCCTGACCGCCTTCGTAAGCAGTCTGACCTATTTCCTGAGCGGCTTCGTTCAATTCCTCAATTCCTTCTTCGAGTTCTTCCTTGGAGGCGTCTTCTTCGACGAGCTTTTCCAGGTTCTCTATCTTCTCTTCGATTTCCGACTTCGTCGATTCGTCGATCTTGTCGGAGAACTCTTCCAGGCTCTGTCGGGTGGAGTAGATTAACTGGTCAGCTTTGTTCTTAGTCTCGATTCTTTCCGCCTTTCGCTTGTCCTCTTCTTCGTGTTTTTCGGCTTCCTGCTTCATCTGTTCTATCTCTTCTTCCGATAGCCTGGAGGGCTCCTCGATCGTGATGGACTCCGATTTACCCGTTCCCTTGTCCTCCGCTGCGACGTGGAGAATTCCGTCCGCGTCGATGCTGAAGTTTACGTCGATCTGAGGCGTGCCTCTGGGTGCCGGGGGTATTCCGGTCAACTGGAAACGACCGATGCTCTTGTTATCGCTGGCCATCTTTCTTTCTCCCTGGACCACGTGGATATCCACGGTAGTCTGGTTATCTTCGGCCGTCGAGAACGTCTTTGACTTCTCCGTCGGGATCGTGGTATTTTTCTCGATTAACGGGGTCGTAACTCCGCCCAGAGTCTCGATTCCCAGAGTAAGGGGAGTAACGTCCAGCAGAACTAGGTCGTCGACCTCGCCGGCCAGTACTCCACCCTGGATGGCCGCGCCTCTGGCCACTACCTCGTCCGGGTTTATTTCCTTATTGACTTTACCCGGAATATGTTCCTCGATCAATTCCTGGACCTTCGGAATTCTGGTAGAGCCTCCGACCAGAACTACCTGATCGATATCGTTCTTGTTCATACTTGCTTCGGAGAGCGTCGACTCCAGAATATCCATGGTCCTGGTTAGGAGGTCGTCGACCATGTTCTCGAACTTCGCCCGGGTCAGCTTCTCGTCCAGGTGTTTTGGTCCACTCTGGTCCGCCGTTATGTAAGGCAGATTGATCGTCGTTTCCTTTCTGTTTGATAATTCCTTTTTGGCTTCTTCCGCCGCTGTCTTTAGGCGCTGCAGGGCACTGTGATCCTCCGAAAGATCTATCCCTTCCTGCTGTTTGAACTTGTCGACGAGCCAGTCGATGATTTTCTGGTCGAAGTCGTCCCCGCCGAGTTTCGTATCGCCGTCCGTGGCAACTACCTCGAAGACGCCGTCGCCGAGCTCGAGAATTGATACGTCGAACGTACCTCCACCGAGGTCGTAAACCAGAATTGTCTGGTCCGATTCGTCCTTCAGGCCATAGGCCAGCGATGCCGCCGTCGGCTCGTTGATGATCCTTTCAACTTCCAGGTCGGCCAGTTTACCCGCGTCCTTGGTGGCCTGCCGCTGGCTGTCGTTGAAGTAAGCCGGAACCGTAATCACGGCCTTCTTGACGTCTCGGCCGATTCTTTCCTCGGTGTCCTCTTTTATCTTTCGCAGGATCATGGAAGAAATCTGTTCCGGGGTATAGGTCTTTTCTGTGCCGTCCCGAGAAATTTTGACCTCGTAGTTCTCTCCCATTTTCCGCTTGATTGACGTTACCGTCCTGTCCGGGTTCGTAATTGCCTGCCTCTTGGCGGTTTCTCCTACAAGGCGTTCGTCCTCTTCGGTAAACGCTACAACTGAAGGGGTTGTCCTGTTCCCGTCCGCGTTCGTGATAACTTCCGGATCTCCCCCTTCCAGTACAGCCACGCAGGAATTTGTCGTCCCCAGATCTATTCCAATGATTTTCTCTTTAGCCATCTTTTCTACCTCCCATATTTATTTTTGTAACTAACTATCGTTTTCGCCCTCGGAACTCGAGGGATTGATATTTACCTTCACCTTGCTCGGTTTTAGCACCCTGTCCTTGAACTTGTAGCCTCTTTCAAATTCCTCGGTAATCTCGTTGTGTTCGTGTTCGTCGGATTCAACCCGCATCAGGGCCTGGTGTTTGTTCGGGTCGAATTTTTCCCCTTCGGCTTTGATCAGCTCGACTTCCCGCTTTGACAGGAATTCGTCGAACTGAGCGTATATCTTTTCTATCCCCTCGATGAAAGAATCCTTGTCGTCGTTTTTCTCGAAACTCTTGAAGGCCCTGTCCAGATTGTCGTAGATCGGAACCACGTCCATAATCACTTCCCCCCTGGCCTTCTCTACCTCCTCTGCCTTTTTATCCCCCTGCCTCTTTTTGTAATTGTCGAAGTCGGCCTTCAGGTGCCTTATCCTATCCTTTAATTCTTCTATCGTCTCTTCTTTTTCGGCCAATTCTTTTTCCAGGATTTCGATTTGTTCCGACCTGTCTTCCGGTTCTTCCACTGCTTCCTCTTCGGGTTCTGCCTCTAAATCCTGGTATTCCTCTTCCTTTTCTTCCGGGGTTTCTTCCCTGGTATCTTCCGGCACGAAAATCACCTCTTTCCGTTAGTTCTTTTTTCCAGCGGTCAGTAACGAATCAAGCCGGCTGCCGATGTACTGGACTGTTGAGAACGATTTGCTGTAATTCATGTTTATCGGTCCCGTGATCCCGATCGTACTCGAGCAGTTGGCGAGCCGCTTGATAATCATGCTGTACGGAAGCAACTCCGAGTCGTCTTTCAATCCGACTATCGCAGTTATCTGGTTTTCGTTTTCCCGACATGATTCCGTTATCTCTTCCAAATTTTCTTCATTCAAATAATCAAAAACCTTTTTCAGCTTTTCCGGATCCTGTTTCTCCTTGAGTCCGTCACCGATGATATTTAAGGGGCCTTCCAGATATAACCTTCTTTCGCTTCTCTCCCGGAGGAAGTTCCGGATGAGAAGGAACGAATCACGCGTCAGTTTGTCGTACCAGCCCTCTTCGTTCAAATCGATGTTCTGCATCTCTTTCAGCTTTTTCAGCTTTATTCCTTCCAGACGCTGCGATAGCATCGGGTTTAGCTGCTCCAGTTCTCCCCTGGTAATTTCCCTGTCGGACTCTATGACACGGTTTTCAACTAGACCGATGTCAGTCACGAGTATCGCCATTAAATGGGTCCTGTCCAGCTGGGTCAACGTAAAGTATTTTACCCGTCTTTCTTCCAGGTCGGGCCCAAGGACGAATCCGGCGTAACCGGTGATGTTTGCCAGAAGCGTTGCCGTGTTTCGCAATAACCTTTCCGTATTCTGCTGTTCGAAATCGTACGCTTCAACTATTGCCCGTTGCTCCTCTCCGGATAGCTCCGAGAGTTCGAGCAACCAGCTGACGAAGTAACGGTATCCCTCTACCGTGGGGACTCGACCCCCGGAGGTATAGGGCTTTTTCAGGTAACCCTCGTCTTCCAGTTCGTGCATGTCGTTCCGCACGGTGGCCGAGGAGTAATCGAGATCGTACTCCTCGAGGATCATTTTCGAAGATATCGGTTCACCTGTATCTATATACCCGTCTACTATCTCTTTTAGGATTAATTCCTTTCTGTTTTTCATAAATTAGCACTCACACCCTAAGACTGCTAAATCTTAACTAGCTGCTTCGGTTTTTTCAACCAGGGAGTTGATTTGGGTATAGCTTGAAGAGAAAAAGGAGAAGACAGTCGACCGAAACCATTTGCAAATAATTTGCAACCATAATATGATATGGTAAGAATCGCGGAAGTGAAGAAATATTCAAATCGGGTGGTGATAAAGACTATCTAGCCGAGCCGGTATTTACGAAGTTTTTCCACTAATCACATTACCTAATCACATTACCTTGTTACAAGGGGGTACTTGTATTTTATGAAAAGATTAACCGTACTGACTCTGGTTGTTGTTTTTGCGCTGGGATTTGGTCTGGTTGCTGGAGCACAGGACGTCGAGAAAGGCGGAACCCTGACGATAGCATCAGGTCAGAACTTCAAGGACCTGAACCCGATGGTTATGAATGCTGTATACGATAACTACGTCACGAACCAGGTATTTGACGAACTGCTCGCCCTTGACCCCGAAACCATGGAACCGAAACCCTACGTGGCGAAGGATTGGGAATATTCCGAAGATATGACCGAGATTACCTTCCATTTAAACGAGGGGATTAAGTTCCACAACGGGGAAAAACTTACCGCCGAAGACGTTGCCTTCACCTTTAACTGGATAATCAACCCGGAAAACGGATCACCAAATGCTTCGGAGTTCTCCTGGTTAAAGGAAGTTCAGATTGTCGACGAATACACGGTAAAATTCGTAG
>CAZENJ010000139.1:0-4488 GCA_964513485.1 uncultured Thermotogae bacterium | reverse complement strand
CCCCTTTCATGGTACGATTCCTGCAATCTTATCACCCGAAGTAGGCCGCAATCTTGTCGTAGACTTCGTCCATGTTGGCCCCCTCCAGCGCCGAGAGCGGCACCGTCTCGTGCTGGGGGAAGGCGTTCTCGATGCGGCTCACCTGGGATTCGTCCAGGTCGATCTTGTTCGCGAAGATCAGGACGGGCAGGTCACGGGACTCGATGATCCCGATGAGCATCGTGTTGACCTGGGTAAACGGGTCCTCGGCGGAGTCGAGGACGTAGATCACGCCGTCGACGTCCTCGCGAAGCCAGTGCATGGCTTCCGCCACGCCTTCGGTGGCTTCGCGGGAGCGTCGCACCGCCTCCTCCTTCTCGAGGTCGTGCTCGAGGAACTCGGTGTAATCGACCTTGGTGGTCACGCCTGGCGTGTCCACGATGTCGATGGTGACCGTCTGCCCGTTCCGTTCGATCTCCACGTCCTCCTTGCGGCGGGCCCGCCTGGTTTCGTGTGGAACGCGGGATTCGGGCCCGACGGCGTCGCCAGTCCAGTCCCTGGCGATCCGGTTCGCGAGGGTCGTCTTCCCCGCGTTCGGCGGGCCGTAGATCCCGATGCGTTTCGGCTCCCCGTTGTCCTCGAACAGCGAGTTCGCCACCCGAGAGATGCTGTTTCGCAGGCTTCCGAGCAGTCCCATTTATGGCTCCCCTTGTTCGTCCCGAGGCTTGAAATCTCCGGACATACCTACCCAGTACGGCCGGTCCCCCTTAAGTCCATGCGAGACGACCTGCTCATCGCCGGCCTGTGTCGACTCACGTGTGTCCAAGGTCTTGCGGAGGCTCAATGCCTTGCGGATGCTCGATATCTTGTGGAGGTTCGATGTCTTGGATCTCCATGCACACTGCGTTCGAAGTCGTGAAGACGGCGCCGTGTGGCTCCAGGTTTCTCCATCAGCTGTGGCTTCTGTCCGGGAGAAGGCGTCCTTGCCGTCGAAAAGAAGTCGTCCACGTCGCCGAAGAGAATTCCTCGGGATCGATTTCAGCAACGAATGACTCTTCCGGCGCATTGCCGGGTTAGGAGTGGTATATCCTCAAATGCAGGACGATTGTGTCGGGTTTCTATATTCCGGGATCGAGTCGGATGTGGATTTCTGTGAGAACCGGCTAAGACCCCCACCCCTCCGTTTCAAGTGCAGCGGCCAGGAACGGTAAGGGGCTATTAACACAGCTATAGAGACCAAACCAGCCGTCAATTTCCTAGAATTATCTCATTACTTAAGTAGTATTTAGTGGCTATTTCGCTATATTACGGTTATTGTTTCTAAGTAAGATACATAAAAGTTGCTGTACTCGGATCCTGTTTCGGGAGACATCGTTTCGTTGTTCCAGTTGAAACAATGGGGTGGGGGGCCGTCGCGTCATACCTTTCCCACTGCTCCTGAATTGGATCTCGTGATAAGGAACCCTCCAGAAATTTAATTTCAGGAACAATAATCTCATAAGCCCGCCACTCACAGTGAGAAAAACCGATCACGAATCACCTGTCCGAATCAACCCCTCGCTCGGATCAGTCTGAGCGATCCTCTCGAGTCAGATGAGCCTGGAACCCCCTCGTCGACTGCTCCCGAACGCGGTTGCGGTTGCAGATCGAACCCGTCAGCGATGCGGTGGCAGTGACGACCCTCACACTGACCGCCCAATAGTGGACTCGGAGAGCCTATACTCGGGAAGTCCCGGAACCGTCGGTTATCCCAATGCTGCATTTTCTCGTCCCAATGCCGCCGTCTCTCACCCCAATGCCGCCGTCTCTCACCCCAATGCCGCTGTCTCTCGAATCGCCCTCGTCTCTCACCCCCAAATCACCTCCCGAAATCCGCTCGTTGCTCCCAATCCAGTCGTCCTTCCGACGATCGAAACCCAATCGCCGTTTCCCACCCAGCTCGCAACTTCGTTCCCGACCAACCCTCCCGAGGTTTCGAACGAGCCCACGTCCCTGGCTCGTGGGCCACTCCTCCGGGCTGCTGCCCATTCCGAAACCGCTGTGACGGCCGGTCACTCGACCTCTCCGAGGGGGCGGATCGTTAGGTTTTTGTCTGTCCCACGCCCCCGATTTCATCTGCATCAACTGGACGCGCCGACTTCCCAGCCACCACCGAAAACAGCTTCAAGAGGTCGTCTTGGACGAGGTTTTGGAAGTTCCCGGGTCCAGTCCCACTTGAACCGAGGGGGTACCTGACATGAAAGAGGCCGAACAATGGTAGAGGACGAACCCATGCCCGACCGAACCGGGCCAGAGCGCGACTTCGACGTCGACGTCGAGGAGGTCCTCGAAAACGACGGGGCGACAGATCAGGGGCTGTTCGACGACCTCCTCGCGGGGAAGCCCATCTTCGAGAACAAGGAAGTCCTCCGGCCGTCCTATACGCCGCACGAACTCCCCCACCGCAGCGACCAGATCAACAAGATGGCGACGATCCTGGTCGCGGCGCTGCGCGGGGAGACGCCATCGAACATCCTCATTTACGGGAAGACTGGCACCGGCAAGACCGCCAGCGCGAAGTACGTCAGCCAGGAGCTCGAGAAGACCTCCGAGAAGTACGACGTCCCCTGCCGGGTTGAGTACATCAACTGCGAGGTGACCGACACCCAGTATCGCGTCCTCGCCCAGCTCGCGAACACCTTCATCGAGCGCAACCAGGAGTACGTCGAGGACCGCCTCACAGACCTGCGATCGCTTCGAGATCGACTCGACGCCGGCGAAACCTCACTCGCAGAGCACCCCTTCGATTCGACTGGAGAACTCGACGCCGAAATCGAGAGCCTCGAAGCCGATCGAGAGGAGATGGAACCGGTCCCGATGACGGGCTGGCCAACCGATCGGGTGTACTCAACCTTCTTCGAGGCGGTGGACTACGTCGAGCGCGTGGCCGTGATCATGCTCGACGAGATCGACAAGCTCGTGGAGAAAAGCGGGGACGACGTCCTCTACAACCTCTCGCGGATGAACTCCTCGCTGGATAACTCCCGGGTGTCGATCATCGGAATCTCGAACGACCTGAAGTTCACCGACTTCCTCGACCCCCGCGTCAAATCGAGTCTCGGCGAGGAGGAAATCGTCTTTCCGCCCTACGACGCGAACCAGCTCCGGGACATTCTGACCCACCGGGCGGACGTGGCCTTCAAGGAGGAGGCCCTCTCCGAGGACGTCATCCCGCTGTGTGCGGCCTTTGCGGCCCAGGAACACGGGGACGCCCGCCGCGCGCTGGACCTCCTTCGGACCGCGGGCGAGCTCGGCGAACGCGAGCAGGCCGAGCAGATCACCGAGGAACACGTCCGCAAAGCCCAGGACAAGATCGAACTCGACCGAGTGGTGGAAGTCGTGCGAACGCTCCCGACCCAGTCGAAACTCGTCCTCTACGCGATCGTCCTCCACGAGAAACACGGGGTCCGCAACATCAACACCGGCGAGGTGTACAACATCTACAAGCGGCTCTGTGACGAGATCGACGCCGACGTGTTGACCCAGCGGCGGGTGACCGACCTCATCAGCGAACTCGACATGCTGGGCATCGTCAACGCCGTCGTCGTGAGCAAGGGTCGCTACGGTCGAACGAAGGAGATCAGCCTCTCGGTCCCCGTCGAGGAGACCGAAACTGTCCTCCAGGCCGACTCCCGCATCGGCGAGGTCGGCGACGTCTCGCCGTTCCTCCAGGCGCGTTTCGATGGGGACCACTAAGGAGGGAGCCCCAACCCTGCCGCTTCGGCGTGCGCGAACCCTTTTGAATGGTGGAAAACCCGCAATTCAGCACACAAAAATCCGTGGGCGAACACACCGATTCGCACACGGAGAGCCGACGGAATTATTACCGTTACAGCTCCACCCTCTTATTGATGGTAGCTGGTCCGGTCGGGGGCGCTGACGCACCTGACTCCCAGGCCGTCTTCGACGCCCTCGAGGACAGCGACTGCCGACGGATCATCGAACACCTCGAAGAGCCCCGCACGGCCAAAGAACTCTCCGAGAACTGCGAGCTGCCGCTCTCGACCACCTACCGCAAACTCGACATCCTCACCGAGGCCTCGTTGCTCTCCGAACGAACCGTCATCCAGTCCGACGGGCACCACACGACCCAGTACGCGATCGCCTTCGAGGAGGTCCGCATCGTGCTGAACGAGGACCACGACATCACGGTAGGCATCGCCCGCGAACCCGAATCGACCGACGAACGACTCGAAACGCTGTGGGCGGAGGTTCGGAAAGAAACATGAACGGACTGGCGGCGTTCATCGTCGTGTTGAAGTCGATGACGCTCCTGCTCGGCGGCGTCATTACCTTCTTCTCGTACAAGGCCTACCGCCGAACCGGAGCCAGATCACTTCGGTACCTCGCCTGGGGGTTCGCGGTCGTCACCCTCGGATCGATGCTGGGCGGCATCGTCGACCTCATGTCGAATCTCTCGCGAAACCTGGCAATAACCACCGAAAGCAGTCTGATGGTCGTCGGCTTCAC
>CAZENJ010000138.1:0-4547 GCA_964513485.1 uncultured Thermotogae bacterium | reverse complement strand
TCGCCTACCGCTTCTATTGCTGCTTTGACGGTGTAAAAACCGACGTAGCCTTTGATGGCATCGTGGGTCGGTTCTTCCCCGTAACGCAGTTCGAACTTCTCCACGAAGTCCTTGATTGGACCGTACTTCGTCGACCAAGTTGATACCCCCTGCACCCCGTTAATTGCTTCGCCGGCCAGTTCTATCGTCTGCGCATTGACCAACGTGCTGTATCCGACCACCTGAGTATCCATACCCAGAGATTTCATCTGATTCAGGAACTTGGCGTTCTCTTCTTCGTGGCCGTAAAGGAAGATGAGGTCGGCATCGAAATTCTTTATCCGTTCCAATTCACCGGCAAAATCCGATTGGCCGTTGGTTACGGCTATCCCTTTCAGCTCTACCTCGGAGTTTCCCTCCAGGTATTTCGAAACCTTATCCCAGCCGTCCGCTCCCATTTCGTCGTTCGTATAGACCATCGCGAGCTTGTTCGGTTCGAACTCCTCGACCATCCACCTGGTTACGGGCTTAAAGGCGTCCCTGTTTATGGGAGAAGTTGAAAATATGTTTGAGGACTCTTTTTCGTAAATTGCCGTAGATGTGGATCCGACTATCTGTGGTATCCCCGCATTCTCCAGAATATTCATATTTGCTATCGTCGATGAGCTGTAAATGGTGCCGAAGACCGCGAATGGGTCCTTGCCCACCGCCCTCTTCATGGCAGCTATTGATACGGGTGGGCGGGTCTGGGTATCGAGCGTAAATACTTCTACCTCGCGTCCCAGTATTCCCCCTGCTTCGTTTATCTCGTCAACCGCCATGAGAATTCCGTCCCGCCACATCGTTCCGTGGGCGGCTCCTCCACCCGTGATCTCGCAGACGATCCCCATCTTCACCGGTTCTTCCTGCGCGAAAGCGCTCGCACCGAAAACCATCAGTGTCAAAATCAGAAAAATCAGGACAAAATTTGACTTTCGAATCATAAATTCCTCCTTTGAAGGGAAAATTAAAAAAATCTCCGCCCTTAGCCGACAAGATAAATTAAGTTTCAGCAACCGCTGATCGCCGGAGAGAACAATAATTTGACAAAATATTCCGAACAAAATAATTTCGCACCGGACTTTTCAGCCGGAGTTGTTTCTGTAACTGGCGACTTTTTTAAGCTTTCCAGCAGCTCTCCAGAAACAACCAATTTCTAACTGGACATTTTTAGCCATTATCACCTCCAGCCATTTGGTTAATAAAATCGCAAGCGGTAAACGCTTTAAAAAATATGGATTTGAGGGGCAAATATCAAACTTTTTTTAGGATTTTTCGAGAATTTCTATGGTGTCCATCTCGACGGGGTTATTCACGGGAAACTACTCTCTGACGGGGCGAGAAACCCCGTGAGGTCGGGGCTTAGCGAATGAAGAACCACGGACGGGCCTTATGCTTTTTTGAAAGAAACTTTTAGTGACCCTGAATTAAGCCCTGCAAACCCTGTTCCTGCCGGCCTCTTTTGACCTGTATAGAGCTTCGTCAGCTCGCTTCATCATCGATTCTACCTCGTCATCGCTCTTCATGGTGGAAATTCCCAGGCTGGCGGTAACTTCCTCAGGTACGGGCTCAATATCGAGTTCCATGACTTCTTTTCTTAATCTTTCCGCGTACTCGAGCGCCTCTTCTGTACCGGCCTGCGTGAGCAGCACGGCAAATTCTTCCCCACCTATTCTGGCAGCCAGGTCCTCCTTTCTCGTTTGCTGGTTTAGAAGGTCGCCGATGGCGGAGAGGAGGTCGTCGCCGGCAGTGTGACCGTAGGTATCGTTGACCTCCTTGAACCTGTCCAGGTCAATCATGATCAGGGATAGAGGCTGCGAATGCCTGCGGGCCTGGGATATCGTTTTTTCGAAGTAATCCACGAAGTGTCTCCGGTTGGCTAAACCGGTTAAAGTATCCGTGCGGGACAACTCCTCAATTCGCCGGTTGGCTTTTTCGAGCGCTCTGTTCTTTTTGGTCAACTCCCGGGTCTTGTTTGAGAGTGCATTGTTCAACAAAGATATCTTTTCAAGCGTTTCCCTCTCTCCCTCCTGTCTCTCCTCACCTATCAAACAGTAATTTTCGCCGGTATTGAAGACGTAACCGGTAAAGAAGTAATCCTCATGATCGAAAAACAGGCTGGAGAGTTGTAATTTTAATTCCACATGAGAGCCCTCTTCCGGAAGATCCGAGAGTTCCCCTTCATCCGAAATGAAGAGCTCTTCGACGGTTCTTTCCGTTATATTGCCTCTCTCAAGCCCCGATAAATCAAGAAGCCTTTTATTGTAGTCCAGTACTTTTCCCTTTTTTCCAAAAAATACGATTATATCGTCGGTTAACTCTTTTAAATAATAGCCGAACGGGTAAGGGCAACCCGAGATTTCATCCCATTTCAATTTCTCCTCCTCCACCAGTCTCTTGCTGCTTCAACCGCTTGCCGACAGTTCTGACTCATCTCGTCCGCACCTGTCTTTTCCAGTAGTTCGGGATTATCGTTCAAAGCTTTGCCCCCGACCAGAATTTTCATATCTCTCAGTTCCGACTCAGCTCTTATGCTTTCGACGGTTTCAATCAAATTGTCCAGGTTGAACGGGATCGCCAGCGACAGGCCGAGCATGAATGGTCTCTTGTCTCGTAACAAGTCAACTAAATCCGGAACCGGAGTATCAACCCCCAGATGATCGACGTCCCAGCCGTCCAGCTCGAGGGAATCCGCAATTATCCTGGAACCGATCTCGTGGAACTCGTTTGCAGTGGCAGTTATTATCGCCTTGCCTTTTGTCTTCTCAAAAGACATGAACTGAGTGTAGATAGTTGAGAGAACTCGTGAAACTATGGAAGAAGCAAGATGTTCTTCTGCCACCGATATTTCCCCTTCTTCCCACTTTCCCCCGACCCGGTACATAGATGGTCTAATTACGCCCTCGAAGAACCCCTCCACGTCTTCCCTCGAGTTGACTTTTTCTCTGGATATCTCCAGGGCCCTTCTATGATTTCCTGCAAGCAAAGCTTTCAGAAATTGACTTGAGGTTTGCTCCCATTTTTCGGGGACGTCGAACCCGTAACTTTCCCTTTCTTCCTCAGCCAATTCGATAAAATCCTGATGGTGCTCGATCACAAAGGAGTATATTTTCTTTATCTCTTTAGCGTTCTCAGGGGCCAGATAACGCTCCACCGCCTCCTGCCAGCTCTGGAGTTCGGCAAGAAAGTAATCGTAAGAGAACCCGTGGTTGTGGTAAGTTCTGTAGACCCAGCCAACCGTTCTTACGAGCAATTTATAGTTGTTTAGCTTAAATATATTTGCCATGAAAGCGGCGTGGTTTTCGTGGTTATCGAACATCGATTTCTGTGGATTGTTCCCGATCAACTCAGCAACATCCTCTCTCTTCTTGAAAGCATTATTGACGTGCTCGACGAGCGTTTCGGCCTGTTCGCTATATTCGGCTGCAGCTTGTCGGCTTATATTCGGTAGACAATCTAAACCGGGCTCAAAATCTTTTAACATGATATTATAACAGCCTCCCCATTTGACCCTTGGCTAATTATTCTTGTTTTCGTACATATTCCGGTCCGCTTCTTTTAGCGGCTCTTCGACGCCGCGCTCCTGGTCGGGACTCCAGTGGCTGGAGCCCATTGCCAGGGCGAGAGAAAAGTCGAGCAGATTCGAATATTGTTTTGTATTTCTTTTCCCTTCTCTTCAGAGCTTTTGCTTTTTCTTTTCGTCTGTTAATATCTCTAATACTGACCAGAATAGCACTCTCGCCATGGATTTCAACTATTCCCCCCTTGAGCTCCACCGGTATTTCCGTCCCGTCTTTCGTGAGGTTAACCGTTTCCAGCGGTTCTCCCGCCAGCGTCGCTTCATCAACCCGGCCCGGCAGTAAAGCCAGCGCACCCTCGGGTACAAGGTCCTCCACGGTTAGTTCAAGCAGTTCTTCTCTCTCGTAGCCAAGTAGCTCGCATGCCTGTTCGTTTACGGCGAGGATATCCCCCTGCAGGCTTTCCAGGAAGAGCGCTTCCGGTAAGTTCCGGATCAGTTTTTTTGGATTATCGGTGGAAAATTCCATCCGGTGTCTCCCTTATTTTTACCAATCCCTATTTTTGCCTTTTGAACAGGTCAACAAAATATCGACTACTTCCGGGTCGTACTTTTTTCCTTTGCGTCCAGTCATCTCGTACTGCGAGAAGCCGAGCACCTCTTCGGCACGACGGTTAGCGCAACCACGTTGCCGCGCTTTTCTAATCCGGTTATGGCAAGAGGACTGGTATCGGCCGGCTTGTCTATTGATGCACAAGAAGCTTTATCGTCAGTTCTGGGGCCACTTTTATCCATAAAAATCGACCTCTGATTATTAATGATTCCACGGGTAAATGTCAACTAAAAGTCAATTTCCCCCACCAAGATGCGGGGCTTGTAACAACAGCACCGTAGGGACAGAAACCCTTTTCTTTACCGCCAATCGACCCGGCACCCCGATGAGAAATGTAACCTGGAATATAATCTACCGTTAAACGGGTCAGGCAGCCTTACCGGAGGGAAGTCAAAGCCC
>CAZENJ010000137.1:0-4722 GCA_964513485.1 uncultured Thermotogae bacterium | reverse complement strand
CCCCGCGAGCATGATCGAGTAGTAGGTGTGGTCGTCGCGATGGACCACGTGACCGATGTCGTGCAGCGTGGCCGCGAGGGCGACGATCACCGGCTCGTCGGCCTCCTCCAGCCCCTGGTCGTGGGCCCCGTTGAACGAGACGTCCGCCTTCTTCAGAAGGTCGTACAGCTGGAGAGCGCGGTTCCGGACGATCTCGACGTGTTTGGCCCCGTGGTCGTTGTACCCCTTGCGGGTGACAGGGTTGACGTTCTGTGCCTCGAGGTAGGCCTGCACCTCGTCGTCGTCGAGAACGGTATCGAGGACGGCGTTGAGCCGCTCGTCGGGGAAGTGGTGATCCGCCGACGGATCGTAGTCGTCGGGCCCGTTTGCATCGCTCATACGGGCTCAATGACAGGGCCGTAGTTAGCTGTCGGGGTTTCCAGCCGCCCAGGATGGAGCATAAAGCCTATAATCGCTACTGGGTTAGAACCTGGTAATGACACTTGAGGTGCTACCCGCGTTCGGCCTCCCGGCGGGCGGGATGGAGCTGGCGATCATCCTGCTGATCGCCGTCCTCCTGTTCGGCGCGAACAAGATCCCGAAACTCGCTCGCTCGACCGGTCAGGCGATGGGCGAATTCCAGCGCGGCCGCGAGGAAATCGAACAGGAACTCGAAGAGATGCAAGAACCGCCGTCGAGTGACAGTTCCTCGAGCTCCGCCGACGTGGAGACCGAGGCCGAGGCGGAGTCCGACGACGCCGACTCGAGTTCCGAGACGGACGAAAAGTAACGGTTTTTCCCCAGCCGCCCGTCGTGTCGGTGGGGCGCGTGGCCAAGTGGAGACGGCGAGAGGTTCCTAACCTCTAGATCGCGGGTTCGATTCCCGCCGCGCCCGTTTTCCCTGTATTTTGAGGCCCAAGCGTGAGCGATAGTTGCGCCAATGGGCCACGAAACTGGTCAGTGGCAGGTCTCATCCACGATTCCGGAAGAGTCGGAGGCAGCCACGACAATTAATATGGGGGGCAAACAACGTCCCTACGATGGTCCAGCAGGCAAACCCTGCGAAGAGGCTATGATGCAGCCGTGAGAAGCCACCACCGGACCTTCGACGCATACCTATGTTAGACCCCGTACTCTTGAGCCGTCTCCAGTTCGCGCTGACGACGGCCGTACACATCATCTTCCCCGCCATCTCCATGGGCCTGGCACCGTTCCTGGTGTACTTCGCCTACAAGGAGCTGCGGGGAGCGGGAGAACCGTGGGTGTCGCTGCGGCGGTTCTGGGTGAAGATCTTCGCCCTGACCTTCGTGGTCGGCACTGTGACCGGCATCGTCCTCGAATTCGAGTTCGGGACGAACTTCGCGGCCTACGCCTCTGCGGTGGGGGGCATCTTCGGCGGTCCGCTCGCCACCGAGGGGCTGATGGCCTTCATGCTCGAATCGACGTTCCTCGGCATCCTGCTGTTCGGCAAGGAGCGGGTGAGTCGCCGCCTCTACTTCCTCTCGGCGGTGCTCGTCGCGCTGGGCTCCTGGCTCTCGGCGGTCTGGATTCTCATCGCCAACTCCTGGATGCACCTGCCCCGGGGCTTCGAGATGGGGACTCGTGCGGGCCAGGAGGTGGCGGTCATCGTCGACCCCATTGCGGCCTACGCGAACCCCCGTTTCTTCTACATGTTCACCCACATGCAGGCCTCCGCGGTGCTCGCGGCGGCCCTGTTCATGGGTGGGATCGCGATGTACAAACTCACGACGACAGAATCCCGGCGGGCGTTCTGGAAGACGAGTCTCAAGCTCGCGATCGTCGGCATGCTGCTGACCGCGCCGTTCATGGCGATCCAGGGCGACGCCTACGGCCGACACGTCTACGAGACCCAGCCCCAGAAGTTCGCCGCCATGGAGGCGGTTTACGAGACCGAGTCCGGGGTCGACGAGTATCTCTTCGCGTTCCCGACTTCCGTAGAAGGCCTTACGGACCCCAGCGCGCGTGACCTCTTCGCTGTGGGCATCCCGAACGGCGCGTCGTTCCTGGCAAGCGGGGGTGATCCTGGCGCGACGATCCAAGGCTTGGACGACATGGAGAGCCTGCAGGGCGTCGAGGGTGAACCACCCGTCGCCGTGGTCTTCTGGTCGTTCCGTGCGATGGTCGGCCTCGGCATGTGGTTCATCCTGCTGGGCCTCTGGGCCGGGTATCGCTGGTATCAGGGCCGGCTCCTGGAGGACCGCTACCTCCAGCGCGGGCTGATGTACTCGATCCCCCTCGGATTGCTGGCCATCGAGTTCGGCTGGATGGTCACCGAGGTCGGTCGACAGCCCTGGGCCATCCAGGAGGTGTTGACTGTCGCGGACGGGGTGTCACAGGGCCTGACCGGCGGGGAAGCCCTGCTCACGCTGGCCGGCTTCGTCCTCGGCTACGCGGCCCTGCTGGGCATCTGGACGTACCTCGTCCGTCGGTTGATCCTTCGCGGCCCCAAACCACCGGCTGAGGGCGAGTCCGAGGTGGTCGCGGAATGATGCCCGTCGCGGCGGGCCCGACCTGGTACGGCGTGCCGCTGGTCGAGCTGTGGTTCGTGGCCATCTTCCTGACCCTGGCGATGTTCCTCTGGCTCGACGGGACCAACTTCGGCATGGGGATCCTCTACGGCCTGGTCGACGACCACGAAACCCGCGAGCGGATCCTCGCGGCGGTCGCGCCACTGTGGGACGGCGCGGAAGTCTGGCTCGTGGTCTTCGGCGGCGCGCTGTTCGCCGTCTTCCCGGACGTCTACGGCCAGCTGTTCAGCGGGTACTACCTCCTCATGTTCGCGATCCTCGGCGCGCTGATCCTGCGGGGCCTCTCGCCGGAGTTCCTCGAACAGCGTGAGGACGCCTCCTGGCGGCGAGCCTGGGGCATCACGCTCGTCCTGGGGAGCACGCTGGCCCCCTTCTTCCTCGGCATGTTCGCGGCCAACTGGCTGCTGGGAACGACAGCGACGATCACGCTCCCCGGGATCGTCGTCGGCCTGGCCCTCGTGGCGATTTCGACCGTCGAGGGGACGGCGTACCTCGGCCTGAAGACCGCTACGGGCCTCGACGCCCGTCTGACCCGTTACGGCCACCTGGCACAGGTGTCCTACCTGATCCTGGCGGTCGTGTGTGTGAGCTACCTCGCCCTCGTCGCGGACATGATGGCACAGGTCCTCCACCCCGTCGTGTTGAGCCTCGTCGGGCTGACCGTGGTGGCGGGCGTGGCCTACAGCTTCTACCTCCGGGCCGGGCAGTACCTGGCGGCGTTCATCGGGGCTGGCGTCCAGCTGTTCGCGCTGGTCGCGCTGGTCGCGGTGCTCCTCTTCCCGGTGATCCTTCCGGCGACCGGCCTTGGGGTCTTCGAGGCGGCGGTCTCGCCGCTCCAGCTGAAGATGATGACGGTCGTCCTCGCGATCTTCCTGCCGCTTGTCCTGCTTTACTTCGCCGTCCTCTACAACGCCTTCTCGGGCCCGGTCGAGGCCGGCGAGGGCTACTGAGGGGACCGGCATCCTCAAATCTCGCCGTCGCGAATCGGGTCGCATGCACGTCGCCTTCGACATGGACGGGGTCCTCCTCGACTCGACGGCGGACCTCTCCTGGCTCGATCGCGCCATCGATCGGACATTACGGGCTTTCGACCTGGAACCGACCCCCGAGCGCCGGCGGCGGCTCTATCCCACGAACCTGCGGAATTTCGAGGCCGTGGCGGCCGACCTGGGAGTGCCCGCCGAGCCGCTCTGGGAGCGCCGCCACGAGGAGTACGTCGCGGAAAAGACCGCGGCCATCGAGGACGGCACGATCGGCCCCTTCGAGGACCTCGAGGAACTCCGGGCGATCGCCGATGCGGTGCCGATCTCCATCGTCAGCAACTCCCCACAGTCGGTCGTGGACACCTTCGTCGAGACGGCGGCCCTGGCGCCGATCGTCGAGCACACGATCGGCCGGGGCGACACCCTCGCGGCGATCGAGGAGATGAAACCCGCAAGGGCCTTCTACGACCGGCTGGACGCCGCGGTCGGGGCCGACCAGTACGTCTACGTCGGCGACGGCCAGACTGACGCCCTCTTCGCCCAGCGGACCGGCATGGAATTCGTTCACCTCGATCGCGAACAGGGCGAGGTCCGAAGTCTCGACGGGGCTCGGCGGAGGATTGTGGCAAGCCTGTAAGCGCCCGAAAGGCTTGTGGGTGTGTCACACGAACTGGCGGGTATGAGCCTCGACGAGTTCATGTCGACGGAGCTGGTGACGGTACCGCTTGGGGCGACGCTGGACCAGGCGGTCGACGAGATGTTGACCCATCGCGTGGGAAGCGTGCTGGTCACCGACGGCGAGGAACCCGTCGGGATCATCACCGAGACCGACGTGCTGGCCGCGGGCTCGGGCACCGAACGGCCCTTCGGCGACATCCCGGTCTCACGGGCGATGAGCCCCAACCTGGTCACGATCGGGCCCGACGCCGACCCGGAAGCGGCTATCGAACAGATGCAGGACTACGGCATCAAGAAGCTGGTCGTCACCGAAGGGGACACCCTCGTGGGGATCGTCACGACGACCGATCTGGTGCTGTACCGCACCGACCTGGTCGAGGAAGTGACCGCGATCGACCGCCAGCAGTCCTACCCGGGGAGCTAAACCCGGCCACAACGGTTGCTCAGGCGTCCGCGGGCGTGTCGAAGTCGTGGAACTTCTCGCCTTTCTCGGCGGAGAGGACGTTGAGCGCGGCCGCCGCGCCGTCGCCGGC
>CAZENJ010000136.1:1765-4749 GCA_964513485.1 uncultured Thermotogae bacterium | reverse complement strand
GTATCTCCACCGACAGCATCACCACAACTTTCGTAGATCTCGGGAATTGTCGGCACTCGGCCTATTTGGTCGTTGGATACATTTTTGATTAGTTGGTGGGTCACGTCGATCATACCCCGGGGCGTACCACCTGTTCGTCCCTTGGAACGAGTACTAAACAGGACTCCCGGAAGCTCGTAGCGATGATATGGCAATAGGGGGTAATCACTTACGAATTTATCGGGGCTTCGGGCATCCTTGACCTCGCGACGGCTGTCCGGGCTGGCTAGGTCCGATATATTTCCGGCGTTATTTTCGTAGAAGTTTTCTAGTTCTTCTTGGCCCTTGTCCGTTTTCTTGAATATCCTTTCATCCAGAACTTTCTGTACGTCTTCGGATTTTAGATGAATCTTCGTCTTAAATCTATCACTAATTTTCGAGACGTCGCTAGTCCGGACTTCGAGCGTATCTATTACCGTATTGAGCTCTTCCTGTGCAGTTACGATCAACCATAAGTTGCCGCCACCGACGCTTTTGAAGCTTTCCGCCAAACCTTGGAGTTCCAATAGGCGGTCACCGCTCTTCTTACCCCGAACGAATTGGCCGATTTCGTCAATTATTACGACCAATCTCGATTGGCCACTTTCGCTATCCAAAAACTTGGAAAACTGTTTCGCTAGTTCAGTAGAGGAGAGGTCCCCGTACCTGTCACTAAAAGCGGCTAGCGTGTCTTTTAACGTGTCCGCGGAATATTGATCTGGGTTTAACTCCACTAATGCTTTCTGTAAAACTCTCCTGATTGTTGACGGTTTATCCTTTTTGAGGTCTTCCCAGGTAGTCCCTTGCTGCTGTTGGACGATATCTTTGAACTCCTCGTATTCATCGTTTTGATCCAGCTCGAATTCCAATTGCCCGATTGCCAGGTCCGCGCCAGCGAAGCCCAAGTAATTGAGAAATTCCTCGTAGATAGTCCGAACAAGCCCCTGATCACTCACTTGCTGGTTTCTGGTGGCCAGGTTCAACATCGGCGCGTGAGTCTTGATCCGCGACAGTTTACCTATTTCAACGTCTAAAAGTGAAGAGCTGCTCAGGTTATAGAGCCTTTCCGAAAACCTATCGCGAAAGGACTTGCCTTTGAGTTCCGGGTTGGTTAATAGGTGACCTATCATCTTGGCAAAGTAGGATTTACCAGAACCGTAAAAGCCGGAGAGCCAGACTCCGGTATTTTCTCTCCCTTGGTTGTAAGGGTTTAAGAAGTTGAGAAAATATTCGCCGAGAGACTCGGTAACAATATAATCTCTCAGATCTTTAAGTAAATCCGACTCGGCAGTATCTTCAAGCGAAACGACTGTCTCTATCTCTTCTTCCGGTGATATCTTTAACGTTTCTCCTACTTTCACTGTAACCTCCTAAATTACAAATTTTTAAGAAGCGATTATCTTTGCTCTATAGGACGATGCCTCCCGTTGTTCGTTCAGGAAATATAGTTGATTGCCTCCGTCCCTGTAGATTCCAGGGTACAAAACTACTATTTGTTCATTCAGCGAGAGAACTCGTGAATCCTCTAGAATCCTATTTAGGCTTACTATGCCCGCTAATATACCTAATCTGATTAAAACCGGCACCGTATCAGCTTCTACGGCAGATACTATCTCATCTCTAATTTTCTCTACAAAAGGCTGCTTGAAGTATCTTTTCGGGAGCTCTCCGACAACTTCCATTTCATTCATTAAAGAATCTATACCATCCAATTCATCTACTTGTTCAGTAAATATCTCGGCAAGGTTTACAAATGTATACCCTTCCCCGCCGTACTCTTCCCTCGCCTTTTTCAAGTAATTATCTTCCTGGTTTGGAGGATAAACCAACAGGACGCTGTTTCCGCCATGTGCCTCGGGTTTCATTTTGGATAACCCGTCGTTTAGAACTCGAGCCAATTCCCCGAATTTGCGATCTATCTTATCATTCGAGGACATTGGGAAGCTCCTTTATCGAACCTGTCGGGTGAATCTCGTAAACATCGCCCGCTTGACCGAACTTTATATGGCCTGCATTTCCAGCTCGTTCCAAATAGTCCATAACGTCGCTCTCTTGAAGCATGAAAAGTTTGAACCTGTCCGAGCCAATTATTTTCCTCGGCGGTTTTCCTCTGTCGAGTAAGTCGTATAGGGCATAGGTGAAAGATTCTAATTGTGGCGAGAAATACTTTATTTTCTTTTTCTTGCTCCCCTCAAGGTATTTGAACTTCTTCATTGTAGTTAAGTATTTTGTTGCTATTTTATTTAAGGTGCCTTCAGTCCATCCTCTTACCGACTTTGTAGACTCCTTTTTTTTTTTTTTTCCACCTATTATTATTTCTTTTTCAAAATATTCCATTCCATCTTTGTACGCTGGGAACAATACTTTTAATGTCAAACGATAGGTCGTAAAGGATTTCCGACAGAGACGGTAAAGCAATATCTCACGCTTGGCATTCTCATTGACAGTATTTAATGTATCCAGGAAGACCTTTTTGCGCCATTTCGTCTCGAAGTTTAAAAAAGACCGTTTGACCGCGGAGAATACTCTGGTCCTGGCGTCGCTCGTGTTATAGGCGAGGATGTTATCGCGGACGATCTTTTCTCGAACTTCATCGTGTTCGTATTGCCGGAAGAGGTCCAGTACCTCGTAGACCTCCTGGAGCTTTAAGTAACTACCTACCGTAGAAGGCAAAGTATCATATTTCATTTTTTGTTTCCTTTACAACCGCAACTAATTTATGTTTGGAGACAGTTTACCCGCCTGACTTGCTGAGGCATTGTGCCCTTACTTTCCCTCTCTTATAAATGTGCAGGCGTTTTTCACCCACTCCTCATTCGTATCGGGGCCTCTGCTCACCACCAAAGCCCCGTCGTTGATCTCTACGACCTTGCCGTGCATTCCCGAACTGTGCTCTACTACGTCCCCTTCTTTAATCTGATCGCGGGACTTTTTTCCATCATTCGTTTCGGTCTCCACAGAACCTC
>CAZENJ010000136.1:0-1695 GCA_964513485.1 uncultured Thermotogae bacterium | reverse complement strand
GTTGAATCTTCCCCATCAATGTATTCCACGGGAAAGCCCAACTTCTTAATAACAAGTTGGGCTACTTCGGGGCTCAATGCAATCTCGTAATCTTTGGAAAGGAAATGGTCTATCATATACTTAAGGCTTTTGGAATCAACCACCCAAACTTTTTCTTCTCCATCCCACTGCCAGTCGGTGGTCTCCCTGTCCATACTTTTTATGTCCTCTTTCGAGCGGTAGACCGATTTAATGGCCAGCTCGTTATTATCTTTCGAAAAACCCCTCAACCACACCCTGTCCTTGTTGGCAATTAAAGCGAATCCAGTCGTTTCGTGGGCCCCTTGTTTGTCGATCACCAACGGCGGGGCTTCTCCGGAGCCCTCATCGCCCTGCTGTTGGTTCGACTGAACGATTTTGTCTATGGCAGTATCAGGATCATTTTTCTCCGGCGCGTCCTGCTTGAGGTACAGCATGACTCCACCCTCAGCCGGTCTGGTGGCTATTTTGTCTTCATTTTCTAACTTTTCTATTGTCTTTCCGGGATCCTTATCAAAGTACTTGCGGAAAGCCTGGGTAAAGCCGCTGAAGGAAGAATGAATACCTTTGTCAGGTGGTTCTCGCAGTTCTTTGATTGCTCTTTTCGTAAATTCTTCTTCGGATAGTTTCTCCGTATTGCTCACCGGAACTACCTCCTTGGATCTGTTTTATAAAATTCCGGATAATTTTTGCACGTAGCTTGGGGGTCAGGCCTGCTAGTGTTCCAATCTCCCCTGGGGCTCCTGATCAAAAAAGTGCGAGTTAGGCTGTCGCTTTTCTATTGGTCCTTTTGTGGTCCAATTTTGCACCACAAAAGAATTTGTGGCCCAGAAATGGGAAGATATGGGTCACAAATCATTATAACCAAGTAGCCAAAACTTATTCCTCGTTCGTATATGCCTCCCCAATTTCCGTAATTGCCTCCACGAAGTTATTCAGCTCTCCTTTATCCGGTTCCAGGTTGAGGGCGGTGGACTGTTCGGGGGAGCTGAGCAAGATGGTGACTATTTCGTGCTCAGGATGGTATTCTGCGCCTACTTCTAGAGTGTCGCCGACTTTTGTTCTGGCTAGGAGTTCTTCGGACATGGTTGACCTCCTCTTTGGAGTTTCGAACTGTCGTTAATGGATTATCTCTGATTTTGGCTGACTAGGGGTATATTCGTTAATAGTCTGCCTGATGACCGGTGGGTGTAGGATTGATTTTTGGATTATGCAAGGTGGTTCTGCGGCGGGAGCTTGATCTGTGGGAATATTGGAACTGGCGGATGCGGCGAGCATGATCCATGTATCTAGCGTCAGTCACCACCCCCACTCTGTGTATTTACCAAAGCTCCGGAAGACCTACTTGAAAAACAGTTTTGAGAGTAGGCCCCTACCCACTGCTTTGTTGGCTGCCCGTTTGGCTACCTTGCTGGGTTTTCCGCTGGCCACTTTGGATACGTCGTTTGCGGCCCGAGCGGCCTTGTACATGCTGCTTACTATTCCTCCCATTGGTGGTCCCTCCTGTTAGTGCATTTGGTCTGATCTGCCCCACCTTGAACTATAAACAGATGTGATAAATTTGCAAATATTTGGAATTTGGAGCAATTGAAGGGGGCTGGAGGGGGGTAGTGGGGAAAAGGAGGGCGATTCTGGACGGCCGAGGCGATTTGGCCCAAACACTAGATGAAAGAACGC
>CAZENJ010000135.1:1945-4784 GCA_964513485.1 uncultured Thermotogae bacterium | reverse complement strand
CATCCGGCCGCGGTCCAGCGGAACTTGGACCCGATAGTTATCGGAGTATAGCCGT
The DNA here is from genome assembly GCA_964513485.1 of uncultured Thermotogae bacterium. Taxonomy (GTDB): domain Bacteria; phylum Bipolaricaulota; class Bipolaricaulia; order M55B111; family M55B111; genus JAGXLP01. Next base: position 4,729 of record CAZENJ010000135.1, on the reverse strand, counting down.
TTTCCTTGAGCTTTTCACAGACGTTCAGGAACTGGTTCCAAGTGACCGGTTCCGTCAAGTTTAATTCTTCGAAGACCGATTCTCGGTACCAGAAACCCCACCAGTACCAGGATTGTGGCAGGAAGTAGGTTTTTCCTTCAAACTGAGAAATCGATTTGAAAGCTCGAGGGAAGTAGTCCTCAAAGCCCTTTCCTTCACCCCAGATGTCGTCCAGAGGAGCTATAAGACCCTTCTCGACGAAGAAGTTTGCCCGTTCTCCGGCGAACCAGGTTACTATGTCGGGGCTTGCCTTCTTCGAGGGAAGCCATGTCCTGATAAGTGTTTTGTAGTCTTCGTGCGGATAGGTGTTTATGGTTACCTCGTAATCCGGATACTCTTCCTCAAAATTGTCCACCAGTTTCTTGAGTGTTTCTTTCGGAGCAGGGTCCGCCATGTAAGAATTGATGACGACCTTCTTTTCGGCCCCTATTGCGACGAGGCTAACTCCAATCAAGAAGGAAACGATCAGAATAGATACGACTAAATTGCCGGTTATTTTTTTCATTTTTATACCTCCAGATATTTTTTGTGCTCAATGGAATTTGCCGGGATGATTATTCGGATAACTGAATTATTTATCCGCTACCACCTCCGATTGTTGTCGGTTAGTTAAAGACAAAACGTAGTAAGCTGTCCCTGTGTACCCACGCGCCCCGGAACCGATTCTCGTCCCCCGGTATTGCGGTCTGTTACAGCGAGCTTACGGGTCCAGTCATTTCTTATGGTTCTTTGCGCTCTTTTCAGTTTCTCTTACCTTTTGAAACCTTGAGACGAACTCCTCCACGCGGGGAATATCTACGTTGTCTTCGGTCAGCGTAATCGTCCTTTTCCCCTCGATAAAAACCTCCAGTTCCCCGCCGGAAAATTTTAGCTCAACCTTTTCTACCGGGTGCTCCAGCCCGATTCCCTTTTTAAGCAGGGCCCTGTCAATATACCTGGAGAGATACCTGTCGAATAACTTTTCCATCTTTTCCAGCAGGAACTTCGCCAGGCCAGACTCTCCCCGAGCTTCTCGTCTGAGTTCGTCTCTCGCTTTTTTTAGTTCGTTCTGGATGTCTTTGCTTAATTCTATCCCCAGGTGATCCTCAGTCAGAACCAGGATCAACTCGTCATCCCTGGTCTCAAGTCGGCCGACCTCGCTCCGCCAGAGCAATTCGTAAATCCTTTCTCTGCCTATACCTTTGAATTCATGATAATTAAGATCGAGGAAGTCGTATCCGTCGTATTCGACGGATTCGCCGTGGACCTCCGAGGAAGTTATTATCTGTCCCCCCTTGGCGTAATTTGCCAGGCGCGCGGTCAGGTTGACGGCATGCCCGAAAATATCCCCATCGTCCCGAATCACATCGCCTGTATGGAGGCCGGATCCCGCGGAGATCGTACTTTCGGGATGCGTCTCGTTGTGGTCTTTCAGGGCTCTTTGCATATCAACTGATCCCTGTAAACCGGCTTTGAGAGCGGGAAAAGTAGTCATAATCCCGTCTCCGTAAGTTTTGATGACCTCTCCCTCGTGGCGCTCGACCTGTTCTTCGACCAGCCGAACGAAAGTTTTGACTAACTGATACGCCCCCCGATCCCCTATTTTTGCGGTAAGAGAGGAAAAGTCCCTGATGTCGCTGAACAGTACTACTCGTTTATCTCTGTCTGACATTCACAGGATTCCACGATTCCTATTTGGAAAGAGCCATGTTCGTCTGGCGCAGCCGGTTTGCAAGTTCGGAGATAATATTTGTCGCCATGTCCGGATAGGTCTTTATGAGTGCTTTAAAATCCCAGTTCGTCAGCAGGAGACATTTTGTATCGGTAAGGGCGACCACGTCAGCCGATCGCGGCTTTTCGTCCAGTACGGCCATCTCGCCGAAGAACTGGCCCGCGCCGAGTTTTGTCAGGCTCTTTTCGTCCCGTTTGACCTCTACCTGGCCCGCCAGAATAAGGTAAAAACCGACGTTGCTCATGTCACCTTCTCTGACGATCGTGTCTCCGGTCTCGAATACCTTTTCTTTGGCCGTCTTCACCACCGATTTCAATTGTTTCTTGCTGAAATTTGTGAAGAGTGGAACATCCTGCAGAAGTTCTACCGTCTCGTCGGACATTGCTCTAATTCCTCCAGTTGAAGTTTGCTTAAATATAGCGGATTAAGAAAAAAAATACAAAGTGGGCCTGAGTTGAGGGGGGCTCTGGTAAATAGTTGGCCGGTTAGCCGGTAACTGGCAATTCATTTCAGTTTCTCGGGGGACCGGAGTCCTTAGCTACTGGTAAAGGGAACCTCCATTTTTTAATATACATTCGGGGTTTAGTCGCTCGGGAATTTTCTTTTTCCAGAGGGGATCGAATGTCAAGAATAGTGTCATTAAAGCTAAAAACAGTTAAAAGTTTCCTCCTCGTCGGAGAAAAAGGCGGACTCGTCCTTGTCGACGCGGGAAATACGGGGGACGGAGGAAAAATATTAAGAGGGGTCGAAAAAGCCGGCTACAGGACCCAGGATATTTCTCTCATAGTCCTGACTCACGGGCACAGGGATCATGTGGGAGGTATAGCCGAGTTGAATGAGCGCCTTTCCGCACGAATCATTATCCACGAGAAAGACGCGGCCGCGATAACGCGGGGGAAGGAGGCGCCGATCACCCCATTAGGGTTGAGGGGGAAACTGCTCAGTCCGTTTACCTCGAACGAAAAGTTAAATACCCGGGAAGTCAGTCCGGATAAGATAATTGAAGAGAGTATAAACTTGCATGGGTTTGGCGT
>CAZENJ010000135.1:0-1935 GCA_964513485.1 uncultured Thermotogae bacterium | reverse complement strand
CGGAGGTGCCGGGTTACCTTTTTTCGCTACCGATCCGGCTTCTCTGCAGGAGAGTATATCCAAAATATTGTCGCTGGGGGTGGAAGAGATATATACTTCCCACAGTGGGCCGTACCGACGCCAGGATCTGGAGCGGCTGATTACTTAGCAAGTTTACCTATGAAGGGAGGTCTCTGAATCAGAGATGTTGTCGGTGCGAAGAAGGTGGTTGATCCGCCTGCGTTATCTCGGGACTCTGATGTGGTTTTTTGGGTTTATCCTTCCTTTGCCACTGGTTCTTATTCCTTTTGTTTCAGGAACTCATTTTACTTTTTCTGCAGTCGCCCCATTTATTTTCCCCTCGCTGGCTTCACTATTGCTTGGTGCTGCTTTGAATCGAACGATAAAACTGAGAACCCTCTCGGGCACAGATGCGGTGGTGGTTGTTGCGCTTGGCTGGATTATGGTCTCCTGCCTTGGTGCCCTGCCTTTTACCATTGGCCACTCGATATCTTTCCTCGACGCTTTTTTCGAATCGACCAGCGGGTTTACGACTACCGGCATAACGCTTCTTGTAAACCTGGATGAGCTACCCCGAACGCTGATCTTCTGGCGCTCCCTGACCCAGTGGATAGGGGGACTGGGTATATTGACTCTTTTTTCCGTCCTCGTCTTTAGCGGGGAGGCGTCACACAAGTTGTTCGGAGCTGAAAGCCACAAGGTAATCTCAGAACGGCCGGCTCCCGGATTATTCAGCACTTTAAGAATCCTCTGGTCGATATACTCGCTTTTCACCGTAATTATTGCCGGTTTGCTGGCACTTGAAGGGGTGAGCTGGTTTGATTCGGTCAACCACGCGCTTACGACGCTTTCCACGGGTGGTTTTTCACCTCACGACGCGAGTATTGATTTCTTCCGCCGGGCGGGTTACGAGCACTATCGCCTGATAGAATACACCATTATACTTGGTATGGGGCTGGGGGGGATCAGTTTCGTCGTCCACTATCGCCTCCTGCTGGGAAAGCTAAGCGTCCTCTGGGAGAGCATGGAGATAAGACTCTTCTGGAAAATAATAGCTGGAGCTTCCCTGCTCGTCTTTGTTAATCATCTGCGAGTTCACGGGCCGGGTGAAGCCCTGGACGCTTTCCGTTATTCGTTTTTTCAGGTGATGGCGGTTCTGACGACCACGGGTTTTGCGACTAAAGATATTGGCAGCAGTTTCTTTCCCGCTCTAGCCCGGCAGGTTTTTCTGTTTCTGATGATAATCGGCGGGATGGTCGGGTCCACCAGCGGAGGCTTTAAAGTCTTCCGTGTCGGGGTCCTCTGGGAAATGGTCAAGCGGCAGGTAAGAAGAATTGTCAACCCGAGCAGGGCGGTAAATCCGCTTATCATAGACGGAAAGATAACGCCACAGGAGGAGATAAGGCGGATTTCCGCGCTATTCTTTGCCTGGGTAAGCTTTATTATAGCGGGGGGAATGATAACAGCCTTCTTCTCGGACCTGTCTCCCCTGGCTTCTCTTTCCGGTATGTTTTCTGCTCTGGGAAATATCGGTCCGAGCTATATTCCGTTGAGTCAATGGCCGAAGCTTCATCCCCTGATTAAGCTGACCTATATTTTTGGTATGCTTGCAGGTAGGCTGGAAATTTTGCCGATTCTCTTGCTCTTCAGTCGGAAAGTATGGAGGTAAAATCATGTACGTATTGATTGCCGGGGCCGGTTTGGTCGGCCGTGGACTCGCCAGGAGACTGGTGGAAAACAAGCACGACGTAGTGGTGGTTGATATAGACGAGGCAGTCTGTAATAGAGTCTACCAGGATTACGGAGCTGTCTCCGTGAACGGCGATGCGACGGACGTCGGAGTTCTGGAAGAGGCCGGAATCAAGAAAGCGGACGTTGCTGTTGCTCTGATGCGTCGGGATGCGGATAATCTATCCTTCTCCCTTCTATCTGACA
>CAZENJ010000134.1:4421-4852 GCA_964513485.1 uncultured Thermotogae bacterium | reverse complement strand
GCCGGAGGGTGCTGGTTGAAAGTTATGGGAGAGTAACTTGATTTAACCACTCTAGCTATCATCCAATGGGTAAAGGTAAATAAGTGTCTCAAGTAGCAGTAAAATTTCCTTGTAAACCCAGTTAGAAGTTGAGTCTTAAAGGAGAGAATCGACGGTTTAGGTATAAATTAAAGGGGGTTGGAGATTTTTCACGAGTAAATATGAATCAGATGCCCTCCCACTGAGCAATTCGCCCAAATCCTCCCACTGCTCAGATTATCCACCACACCACCCTCTTTATATATTCTTAGAAGCCAAGCGACCACCAGAAATTTATCGCTTCTTCATTTGCTGAATGGGTTGAGAGCTTAACCGACTGGACACCCTCTTCTCGAAACCATTACTTAAAACTTTCAACCGCTTCCCGAGCATTTCCTTCCCGGCGACACGCT
>CAZENJ010000134.1:0-4411 GCA_964513485.1 uncultured Thermotogae bacterium | reverse complement strand
GCTATTCGCCCAAATCCTTCCACTGCTCAGATTCTACACCAAACCACCCTCTTCATATATTCTTAGAAGCCAAGTGACTGCCAGGTTTTATTGCTTTTTCGTTGTCTGAAGGGACTGAGAGCCCCGCCTACCGACCACTCTCTTCCCGAAACCATCGATTAAAGCACTCTACAGCTTCCCGAGCATTTCCTTCCCGGCGACACGCTGGTTCGATGTAGACAGCGGCAGGACCTCCTTCTCGGTCGGGAGCGACGAACGGGTTGGGATCTTCAATTATCCCCACAAAGACCCACTCAGCCTCTCTGCTTTTTCAGAACTTACACCAATCATTTTCATTTTCAATAAGATCACCAAAACAGAACGAGGTTTTACGTCTTCTAAGTGTTTCCACATTACGAACCCAGGGATAAAAGGTTATGTCGCCCTGAACCAAGCCTGACATTTTCGCTGCAAGCGACATGATTAACCGGATAGAAGGGAATATTTGCCTGTGGCGCCCTGACTTAGAATAGCAAGCTTCTATCAATTCCCTTCCCACAAATTGGATGATAACTGGATAAACCATTATAATCGAAAAAAGACGATATATGATTGAGATCTATTGACTAATGGTTTTTTCGAAATTCATTTTTAATCGACAGGAGAATCGAGGTCAGATTGGGTGAATTCGGAACTCAAATCATATTCGGCTCTGAAAAATGAACCGTTTTTCACTTCGGGAAAGATAAGAACCCCCGGACGAGTTTCTAAAATTTTCCGAGGGGATCAGAAAAGAGGGACGATTTCGATGTCTTTATCCAATGACCACTGCAAAGAGTTACTTCGAAGTTTGCCCGAGGCGGTACTTATCGTAAATCAGGGGGGCAAAATCCTGGATCTGAATGAGCCGGCCTGCAGTTTGTTCAATTACAGTAAAAAACAAATTGAGGGTAGGGGGATTGAAGAGTTATTCCCTGAAGTTGAAAAATCTCTTTCGGATCCCGCCGAGGGAAACGTTACAACGGTCAAGTCACTGGAATCTGTCGTGGTCACCAGGGACGGAGAAGAGATTCCGGTAGAAGTAAAAGGAAGGGAAATAGAAGTCGACGGAGAGCTTCGGGTGCTATTCAGCGTAAGAGATATCTCTGACCGCAAATCAACTCGTAAAAAATACCAGGCAATCGCCGAAGGATCCTCACAGGCTATATACCTATTCCAGGATGGAGAATTCAATTACGTAAACGATAGTTTCGAGAAAATTACCGGATATACTCGAAAAGAACTGCGAAATATCGGTTTCCTCGAATTAGTCCATCCGGAATACCGGGAAAAAATTGGTAAGTGGACTAAAAACGCGCTAGCCGGAAGGGCTGATAACCTGCCGAAAAAGGTAGAATACAAAATAGTGACAAAAGAAGGCGAAACCCTCTGGATCCGATCGGTTCCCTCGCTAACTGAGTACCAGGGTGAGACTGCCATTGCGAGCAACGCTATAGATATTACGGAAGAGAAAAGTTTGAAGAAACAGCTAAAACAGAGCAAGGAAAGATACCAGCGCTACTTCGAACAGCTGGGTGATGCTATCTTCATCACTAAGGTAACGGGAGAAAATCACGGACGGATTCTCAGTGTAAATTCCACTGCTACGAAGCAGACCGGATACTCCCGGGAAGAGTTAGTGGGAATGAATATCGAGGACGACCTGGCGATCAAGGACCCGGAACCCTTTACCTACGAAGAGGGAAATAAAAGGCTGCTTCGCGGAGAGACGATCAACTTCACGGAGAAAAAGAAGAAAAAGAATGGCGATATCTACTGGACCGAGGTAGTGGTAACCAGAATCGACTACGAAGGAAAGGACGCAGCCCTATCGATAAATCGAGATATCACCGAACGGAAAGAGGCCGAAAAAGAGCTCAAGAACAACCAGGAAAAGCTGACTGAATTACATAAAGCTATAGATCAACTACATTCCTGCACTTCCGAAAAGGAACTCTGCAGAAAGACGGTCAGGCTGGCGGAAAACATACTGGAATTCGAGCTCTGTGCCCTTGACCTACTCGAGGAAGACGTCCTGGTTCCCAAGGCAACATCCATCGGTCTTCCCGAGGACGACGCCAGGAGACAGAGGGTAGGTGATGGCCTCGGCGGGAAGACAATCGAAAAATGTAAAACCTACTGGGGCGGGGACGTGCGAAACTGCGAAATTGCCACGCCCAGTCGGGAGGATTTTCGGGCCTATATAAGCGTCCCCATAGGAGAGCTGGGAATAATTCAGGTCGTGTCCACCGAAAAGGACGCATTTACTGGTCAGGACGTCGAGCTAATGGAGATCCTGGCAGACCATCTGCGGGCGGAAATAAACCGAGTAAGGCTGGAGGATGAGCTAAAAGAGCAGGCGATTCGCGATCCACTGACAGGCCTGTACAACCGCCGTTACTTCAACGAGACGCTCCAGAAGGAGGCCGAGAAGGCGGAAAGATATAATAATCCAATTGCCTTCCTCATGGCCGACGTGGATCAATTCAAAGAGATAAACGATCGCTATTCTCACCAGACCGGGGATAGAGTTCTCCAGAAACTATCGAAGATACTTTTGAACAACGTTCGCAGCGCAGATACGGCAGTAAGGTATGGGGGAGACGAATTCCTCATCATGATGCCGGAAACCAACGGTGAAGTGAAAAGGATTATCGACAGGCTAAAACAGGAACTGGCCGACTGGAACGAGAGGAACTCGTTAATCGATTTCCCACTCACTATAGCCATGGGTGTCTCTCACTGGAATCCCGGGCAAGACAGGGATTTAGAAGCAGCACTCAAGGAAGCGGACCGGAAGATGTATCGGGACAAAGATCAGTAAAACTATATCTCATTCTCATTATGTCCCTTGAAAACTAAGAGCATTTTTCTATGAACTTAAAATCGCTTACAGCTGTCCCCGCTAATTATCTTTTCTCCGGGGTGACAACCTGAAATTCCAGAGGTTAATACGCGTTTAGAACTTACTCCGGTGGACGCGATTGCCGGCAGAAACCCATACTGTAACCTCTGTGTCTGCCTTATTTAGTTAATTTTTACCCCTTTTGATTGACGAAAGACAACTTTTCCTTGCCTCCAGCCTCTCCTGAAACTCATCTTCGCTGAAAAAGATCAATTGGCAATTTATCCATGTATTCCGATGTACGTCCAGGTTGGTCTGAAGTCAATTATTTCCTTACCGCACGGGATAATTGGCTCAAACAGAGAACCTGACGTGATTCGTATCTTCTATCCCCACAATTTGCAAACTCCGGAGAACTTGGATATCATCAGTGTGAAATAAATTGGTCTGACCAACAGACCAATATCCCTATTTCCGGAGCCCGGAACAAAGAGGGGTGATAGCCAGGAAATTTAACAAATTAATCAGTGACGACCCTAGGAAAGCTTTTACTCTATCAGGAGGTTTTCTCCCATGAAAAAAATCAGTGTTTTAATTCTTATTCTTGCTTTACTTATCAGTGCGGCCGGCGTCCTCGCGCTTTCGAAGACCAAACTTACCTACGTATCGATCCTGCCCAGCCCGGAAAGAAAGGCAATCATGACGGACATTCTATCAAAGTTCGAGGAACAGAATCCCGATATCGACGTCGAATTCAGAGGAGTTCCCTGGGACCAAGCCCACCAGAAACTCCTCACCACCATTTCTGCCGGAAACCCTCCGGACATTCAGGTGGCTGCCGAGGTATGGGTGCCGGAATTAGGTGCGATGAACGGCCTTATCGACCTTGAACCTTACTTCGAGGATTGGGAATTCAGTAACGAGTACCTGGAGATCACGAAAGAAGGTATGAAGATATATGCTGACAAAGCACTCAATATCCCTTACGGATACTACGTCAGGACCCTTTTCTATCGGAAGGATATATTCGAAGAACAAGGACTGGAAGTTCCGGAGACTTTTGACGAGTTCCTCGAAGTCGCAAAAAAACTTACGGACAAGGAAGAGGGAGTTTATGGCATGTCCCTGAGGGGTGCAAGGGGAGCTTTCTATCCGATACCGGTCTGGGGTTTTGGCGCGCTCGGCACGAACCAATTCTTCGATGATGACGGCAACTGGAATCTCGCCAAGCCAGAAGCAATTGAGGGGGTAGAGTTCTACGCCGACCTCTACCGCGAACACGGAGTGGCTCCGGAAGGTGCAATAAACTGGGGTTTCAACGAATTGATCTCTAACTTCAACGCCGGGGTAACCAGGATGTATATAAACGACCAGCCTACCTTAAACACGGTCCTGGACAGACTCGGTCCGGACAAAGTCGGTACTGCGAAGGTCCCAAAGGGGCCGAGCGGAAAGCGCTACACGACACTCGGCTGGATGGGCTGGGTCCTTCCAAAACAGAAGAACGAGTCCGAAGAACACCTTCAGGCAAGACTTAAGCTGTTAAAG
>CAZENJ010000133.1:0-4883 GCA_964513485.1 uncultured Thermotogae bacterium | reverse complement strand
CAAGGCTCTCCGGTTTTCAAGACCGGCGGTTTCGTCCACTCGCCCACCCCTCCACGTTAATTGAAAGGTAAAAAAGTTTAACCGTTGAGTATTTTATAGACAAGACCTCAATCTTCCTCTTCGGTATCTTCCGGAATCAGTTCTTCCGTCTTGCCTTTTTCTTCCTGGAGTTTCTGGACGTAAATATCGACGCGGTTGACCCTCAAGCCGGTCTTGCTCTCCACGTCTTCCTTTATTTTCTTCTGAGTTTTTTTCGCGACTTCATGTACGGGGTACCCCTGTTTAACGGCAATTTTTAAGGTTATCGATACCTCGTTGCCCTCAAAATCGATGGTGACCCCGCGCCGCTGACTGCCAAAAATCCGGCCTATATCTTCGGCCACGGAGGACTTCTTTTGTCCCAGACCCTCGATCTGCGCAGCACCGCCAGCTACAACTGCGGTAACCACTTCGTCGGAGATTGTGATCGTTCCCTTATCGTTTACCACTCCCCCATCTATCTTTTCGGTGCCTACTTCATCGTTTTCGGCCATTAGCTTCACCTCCTCAATTATTATAGTCATTCACCGGAGTCATTCACACAAGCCAACTTCCACGAAAACCTGCCGAGGAATCCCCGGGGCTCCCTCTGGGGAGGAATCGGTTGCTTTGCTCGGCTTTGCATTAGGTACTCAGGGGTCAATCGGGTACTTGGATTAACTTCGGGTATAACATTTTTAAAATGGTTATTTTAAGTTATCTCCCAGCAGGTGGGAGCAGGCTCCAATTGACTGCCGGGTGCCGGGTCAATCGTCTTTAAAGAAAAGGGCTTCTGCCCTTACCGTGTCGTTGTTAAAACCACGCACCTTGTGAGGGGTAACTGACTTTAAAGACCGATGAAAATTCGAGTTCGAAGAGTTAATATTTTAGCCACTTTGAAAAAATATTCAGTTTATCAGGGGAGGGATAGCGTGTTACGAGTTTCCGTCGGCAGTACCAATCCTGTCAAAATAGACGCTACTGCAGAAGCATTTGAGCTGGCCGGCAACGATGCCGAGGTATTCGAGCTGGACGTCGAATCGGAGGTATCGGACCAGCCCACGACGGATGAGGAAGCTATAGAAGGAGCCAGGATAAGGGCCAAGAAGGCGAAAACAAGTGGAGATTTCGACTTCGGGGTTGGATTGGAGGGTTCGGTCTCCGATTCGAAGTACGGCATGTTTTTAACCGGCTGGGCCTATCTGATAAATAGCGAAGGTAGCTATCTCGGTGGAGGGGGCAGGCTACTCCTACCGGAAGGAATAGCGGTACGAATAAGAAGCGGGGAAGAGCTCGGGCCCGTCATGGACGAAGTAACTGGCAAAAAAGAAGTAAAAGAAGGACCCGGGGCGATTGGAATATTTACAAACGGAATAATTACCAGACAGGAAGCCTACCGGAATGCACTTATCTTTGCTATGGCAAAATACCTCAACCCCGAAATGTACGGTTAAAAGGGAGAACCTCCTCCCCTAGCGATTACGGCTACGATCTTTCCCCGTAAAGCTCAGTCAGTTTGTGCAGGAATTCCTGGGTTCTGTCGTGTTCCGGATTGTTAAAGAACTGGTTCGGCGTACCCTGCTCGATGATCTTGCCCCCTTCCATGAAGATGATCTCGTCCGAGACTGAGTTTGCAAAGCCCATTTCGTGAGTTACCACCAGCATCGTCATTCCGGACTGTGCAAGATCCTTCATGACTTCGAGAACCTCGCCGATAAGCTCCGGATCAAGTGCCGAGGTCGGTTCATCAAAAAGAATTATCTTTGGTTCCATGGCCAGAGCCCTGGCAATTCCGACGCGTTGTTTCTGTCCGCCAGAAAGCTGAGCCGGGTAGGATTCCGATTGATCGGCAAGTCCCACTCGCTCCAGTTCTTCCATTCCCAGGTCGCGAGCTTTTTGTTTATCAAATCCTTTTACCTTTTTCAAGCCGAGAGTTACGTTGCCCAGAGCCGTCAAGTGTTCAAACAGGTTGAAGTGCTGAAAAACCATCCCAATTCTCTGCCTGAACTTATTGATGTCTTTCGAGCTATCGGTGACTTCTTCTCCTTCGAGCCATACCCTTCCTTTGTCCGGCGCGGTCAGCTGGTTAATGCAGCGCAGCAAAGTGCTTTTACCGGTACCCGAGGGGCCGATAATGACCTTCGTCTCGGCCTGATTCATGTCAAAGGAAACTCCTTTTAAGACTTCTTCCTTCCCGTACCTTTTGTGAATATTCTCCACAACAAGCAACTCTTGCTCAGCCATCAGTTCTCCTCCCGATTAGATTTGATCTTAATCATTTCTTTATAAGTTGCAGATAAAATATACCAAAGTCAAAACTAAATACCAATAGGGTTATAGTTTCTTTACGGAAAACATTACCCTGTCAACCTCTAAAATATTTAACCTGCAAATAACAGGACAAAGTCGTTATGATTAAGTTGACTATGGTGTATTTTCTCATTTTCCTTTAAATTATAAAGGAGCAGAGCTTGTAATATAACTGCTCACGCAGCTTAATGAAAGTTAGGGTAATTTCAGTTGGAACTTTGAAAGTAATTTTCATAATCACACCCGGGAGGAAATTATGGTAAAACAAGGTTTAAGGTCGTTAGGACTTTACTCTTTTTTCGTAGTAGCATCTCTGGTCTTCATTAATCTTCTACTTGTCGCCCCGACTGCCAGCGGTGCCGGGAACCAGGAATTTCTTGGTCTGGAGCAAATAGAGAAAGGCATGGAAGGTGTGGGTAAAACTGTCGTAAAGGGAAAAGAGATCTCTTCCTTTTCGATAAAAGTCATTCAGGTGATCGATAAGCCGGGAGAACTCGAGGACTTCGTCGTAATTCGTGCGAGTGGCGCACCAATCGAGGAATCGGGCGGTGTTGCCCAGGGTATGAGCGGGAGTCCGGTATATATAGACGGAAAATTAATCGGTGCCCTGAGCCGATCCGCCCTGTGGAGCAAGGACTCCAGTAACCCGATCGCTCTCGTTACACCGATAAAAACTATGCTGCGCCTGTTCGAACAGGCCGAGTCGGGAAAGATCATGGAGAGCAAGGACGAGAGAAAGAGTTCCATGGAAAGCTCACTTGAAAAGGTGTTTCCGGGACGGTCGGTATCGCTTGGAAATTCCGACTCTCCAGGTGAAGGCAGGTCAGGAGCGGAATCGCTTGTCTTTGTCAGAAACCAGACTCCCGTCATGGTTAACGGCTTCAGCAAGAGCTCTTTCGAGGCACTCAAGAACGGGATTAGCCCTCAAGCCAATCTGGAAAAGATCTACGACCCGCTGGATACCGTGGGGAGGAGCTCTATTAACAACTTGAAAGGCGGTCTCGGCCAGTACGACCTTTCCTTCCACAACCTCCAGGGAAGCGCCGGCGGATCCGACGGAGGTATGGAAATAGAACCCGGGGCACCAATGGGCGTGGCTCTGACAAAAGGCGACCTGTCCATCGGTGCGCTGGGAACGGTAACTTACAGGGAAGGGGACAGGGTCCTGGGTTTTGGCCACAGGTTTTTACTTAACGGAACTTCAAACTTTCTCCTGACCAGGGCCAGTGTTTTCGATACCGTAAAAAGCTACAGGTCCTCGTTCAAACTGGGCGATGTCGGCTCTCCCGTTGGAACGATCAAACAGGACAGAACACAGGGAATTATGGGCGAAATCGGGGACCGGGCCGAACTATTTCGAACGGACCTGGAAATCTCCGAGAAAGGTGCCAAAGGGGCGTCCAAGCTTACAACTGACCTGGTAAAAACTTCGGATCTAGTCGGCCCTCTAGCTTACGCCACCATACGTGAATCCATAAACCGTTCGCTCAATAGAACCGGACCGGGAACCGTCAAAGTAAGCTACAGGATTACCGGGGAAAACATGCCCGAACCGATAGAGAGAACTGACATATTTTTCTCCTACAGGCAGGCGTCTTTTCTTCCTTCTCTACAGGTGGCTCTTTTCATCGACGCGCTTGCCCACAACCCGTTTAAAGAACCAAATCTCCAGGAACTTTCGGCAGAAGTAAACTTCGACCGCTCGATAAACTCAGGTCAGATAACCTACTTTGCTACCGACGGACGGAATTACCACCCCGGAGACCTGCTGGCCTATCAGGTAAAGATAAAGAATTATCGTGACGACATAGTAAAAAAGACAGGGGCTTTTCAAATACCTTCTAACCTGCCCCCGGGCAATTACGTTGTGGCAGTTTACGGCGGACCGCGACCGGCCAAGATCGCCCCGCCTCAGACCCTGGAAACGTTTGGTGATTGGCTTGGCTACCTCAACAACCTGAAAAGTTACGAACACCTTTCCGTGGAATTGCTCAGCCCATTTGAGGAGAGCGTGGTCCCGATGGCAAGCACCGGATACATGTACGAATCGGTTACACGGGTAGATGAAAAATTTGCGGGGAAGGTAATTTACGGCAATCAGGCCATATCTATCAACGTGACGGAGAAGAAGACAAAGAGTTCCAGTTCGCCCGCCCCCGAAAAAGCAAAGCAAGAGGACGGCGAAACAGGGGACGGAGAACAGAAGAACAAGGAATAATAGCGGCGACATGTTCGGTCCCGGTGAACTGGCGGAAGCTACCCAGGGTAGACTGTTTAACTGCGAGGATCAGAAGATAAGTGGTTTTTCGATTGATAGTAGAACGCTGGACGAGGGGGAGTTTTTCATCCCCCTCCCGGGCTCCAGCACGGACGGACATTACTTTCTCGATGAAGCATTTAAAAAAGGAGCTGTCGGGGCTTTCGTCAGTTCGGAGGACTATATTTCCGACGAGTTCGAAAACCTGATACTTGTCGAGGATACCGAAAAGGCACTGCTACAGGCGGCCGCGGCGTACCGAAAGAAATTCGAAATTCCGATCATCGGGGTTACCGGT
>CAZENJ010000132.1:0-4940 GCA_964513485.1 uncultured Thermotogae bacterium | reverse complement strand
TTCTCGTGGTGATTGTACGCGATCTCCATGCCCAGCTGGAGAAAGGCTGCCTCTTCCGAATTGCGCACGGAAAACTTCAGCGCGTCATACCCGTAGCGGGGATGCTCCTTGATTTCCTCGAATTCCTCCGGGGTGAGCAGCCCGGGTTTCAATAGAATGTGGTCCGGCACGCCCACCTTCCCGATGTCGTGGAGCGGAGCGGACTTGGTGAGCAACTCGATGCGCTCGGGATTGAGATCGTCCTGGAACAGGCCCTTCTCTCGCAACCTTTCCGCGAGCGCCTTGATGTAATATTGGGTGCGCCTGATATGCCCCCCTGTCTCCGGATCGCGGTACTCGGCGAGGGTGGCCATGCCCTGGATCGTTACCTCCTGCATCCGGGCGAGCTGGGCCGTGCGTCGCTGAACCTTTCGCTCCAGATCATTGTTTCGGCTTTGCAGCTCTTCCCGGGCACGCTTGAGGTGCAAATGGTTTCGCACCCGGGTCCTGACGATCGAGGCCTTGATGGGCTTGGTCAGATAATCCACCGCCCCGAGCTCCAGGCCCGTGGCTTCGTCCTCCTCCTCGCCCTTGGCGGTGATGAAGATAACCGGTATTTCTGAGGTGGCTCGCTCCCGCTTCAGGCGACGGCAGACCTCGTGTCCGCCCATTCCGGGCATCATGACATCCAGGAGGATGAGGTCCGGGACCTCGCCAAAGGCGCGCTCCAGGGCGGCTTGGCCGTTCGTGGCCTCGATGACGGAGCAGGTGTCACTCAGGACTTCCGCCAGAAGATCCACATTGACTTGCACGTCGTCCACGACCAGCACGGTGGGAAAAGATTGTTCAGACATAATCGCTTTCCGGCTCAAGGGTTGCATTCGAATTCTTTACGCTTTGCCGACAAGACAAGCAGGACAAGACACTATTCCTGAGTGACAACATCCTGTTCCTCTGCGTGCATGGGGATCTGGAGGGTGAAGGTCGTCCCGCACCCGGCGCCCTCGCTTTCCACGAAGATGTGTCCGTCATGCAGCTCCACCAGGTGTCTGGTGAGGGCCAGTCCCAAGCCGGTGCCCTGGTGCTGCTGGCTCGATCCCGATTGGATCTGGGCGAATCGCTCGAAGACGCGTTCCTGGTTCTCCGGGGAGAGGCCCTCCCCGGTGTCCGCAACCGCAATCCGCAGCATCTCCCTTGCTGGCTCGCCGTAGCTTGGATCCGGCCTCACCACATCCGCGGTGACCGTGATCCTCCCTCCGTCGGGAGTGAACTTGGTCGCGTTGGAGAGCAGGTTGAACAGGATCTGCCTCAGCTTCCGCGCATCCAGGTAAACGGTTCGCTGCCGCAGCTCATCCGCGAGGTCCACCTGCATCCGCAATCCGTGGCTGACAGCCTTCTGGTGCAGCAGATTGACCGCATCCCGCAGGAACTCGTCGATCCGGATTTCCGTGGGCTCCAGACGCATCTTGCCCGCCTCGACCTTGGACAGATCCAGGACGTCGTTCAAGAGATCCTGAAGGTGATGGCCGCCTTGGGCAATATTGGCCACGTACTGCTCCTGCTTGGCGTTGAGCTCCCCGAAGGTCCTTTCCCGAAGGAGGTCGGCGAATCCGATGATGGCGTTGAGCGGGGTCCGCAGCTCGTGACTCATGTTGTTCAGGAATTCCGTTTTGGCCCTGTTGGCCGCTTCGGCATGTTCCTTGGCGGCTTGAAGCTCGATTTCATTGTTTTGTCTCTGGATGGCGAGAGCAAAAATGACACCTAGCTGCTGAATCACTTGCAAATCCCTTTCCGTGTACTCCCCTTCCGAGTTGGCCAGGGCGATTTGTCCCACAAGCTCATTTTGGAGAACAATCGGTACGGAAAGGAAATTGCCAATCGGAATGTGCCCCTCCGGTGTTCCCGTGGATCTGGGATCCTCGGCAGGATTGTTGCACAGGACCGGTTCCCGGTTCTCGAGCACCCATCCCCAAAGCCCTCCGATGCGATCGAATACGATATCCCAGTTCGGGACCCGACACATGTCCCAAACCGTCCTAGTCAGGGTATGAGCCACCAACTTTCCGCTCGAGGCCTCGATGCTTCCCACATAGCCGTGGCGGCTGCGGGTCAGCTCCTTCCCCGCCTCCAGGATCCGCTCGCACATATCCTCGAATGATCCCGGGGAGAGGAGCGCTTGAGCCGTGGTTCGCAACCTCGACTCCACCAGCTGGCGATGACTGATCTCGTCACAGGCCCGTTTTTGCTCGGTAATGTCCACGAGGGCGACCAGGACCAGGCGATCCTCTTCCTGCCGGAGCAGGGTGGTGGACAGGAGAAAGGTGAGCTCCCGATCGCCCTGGAGCATGTGCAGAGGGGTTTCGACATGGCTGGCGTCCTCCCCGGTCCGGAAGGTCTCCATTACGGTATTGCGGATGGTGCATCCGGAGCATTCCGGGCCGAATCCGCAGCCGCGGGGGTCGTCCAGGTGATGCAGGCAACGCAGCGCCTCACCCGTTTGCTTTCCCTGTATTTCCTCCTCGCTCCTGTGGACGAACTGACTTGTAGAAGCATTGGATTTGCGAATCCTGCCTTCCCGGTCCACAAGCAACATGATCATAGGCGCATGATCGAAGACGGTCCGCAACCGATCCTCCGCCTCCTTGCGCTCCGTGATCTCCACGTGCGCGACGACAACGCGCCGGGGTGGCTCCTCGGGGAAGGGGCTGACACGGCCGATGAACCATCGCTCCCGCCTTGGGGAGGGACAGGGATACTCCTGGGCAAAAAAGTCCCTTTCCCCGGAGACGACCTCCCCGATCCCTTGGGCGAATGCCTCGGCGCCCTGGGCGAACTCGCCAGCGGACCGGGAACAGATGGAAAGATAATTCCTCCCTTCGGATACGAGCTCCGAGGAGATGCCGCTCTCCTCGGCAAAATCTCGCCAGGCCTGGTTGACGAGCACAATGTCCCCTTGCGCGTTGAGCACTGCGATGTGTCCGGAGAGACCGTTCAGGGTAAAGCGCAGAAACCGCTCGGATTCCTGCAGGGCTATCTCGCTTTGGACGCGTCGCTCCTCCTGATCGATGCTGTGCAGGGCGAAGGCGATGTCCCCGGCCACCTCCCGGACCAGTTCCCACTCGTCCTCGTCGTCGGCATAGGACCAGGGGAGGGAGAGGGCCATCACCCCGTGGACAACGCCCTGATGCGCGAGCGGCACGGCGATTCTGGCCGAGCCCGGGGCTGCTCCGACCAGGGGGCATTGAGAACAGAGGGCTTCGGAGTCGGGGGCGACCACCAAGTCGGAGCGACGCAGCGCTTCCCTGGCGCAGCTGGGGAGCTCGCCGTTTTGCAGCTGGTCCCGCAAGGGATGAAAATGCTCCTTCAATCCCGCCTGCTCGCAGATGAGACAGGCCCCTGTATCGTCAAACAGGGCGATCCAGGCCGTATTATAGCCGTGCGTCTCGATCAGCCTGTCGCAGGCGCCCCTGAGGAGCCGGGAGCGGTCCTTTTCCGCGGTGAGGAGCTGATTCACGTTGCGAATTGCCGCCAGCACCCGGTTGAGATGCCGGATTTTCTCCTCGGATCGCTTCCGCTCGGTGATGTCCTGGATCATGCCGATGGAGCGGACAATACGTCCCGTCTCGTCCCGTATGTGCTCGCACTTCTCCAAAACCGTGCGAACAGCCTCATCGTGTCCGCGGACGATGCGATGCTCGATCTCGTAGGAGTCCCGGTTCTGGTGCAGGGAATCCATGAACGCGGCTGCGACTTCTTGACGATCCTCCGGATGAACAAACCTGAGGAAGCCTTTATAGGTCACCTCCCTGTCTCCGGGCTCGAGCCCGAAGATGCGGTAGGTCTCCTCGGACCAGGTGAGCCTTCCGGAGAACACGTCCAGGTCCCAGCTTCCCAGGTGCGCGATTTTCTGGCTCCTGTCCAGGAGGTAGCGATACCTTTCCAGCTCGAGCCTCGTCCCCTCGCCCTCATTCGCCCCCTGTCGCCGCGAGGATCGGGCTTCCGTCATCCTCCGGCCCATGTCGATCCGAGCCAGAAGCTCCTCGCGATCCACGGGCTTGGCACAGTAGTCGTTCGCCCCGGCCTCGAGGCCTTGCAGGACATCATCTTCCCCGGCCCCTGAAGTGAGCTGAATGATGTGGGGAGAATCGCCGGTTGTGTCCATTCGGATCTTGCGACAAAGCTCCAGCCCGTCAATCTTTGGCAACGCGCAGTCCAGGACAAGCAAAGGAGGAGCCGCCCCTTCCCGCATCGTGGTCCAGGCCTGAACTCCGTCACTGACCTCCACCACCTCGTGGCCCCGCTCCCTGAGCAGGGCCGGCAGAGTGGCTCCGAAGGTCTTCTCGCCCCCGGCAAGAAGTATACGCATAGATCGCCCCGTACGCTCTTTCTTCCTGGTGAATGATCTCTCGGCTTTTGGGTTTTCCCGGGAGGTACCATGACGCCGGGCGGAAGGGAATACGCTTTTCCGCCCGGCGCCTTGGTCCGCTTAGAAGTCCTTGAAGGTGTCATTGTCCTCCAAGGGGATCATGCGATCCGCGTTGTGTCGATCTCCTTGTCCGGATTGGCTTTCAGGGATTTCAGATTTGCGGCTGTGAGAGATGCGGTTCCGGCTCGTTGGAGCATGTCGCTCTCCGTCGCTACCAGAAGCCAGCTGCTTATGCCCCGAGGCCCCGCCTTGAATGGAGGCCTGTTCTCTCGATCCCCCATTTCCATTCGTGAGGGCCTTTCCGTTTTCTCCGTGGACGAACGCCGTAAGATGGGCCACGATCGAGTCCAGCTCCCTGGCCTGCGAGTCGAGCTCCTCAGCGGCGCTGGCGGACTCTTCCGCGTCCGAGGCGTTCTGCTGCACCACCTTGTCCATTTCGGATACAGCGCTATTCACCTGCTCGATCCCCTGGGACTGCTCCTTGGAAGCGCCGGAGATCTCGCCGATGAGCGTTGTGACCTTTTCCGTGCTCTGT
>CAZENJ010000131.1:0-4952 GCA_964513485.1 uncultured Thermotogae bacterium | reverse complement strand
AAGTCGGGCTCAGAATTACACGATTGGAAAATTTACAAATCAAGCAGGCTTATAGCTGATAATATAGAGCGATCCCCGTTTTTGACGGGTGAAGTTGGAAAAATTAAAAAGAAGCGTTTAGGCCGATTTGGGACTACTATGGAAGTTCAGTCTGGACGATCTGGCCACCTGTCGGATTATGAATTACCCTAATGGTCGCACCCGAGGAGACATTATCAGTACCTTCAACGGTTTCACCTGGTTTTAAGGTACCCTCTTCGGCCAATCCAACTGGCTCACCGTCTGCAGTCACATTGAGATCATTTAGCGTCAAACTGTCCCCTCCTTCGTGGGCTATCGTAATGTTTTGGCTCGTCTCATTAAGCTCAACCGACAGACTCGCCTGAGGCGTTTGCTGCACGTCCCCACCAATTCC
Source organism: uncultured Thermotogae bacterium (assembly GCA_964513485.1). Lineage (GTDB taxonomy): Bacteria > Bipolaricaulota > Bipolaricaulia > M55B111 > M55B111 > JAGXLP01. The sequence goes on along the minus strand of CAZENJ010000131.1, from coordinate 4,537 downwards.
CAGCACGAAACTCCCGATAACCGCCGCCAGGATCACCGTGATCGCCACCATCAGGATCACACCGATCACTGGCGACACGCCGCGATCGTTCAACTTCGTTCGAAGTGTTTCTTTCATGGTTTACCATCCCCGGATGGTCGTTCGAGGTCCACCCGAAGTCTACAGTGAGATAGTCGATGAACGGTTATAACCTTGGGGGTAGAGCGCGCGTACACCCGGCATGCGAGTGTCTTACACGTGTCAACTGGTAGCAATTATTGGGATATAGGGATGGTATCTTCCTCGTCACGAGCGCGCGGATCCGACCTCTTCAGCAGGGCCTACTTCCACGCGTCCGGCGCGTAACCCAGATACCGCACCGCCGTCGGATAGGCCAGGCCCAGCACCACCGCGACGCCGATCTGGACCCAGATACTTGGCTCCCCGCCGGGCCAGTACAGCTGCAAGGCTGTCAGGAGTACCGTCAGGAGAACGATCAGCGCGACGTAGTGGGGCAGGAGGTCCTTGATCGCGTCCCAGTCCATACCCCACCTGCGGGGGCCACCCGCTTGGTTCTTCTGGGTTCAGGAGGCCACGAGATGGCGCAGGCCGTAGTACGCCCCGCCGACGGCGACCAGGACGAAGGACGCCGGGAGCAAAAGCCCATACCCCACGTAGAGGAGTTTCTGAAGCGTGGCGACGTGGCCCGTCACCGAGAGCGCCAGGAGCGCCGCGAGGGCCAGGAGGCCGACGGCCAACCAGCGTTGCATACCTGGTGCTCGCCGCCCGGCCGGATAAAGGGTCGGTTCAGGGGGTGAGGTGGCTGCAGTGCTGGGCCTCGGGGTCGTAGCAGTCCGGACACTCGTCGGGCAGGTCGACGAACTTGTCCAGGCGCTTTGCCACCTCGTCGGTGGTGGCGTGTTCCAGGCGGCAGGCCTCCTCGTGAAAGCCCTCGGTCACGCCCAGCTCCTGGACGAGGAAGCGCTCGATGCGGCAGTGCTTGCGCAAGAGTGCGACGGCTTCCTCCTCGCCGCGGTCGGTGAGAGACGCGCCACGGTGTTTCTCGTAGGTCACCAGGCCGAGTTCCGTGAGGTGGTTGAGGCGGTCGGTCACGCTTGGCGGGGAGACCCCGAGGCGGTCCGCGATCGCACCCGTCGCCGCCGGATCGCCGTTCCGGGACAGGAGGTAGATCTCCTTGAGATACATCTCCACGCTCTCGCTGTAGGTCTTCTCGGATTCGTGGCTCATGTGGATCACTGGATCGGCCCGCGCCGATCGTGGTCGATGCCGGGTCTTCGTGGCGGGTCCCCTTTTACTCACCGGCCGCGGCGCGTTCGAGGGTCTCGACGAGGCGGTCGGCGAGGTCCGTCGCCCGGTCGCGCTCGTGGGCTTCGGCGTAGACCCGGACGACGGGCTCGGTGCCGCTCGGACGGGCCAGCACCCAGGCGTCGCCGAAGTCCACGCGATAGCCGTCGATCGTGGTGACCTCGCCGTCGGCGCTGTGGGCCCACTCGCCCGCGGTCTCGACCAGCGTGGCCCGCTCGGCCTCGTCCGCGTAGTGGACGTTCTGCCGGACGTGGGCGTAGCCGTCGTAGGGCGCGAGGACCTCGCTTGCGGGCCGGTCGGTGAGCAGGGAGAGGAACCGTGCGGCCGTGTAGGCCCCGTCGCGGTTGATGCGGTAGTCCGGGAAGATGACCCCGCCGTTGCCCTCGCCAGCGACTGGCACGCGCTTGCCCGCCCGTTCGAGTTCGCGGATCCGGGTCATGATCCGGGTGCTCCCGATCGGGGTCAGCTCCAGGGCCGCGTCGTTGGCGTCGGCCACGTCGACCAGCCGCTGGGAGACGTTGACCGCCGAGACGGTGGTGTCCCCCGCCTCGAGGACCGCGTCCGCCAGGGCCGCCAGGGTGGCGTCGCCCTCGACGTAGCTCCCCGTCTCGTCGAAGAAGATGGCGCGGTCGGCGTCGCCGTCGTGGGCGATGCCCACGTCCGCGTCCGTCGCGCGGACCAGCGTGCCCAGGTCCTGAAGGTTCGCGGCGACCGGTTCGGGGTTCCGGCCGGGGAAGTGGCCGTCGGGGTGGGCGTTGACCGTCCGGACGTCACAGCCCAGCTCGCGGAAGAACTCGGGGCTCGTGAGCGCACCCGCGCCGTGGCCCGGGTCGATGGCGACCGTGAGATCGGCCGCGGCGATGGCCTCGCGGTCGACGGCCGCGAGCAGTTCCTCGCGGTAGGTGCGGCGGGCGCTCTCCACGGTGCGATCGGTGCCCGTCCGGTCCCAGGCCGCGTAGGCCGGGTCGTCGTCCAGCAGCGCGGATTCGACGGCCTCGAGGCGCTCGACGGAGAGTTCGACCCCGTCGGCTCCGACGAGTTTAATGCCGTTGTACGCCGGCGGGTTGTGCGAAGCGGTGACCATGACGCCGGGAACGCCCTCGCGGGCGGCGTAGGCCTGGAGCGCGGGCGTGGGCACGATGCCCAGGCGGTCCACGTCCGCACCCACGCTCGCGAGTCCGCTCGCGGCGGCGTTCGCGAGCATCGGCCCGGTGAGTCGCGTGTCCCGCCCCAGCGCCACGCGATCTGCGCCCCACACCGTCCCCGCCGCGGCGGCGACCCGGAGCACGAAATCGGGCGTCAGCTCCTCGGTCACCCGTCCACGGGTGCCACTCGACCCGAATACCTGCATTGGGGGACCGTCGGTGAGGAACGACCAAAGCCGTTTTGAAACCGGGAACGGCCCATCACAACCTGTAAGCCGGGGCCTCGCAATGGATCAGGCATGATCGTCCCCGGATCGAACTCCCAGGCCGTGGCGGCCGAGCTGGCTGCCCAGCTCGACGAACCGCTGGCCGAAGTCGAGTACCGTCGGTTCGCAGACGGCGAACTGTTGGTCGAGGTGCCGCCCCAGGACGGACGAGCGGTCGTCGTCGCCGCGACGGCGACGAGCGACGCCCACGTGCAGTTGCTCCAGCTCCAGGACGCCGTCAGGGAGGCCGGGGCGACGGAGGTCGTCACCGTCATCCCGTACATGGGCTACGCCCGACAGGACGAGGCGTTTGCCGAGGGCCAGCCCGTCTCCGCTCGCGCGATGGCAAAAGCGATCAGCACGGGCACGGATCGGGTGCTCACGGTCACGCCACACGAGCCCGCCATCGCGGCGTTTTTCACCGTGCCGACGACCGCGGTCGCCGGCGGCCAGGTCCTGGCCGACCCCCTCCCAGAGGACCTCGTCGATCCGGTCTTCCTCGCGCCGGACCACGGCGCCATCGATCTGGCCACGACGGTGCGGGACGCCTACGGCCGGGGCGAGACCGACGCCTTCGAGAAGCGACGGGACCGGGACACCGGCGAGATCGAGATCGAGCCGGCCGAAATCGACGTCGCGGACAGGGATCTCGTCGTCGTCGACGACATCATCGCGACCGGGGGGACGATGAGCGGCGCGATCGCGGCGCTGGGAGAGCGGCCCGAACGGGTGTTCGTCGGCACCGTCCACCCCCTGCTGGTCGACGGCGCGCTCTCGAAGCTCACGAACGCGGGCGTCGAGAAGATCTACGGCACCGACACGATCGAACGGTCCGTCTCCGCGGTCAGCGTCGCCCCCGCAATCGCCGAGTCACTCTAGGGGGTCGATCGCGAGTTCGACCTGCGTGCCCTCGACGTCCCAGGACTCCCGGTGGCCGTCCTCGACGTCGCCGATCTCGGCGGCCCGGACCTCCTCGGCAATCAGGTCCTCGTGCTCTGCGACGAGTTTGCCCACCCGTTCGTCGTAGACGACGATCTCTAGGCGAACCCGGGCGTCCATGTCCAGATCGAGGGTCTTGCGCATCTCCTGGGCGCGCCGGATGATCTCCCTGGCGTAGCCCTCGCTCTCGACGCCCCGGGTCAGCGACGCGTCGACGTAGACCCGGCCACCGTCGACGTCCGCGCCCGCGACCGATTCCGGCGGGGCGACCTCGAAGTCGACCATCGAGGGCTCCAGGGAGACGGCCTCGCCCAGCGCGTCCGCGACCGCGTCTTCCAGGGCGTCGAGGTCTGGCTCGGGGATTCGGGCCTCGTTGAGCGCCTCCATCACCGCGTGGGCCTGGTCGCCGAAGGCCGGGCCCAGCTCGCTCATGTCGGCGGTGGCGGTGTAGGCGAGCTCCGCCCAGTCGGTTCCCGGCTCGACGAGTTCGATCGCGCGGGCGTTGAGGCGGTCGGCCAGCAGGTCGCGGTGGGCCGAGACCGCCTCGAGGACCGCCTCGTCCTCGGCGTCGACGACGACACGTGGCACGGGCCAGCGGAGCTTGCGCCCCGCCTCCTGGCGCGCCCGGGAGCCAGCCTCCTCGACGTCTCGGACGTGCTCGATGGCCTCCTCGAGGGACGGGTCCCGATGAGCTTGATTCGGCTCGGGCCAGTCGAGCATGTGGACGGAGGTCAGCCCGTCCCCGCCGGTCAGCCGCTGGTAGAGCTCCTCGGTGACGAACGGCGCGTAGGGGGCGAGCAGGGCGATGACCTCCTCGAGGACCTGGACCAGCGTCGCGTAGGCTGCCCGCTTGGAGGCAGTATCTTCGGTCTCCCACATCCG
>CAZENJ010000130.1:0-4953 GCA_964513485.1 uncultured Thermotogae bacterium | reverse complement strand
TGACTACTTCCTGGGCCTGGCTCTGGCTGGTAGCCGCGTTTCTCATAGTTGGTGCGGCCTTCGTCATGCTGTTTTCGAGCTACGGGGAAATGAAGCTTGGAAAACCGGACGACGAGCCGGAGATATCGAAGTTCTCCTGGTTTTCCATGCTCTTTGGCGCGGCAATTGCCGCCGGTATCGTCTTTTACGGTCCGGCCGAACCGGCCTATCACTACATGACGCCGCCGCCCTTCTTCGGCTCCCAGGCGGAAACTGCGGCCGCGGCAAATAACGCGATGACCACTTCCTTCTTCCACTGGGGACTGACTCCCTGGGCCATTTACGTCATGCTGACGATCCCCCTGGCCCACGCGTGTTATACCAAGGACCTTCCCTTCAGGCTTTCCAGTGCTTTTTACTACGTCATCGGGGACCGCGTCAGAGGGTTCTGGGGTAAAGTGATTGACGTTATCGGAGTGTTTGCAACCGTCGGCGGGCTATCGACCACGACGGGTTTGATAGCGCTGCAGTTTTCGTCCGGGTTAAAGTACCACTACGGAATGGAACTACCGCAGTACGGGATATATTTGATTATCGGCGCGTTGACCGCGATATTTACGATTGCCGTCTATACCGGCGTGAAAAAGGGAATCAAGTTCATCGGTGACGTGAATATGTGGCTCTTTATCGCGGTCTTCTTCTTCGTCTTTATCTTCGGGCCGACACTCTTTTTCCTCAACCTGACGACGAACGCGATCGGGGACTACGCCCTGAACTTCATCCCGATGAGCCTGTTTACGGGTGGTGCAAACGAGGGCGCTCTGGACTGGCTCGGCAGCTGGACGATATTTTACTGGGCCTGGTGGATTGCCTGGGCTCCTTTTGTTGCCCTCTTTATCGCTCGAATTTCCAAGGGCAGGACGATCAGGGAAACTATTGGGGCTACGCTTCTTCTGCCAACTCTTGCCGACTTCCTCTGGTACGGCGTCGTCGGTGGTGCCGGAATTAAGTTCGACATTACGGGAGCTCTGAGCGAACATGGGCTCGAGAGTGCGGTGTTCGCGACGATTCAGCACCTGCCGCTGACGCCCCTGCTCGCTATTGCGGTGCTTTTCTTGATTGCCGGATTTTTCCTGACCAGCGCGAATGGTGCCGCGATGGCTCTTTGCATGTTCGTTTCCGGTGAAGAAGAACCGAACAAGCACATCAGGGTCTTCTGGGGTGTTGCCCTGGGAGTAATAGGTGCAATTCTGGCCGCAACGGGTAGTTTGAGCGTGATCCAGACTGCATCGATCGCTACGGCATTTCCCCTGATGTTCCTTCTCATCGTCCTTGTCTTTGGAACGTTTAGAGGGCTGGGACGATACAAGGAAGAAAAGCTGGAGGGTTGAATTTAAAAATCCGAGGGAAACCTGAAATAAATCTACCCCGCGGCGGATCAACTGCCGCGGGGCTCCTTTTACCGGGCAAGGAACCACGCCGGGAAAAATTATTCGTCACGGGTGCTGGCTGATAGTTCCGGAGATTTCCCGTATTTCTTAATCTATCCACTTGACAGGTAGGCGGGCTTTAGTTAATATAATGTAAATCTTATTTAGCCAAAGGAAGAGGAATGTCAATGAAAAAAGAAAAGAAAATAGAAAACGTTGAAAAGTTGTCCGGCCGGACCTGCTCCTTTATTTCCGGCACCTCTTCCGTTTCCTTCGCTACGACGTCCAGCAGCATGACGGGAGGGAACCTCTCCCTCCAATAGCACTACTCTAACCAGATTTTTTCTCTTAATTTACATTTTGTCTAAAGTGTAGACTCCTTAAAGAATTTTAATCCCAAAAAAGTTTTTTGACATTCAGGAGGTTTCTAATGGAGTGGAAAGGTGTTCTTGATCGGTACTTCGACTATTTACCGCTGGAAAATCGAAAGAATATAGTCAGTTTGACGGAAGGCAATACCCCGTTGATCAGGGCGAGGCACATTGAGGATATGCTGGAGGATGATCTAACCGTATATCTCAAGTTCGAGGGAGCCAACCCCACGGCTTCATTCAAGGACCGGGGGATGACGGTTGCCGTATCAAAGGCGGTGGAAAAAGGTGAAAAGGCAGTTATCTGTGCCTCTACAGGTAACACGTCCGCCTCGGCAGCCGCTTTTGCTGCCCGCTCGGACCTGGAAGCTATCGTGGTTATCCCGGAGGGTAAGATAGCTTTTGGGAAACTGTCCCAGGCCATGATGCACGGCGCTACGGTGGTGCAGATAGAAGGTAACTTCGACCAGGCGCTCGAGCTGGTTCTGGAGATTTCCGACAATTATCCGGTGACTCTGGTGAACTCGCTCAACCCGAACCGAATAGAAGGCCAGAAGACGGCTTCTTTCGAAATCTCGGACTTTCTCGGCCGGGCACCGGATTATCACCTGTTACCGGTGGGAAACGCGGGGAATATTACGGCCTACTGGAAGGGTTACAAGGAGTATTACGAGTCCGGTCAGACGGAAATACTCCCGAAGATGACCGGTTTTCAGGCGGCAGGAGCTTCGCCGATAGTCGACGGAAAGAAGGTCGAGAACCCGGAGACAGTAGCAACTGCAATCAGAATAGGCAATCCGGCGAGCTGGGAGAAGGCGGAAAACGCCCGTGACGAATCGGGCGGAATGATAGGTAAGGCGACCGATGACGAGCTGATTGAAGCCTATCAGGCGCTGGCAAGTCGGGAAGGCGTATTCTGTGAACCGGCGTCTGCCGCCTCGGTGGCCGGATTGTTTCAGATGGACGGGACCGGGTATTTTGATCAGGGAAGCGTTCTGGCCTGTACGCTGACAGGGCACGGCCTGAAAGACCCCGATATAGCGATTGAATCGAGTGAAGAACCTGTAACCGTCGGAAACGACGTGGAGGAGGTCCTGGAGGTTTCCGGTCTATGAAGTACATAATCGTTCAGGGAGACGGCATGGCGGATCGCCCACAGGAAAAGCTGTCCGGGGAGACTCCGCTGGCAGCTGCGAGAACCCCCAATATGGATCTAATTGCATCCGGCGGGGATCTGGGGACTGTTAACACCATACCGTCCGGTTTGGCACCGGGGAGTTCCGTTGGCAATATGAGTTTGATGGGTCTGGACCCAAAGAGGTACTACACGGGTCGCGCTCCCCTGGAAGCCCGGGGTCTCGGACTCGATCTAGCCAAAGATGATATTGCTTTTCGCTGTAATCTCGTCAGTTTTGCCGAAAACGGGAAGGGGACGATTATGGAAGACTACAGCGGGGGACACCCGGCTCAGTCCCTCGCCCGGAGATACGTTAACTCGATAAACGAAGAACTCGGGAGCCGGGAGTTTGTCTTCTACCCGGGTGTAAGTTATCGCAACTTATTGCTCTGGAAAGGGGGTAGAAAGAAAGTAAACCCCGAGGAGATTTGCCTTACCCCGCCGCACGATATCACCGGTGAGCCCGTGGCGGATTACCTGCCCAAAGGTGCCGGAAGTAAGAAGCTGAAGGGACTCCAGAAAAGTGCAGAAGAGCTACTGCGGGGGAAGGGGGGAGCAATAGACGGTATCTGGTTCTGGGGAGCCGGGGTAAAGCCGGATATACCGTCATTTCAGAGCCGCTACGGTCTCCATGGTTACGTCATCAGCGCGGTGGATTTGATAAATGGCCTTGGAGCCTACTCTGGTCTCTCACCGGTGCAAGTTGAAGGGGCCACCGGAACTATAGACACGAATTACGAGGGTAAGGTAGCAGCGGTTAAAGATAACCTCGAAGATGATTCAGTAATTTATCTTCACATTGAGGCGCCAGACGAGGCATCGCATTCGGGTGATCTGGAAGAGAAAATCGAGGCGATAGAGAGAATCGACCGGCTCGTCCTCGCTCCACTGATTGAGTTCGCGAAGAAAGAAGCGGGTATCAGTATTTTGCTCGTGACCGACCATATTACCGGTCTAAAATCGAAAACGCACGAACGTGGCCCGGTACCTTTTGCTATCCGAACGACACCGTATGAGGGTAGTTCGGACAACGGGGTGTTTTCGGAAGTAGCAGCTGCGAAGACGGATCGGAAATTTCCCGAAGGCCACGAACTTATGAAATATTATCTGTCGGAGGGGTGAAAGATGAAGATAGCTTCTGAAGTTTCCGGTACGCCTCTGGTTCAGATTGGTCTCGGAACCGTTGGCCTGGAATTAATGAACTTGGTAGAAGAATGGAATAAGTCCGCGGAAGAAGAATCTCAGTTGAATTACGTCGGTCTGGGGGACAGCAGCGGCTTGAGCCTGAATGAAGACGGCTTCAGGGAGCGCGATCTCGAGGTGGTGGAAGCTGAAAAGCGCTCGGGCGGAAAGCTGTCGGAGGTTAGCCCTTACGGGGTAGGGGATTTTCGGAATGAACTCGAGTCCGTCCTAAAGGAATTCCGTCACGGGGTACTGGTAGACGTTACCGACGCGGCCTCTGTCGGGGAGTACTACGAAAAGGGGTTTGAAAACGCCTGGTCCGTCGTAGTCGCGAACAAGATACCGCTGACGGAAATCAGTTCGGAAGAGTTCCGGGAGTTCAATCGGGCCGGGATTCGTTACGAGGCAACGGTCGGGGCCGGACTACCGGTCATTTCTACTTTGAAACACCTTCAGAGGCAGAATGACGGGATCGAAGAAATCGGAGCCGTTCTGAGCGGATCTTTGAGCTATATTCTCTCGGAAATCGAGGCGGGGAAGGCGCTGTCGGAAGCGGTCCTCGGGGCAAAGAAGAAAGGATTTACCGAACCGAATCCCGTTGAGGATCTGGTGGGAAACGACGTCGTCAGAAAAGGGCTGATTCTGGGCCGGAGCCTGGGGATGGATCTGGCAATCGAGGACGTGGAGGTCGAGCCGCTGGTTCCGCTTCCGGAAAAAGAGTTCTCGGACCGGAAGCTAAAAGAAAGCCTGGCTGAGTACGACGAGGAGTTTCGCTCCAAAGCCGAATCAGCCGCGGAAAACGGTAAGCGGTTGA
>CAZENJ010000129.1:0-5037 GCA_964513485.1 uncultured Thermotogae bacterium | reverse complement strand
TTCCTTCTGGTTAAGGTGTTTTGCTCGTCTGTATTATTCATGTTTTGTTTCCTCCAGAAAGCACTATAATGAGTTATCTTGGTTAATCATAGCTATCGTAACGGAAAAGTGTTTGTTATTTCAATATTCAAGTTATCGTCCTGATCGCGCAAGGCGCTAGCAGAAAGGCAAAATATGGTAAATTCAAAACCTTTTATATATCGCTTGACAAAGTTTCATAACGATGTATAATAAATATGAGTGTTAGTGAAGATCTTACTTTCCTTAGAGATCCGTGTAAAGAATAAATTTACTTACCGTCTCCTTTCGCATGATTAAGCTGCCGAGAGTCGATGGGTTCGTTAATTGAAAAAACATCTCACTTAATTTACTTTACATAACTAAAAATATTATAGGCTACGGAGGTTGACATGGCAAACAGGAAGCTAAAAGACGATAACGAAAAAAATCCAATTAGAAGGTATTTTGACGAGGTTGGCAACGAAGCGCTGTTGACCAGAGAAGAGGAAGTCGAGCTCGCCAAGCGGATAGAACAGGACGACGACAAGGCAAGGGAGAAACTCGCCTCATCCAACCTTAGACTGGTAATCAGTATAGCCAAGAAATATCGGAATTACGGTTTACCTTTTCTCGATTTGATTCAGGAAGGCAACCTCGGACTGATGAAAGCGATCGAGAAGTTCGACTGGAGGAAAGGTTACAAATTCAGCACCTACGCAACCTGGTGGATCAGACAGGCAATTCTCAAAGCGCTGACCAACAGGTCCAGGACCGTAAGGGTTCCGGCTCATATGAAGGAGTTGAGCAGGAAGATCGATAGGGTCGAAGAGGAATACATCCAGGAACACGGTACGGAACCGCCGATAGAGAAAGTTGCCGAAGATCTGGACGTCACGGTTGAAAAGGTCCGTCGGGCCAAAAAGGCCGCCCAGACAACAGTTTCTCTGGACAAGCCGCTCGGAGAGGAGTCGAGCGATAGCGGCGTTCTGGGCGACATATTTGCCGACGACAACCTGCCAACGCCGGAGCAGGAAACTTTTGATTCTCTGCTAAAAGGCCGTCTCAAAGGTTTGTTGAACAAAGAGTTGACGGACAGGGAAAAGCATATCTTGAAGCTGAGATATGGCCTCGAAGATTATAAAACCAGGACTCTCGAGGAAGTCGGCGAGGTATTCGATATCAGCAGAGAGCGGGTAAGGCAGCTCCAGAACAGGGCAATCGAGAAGCTTCAGAGGCCTGAAATAAAGGAAGAACTGGGGCGTTACAAGAAGCTCAGCGAAGAAGAATAAAGAATTTAGTTATTGACGGGTCTGATTTGGGCTGGTGCTTGAATCAGACCCCTTTTAGTTTGGGGTTTGGACTTATATTGCCGGGGTTAGAGCCTGTAAGCCATGCCCTGTTTTTTTAAATAAATCAGTTACAGGAGGCGCGGTCGGGCGGTGAACTTTTGCAAATATCTGAACTAACTCAGGGCCGCTAAGTTAGTCCCCCGGGCGGTGATGCCGGCCGGAGAACCTTTCGCGCTTTCGGAAAGGTGGGTTCGCTTGATCGTTCCTATTTTCTTCCTAAAAAGGCTCGACGGACAAAAATTAGCCGTTTCCCCGGGAGGAGCAACGGGGTTTTATCCGCATATTTTGGTGATTTTATGAACAAAACAAAAATAGTCGCCACTTTCGGCCCTGCTTCCGAATCGACCTCGGTTATCAAACAGATGGTGACGGAAGGCGTAAATTGTGCCCGGGTCAATCTCTCACACGGGGACAAGCAGGGTCATCGTCAGTTGATCTCCAATCTGAAGCGTACCAGGAAGGACTACGACCTTCCACTTTCCGTGATCGCCGACACAAAGGGACCGGAAGTTAGGATGAAGCCGGCGAACGGGGGGGAGGTTTCGCTTGAAGCAGGGGATCTGCTCCGGCTGGCACCGGGTGAAATAACTGGCGAAAAGAGCTTCGTGGTAGATTTTCCGGATATAAATCACTTCCTGAAGCCGGAGGACGAGGTCATCGTAGGAGATGGCGACCTATCTCTGACGGTGGAATCAATCGAGGACGAAATAGTCCGCTGTCGGGCCGAGAGTTCCGGCAGGGTTTCCGGGAGACAGCGGATAACGGTGCCGGGAAGAAGTTTCCCTTTACCTCCGATAACTGATCAGGACAGGATCGATATCGAATTTGCTGTATCCCAGGGAGTGGACTGGATTGCCCTTTCTTTTATAAAAGACGCGACGGGGATCAGGGAAGCGCGAGAAATAATCCGGAATACGGAGGCCGAGCGCGAGGTTCCGATAATAGCCAAGATCGAAACGGCGGAGGCCGTGGAGAACATCGAAGAAATCACCCGTGAAGCCGACGGTCTGATGGTTGCGCGGGGAGACATGGCCATGGCCATCGGGCTGGAAGAGGTTCCTTTTCTCCAGAAGAGGATTATCCACCTTGCGAATACACTTGCCAAACCGGTAATTACGGCGACGCAAATGCTGGAAACGATGATCGACGCACCGACGCCGACGAGAGCGGAAATTACTGACGTGGCCAATGCAGTTCTGGACGGGACTGACGCGGTGATGCTTTCCGGAGAGACGGCGATTGGCTCCTATCCCACCAGGACGGTCGCCACGATGCGGAAGCTCGCCGAGAAGGCCGACGACAACTTTACTCCGCCGGAGAATCTACAAAACCATTGCTGGGAGGGAAAGGACAGGACTGCTCCTGAGATCGGGCGCGCCGCTTGCTCGATGGCCGAAAGGCTGGAAGCAAAGGCAATTATCACTTCCACGAGGTCGGGTTATACTGCCCGCTTGATATCGCGGTTCAGACCAAAAGTACCTATTATAGCAGTAACGCCGGCTGAAACAGTCTATCACCAGCTCGCTCTGGTCTGGGGTGTACAACCGCTCCAGGTCGAGACGACTCAGGACACGGATAGGATGATAGAGAAGTCTATTCGCACCGTAAAAAAGGAAGGTTACGTGGGTCAGGACGATCTGGTCGTCGTTACTGCGGGAGTACCCTTTGCGGTTGAAGGAACCACGAACCTGATTAAAGTCGAAAGGGTCGAATAAGTTCTCTTACTGGTTCGGAGACCGGGTAGTTGGCCTGTAGAAACTGGCGTATCCTTTGTGGAAGTTGAGGTTAACCGTTCCCAGAGGACCGTTTCGTTGCTTTCCAATAATGAGTTCGGTTTTGCTTACCGTGGAATCGCTTTCTTCTTCGTTCTCTCCGTAATAGTCTTCCCGGTAGATAAAGGTGACGAGATCGCTATCCTGTTCGATTGCTCCGCTTTCTCGCAGGTCGGAAAGCTTGGGTCGTTTCTGTTCCCTGCGCTCCACTGACCGGTTTAACTGAGAGAGCGCTATAACGGGGATCCGTAATTCTCGGGCTATTCCTTTTAAGGACCGGGAAATGTGAGCAATCTCCTGTTCCCTCGTATTTACGTTCTGCTTTCCTTCTATCAGCTGTAAGTAGTCAATAACCAGCATGTCGATGTCGTGTTCGGTTTTCATCCGGCGGGCCTTTGCTTTCACGTCTAATATGGCGTTCCCGGGCATGTCGTCGATGACGATGGTGCTCTCCTGGAGCTTTCCGGCGGCGGTGGCGATATCTCTCCATTTGCTCGAGGGGACGAATCCTCCCCGCAGCTGGTGCAGATTTACCCTGCCTTCGCCACATAGAAGTCGTTCCAGTAACTGCTCCTTGGTCATCTCCAGCGAGAAAAGGCCGACACCCGCTCCTTCCTTCAGGGCAATATTGCGGACGAGCGAAAGAGCAAAACTGGTTTTCCCGGTTCCCGGTCTACCGGCTATTACGATAAGCTGGCCGTCCTGGAAGCCGGAAGTCATTTCGTCGAGCTTGGGAAATCCCGTGGAAAGTCCACTGATAGTTTGCTGGTTCGGATCGTGGTGTAATTCCTCCAGCTCGTCGAAGTGTTCCCGGAGGAAATCGCTCAACAGGTGGAAATCCTCGACCGTCTCCTGGCGGGAGATCTCGAAGACGATCTCCTCGGCCCGGTCGAGCACGTCTTTCAGCTCCTCCTCCGTCTCGTAGCCCAGTTCGCTTATGCGGCGCCCGCCATTGATCAAAGCTCGCATCAGCGCCTTTTCTCTCAGTATCTCGGCATAATGTTCCAGGTTGGCAGTGGTGACCACTTTATCCAGCAGATCCGCGAGGTACTCGCGCCCCTGAATTTCCTCCAGCTGGTCCTTTTCCTTTAACCTGTTTGTCACGGTCACCACGTCGGCCGGATCGCCCTTGTCGAAAAGTTCGAGGACGGCGCGAAAGATTAATCTGTGTTCTTTCCAGTAGAAATAACCCGGTTTTACCTTTTCCACGATCTTTGGTACGACGTCCTCCGGGTCCATCAGAATGGAACCCAGGATTAGCTGTTCTGCCTCTTTGTTTTTCGGTATAGAGCGATCCTTTGGCATAATCTAAAGGTAATTATATTCCAAATATTTCATTTTTTAAACGAGGTTAGAAACTGATCGATACTTCCTGAAATGCGCCGTTTACCCGGAATGGCCCAAAGTTAAGATAGGGATCGGATAAAAAATTCGGCAGTATTTTTTATCGGGGTAGTTGACTCTTATTCGGTCCGTTCTGTGAACTGAAGACACCTAACGAAAGCAGATACTGCTCTATTGGATCCTTGCTGGTGGAGGTGGTGGGAATCGAACCCACGTCCGACTTTGACTCCGTGCAGCATTTACAGGCTTAGTCCCGTTTTTAGTTTAAGGACAGGGACTCTACGGAACTGAGGGCCTCCTGTCCCGAGCCCTTAAAGTTTCCCTTCTACCTCAGGGCAGGAGCAGAAGGTAAGCCCGTATAATCGTCGCCCCAAGAGCTCCTACGAGCAAAAAGCTCAAGGAACGCCACTTAACCTAGCTTACTTACATCGCAGGGGCAGCAGCGGTTGCTGTGCCACTGAAACTGAAGCTAGGAGTGGATGCCGTGTTTGTGTTGGCATTTATTAGAGAAAATTTGGTCAGTTTTAGGAGCTAACCGGCTCCGCCTGTAGCCTTCCTTCGTCAAAGCCGTC
>CAZENJ010000128.1:3658-5041 GCA_964513485.1 uncultured Thermotogae bacterium | reverse complement strand
GTCATCGAGGAGGAGCTCTCGGCGATCGGCGAGCTCGCCCACGAGCACGACGCGCTGTTCACGGTCGGGACCGACCCGGTCGCGATGGCCCTGCTCGAGCCGCCGGGAGAGCAAGGTGCCGACGTGGTCGTCGGCGACGGCGTTCTCGGCATGCCCAACGCTTACGGCATGGGCATCGGCATCTTCGCCACCCGCGAGGAGTATCTCCGGCACGTTCCGGGCCGCCTGGTCGGCATCGGCGGCGACCAGGACGGCAACCGGGCCTACACGCTGACACTGCAGACCCGCGAGCAGCACATTCGCCGCGAGCGGGCCACGAGCAACATCTGTTCGAACCAGGCGTGGGTCGCGCTGCGCACGGCGATGCACGCGGCCTACCTCGGCCCCGACGGGCTCGTTGACCTGGCGACGAAGATGGTCGAACTCCCACAGGAACTGGCCGGCGAACTCGACGCCGTCGAGGGCATCGAGGCCCCGGTTCACGACGGGCACCACTTCCGGGAGTTCGTGGCCGAGACTGAGGAGTCGGCCCCGGAGATCGCTGACGCGCTGGAAACGGAGGGCTTTGCCGTCCACGCCGTCGGCGAGCACCAACTCCAGTTCGCCGTCACCGAAACCAACGAACACGCCGTCCCCGACCTCGTCGACGCGGTCGAGGAGGTGGTTTCCCAATGAGACTCTACGATCAGGCGACGTTCAAGCAGGCCGACAGCGACGTCTACGAGCCGCTGCTCTCCGAGAAGTTCGGCACGGAGGTCGCCGTCGAGGACAGCCCGCTTCCCGACGACCTGACCCGGGACTCCCTGGACCTGCCGGCGCCCTCCGAACCGCAGCTGTCCCGGCACTACGTCCGCCTCTCCCAGCAGAACTACGCGGTCGAGACGGGGCCGTATCCGCTGGGCTCCTGTACCATGAAGTTCAACCCGCCGTTCACCGAGGACGTGGCGGCGGACCCGAACGCCATGGTCCACCCCGACCGCTCGGACGAGAGCGTGCAGGGGAACCTGGAACTGCTCTACCAGCTCCAGGAGTACCTCGCGGAGATCGGCGGCATGGACGCCGTCACCCTCCAGCCGCCCGCGGGCGCGGCCGGCGAGTTCACCGGGAACCGCATCGCGGCGGCCTACCACGAGGCCAACGGCGAGGGCCACCGCAACGAAGTCGTCGTCCCGGACACCGCCCACGGCACGAACCCCGCCAGCGGGGCGATGGTCGGCTACGACGTTGTCGAGATCCCGAGCGCCGAGGACGGCCGCGTCGATCTGGACGCCCTCGAGGCCGCGGTCGGCGACGAGACCGCGCTGTTCATGCTCACCAACCCCAACACGCTGGGGCTGTTCGAGTGGGACATCGAGGAGAACGCCGAGATCGTCCACGACGCGG
>CAZENJ010000128.1:0-3648 GCA_964513485.1 uncultured Thermotogae bacterium | reverse complement strand
GGCTACGACATCATGCACTACAACGTCCACAAGACCTTCGCCACCCCGCACGGTGGCGGCGGGCCGGGCGCGGGCCCGGTGGGCGTCGTCGACGAGCTGACCGAGTTCCTCCCGTCCCCGCAGGTCCGAAAGGACGGCGAGGACTTCGAGCTGTACGAGCCCGCACAGACCATCGGGAAGGTCCACGACTTCCACGGCAACTGGCTCGTGCTGATCAAGGCCATGGCCTACATTGCCCGGCTGGGCGAGGACGGGCTGTGTGACACCAGCGCGAACGCGGTGCTCAACGCGAACTACCTCGCGGAGCAGATCGACCTGGACATCCCGTACGAACCGTTCCACCACGAGTTCGTCGCGAGCGCGGGCGACCTCGACGCCGCCCGGATGGCCAAGCGGATGCTGGACTTCGGTGTCCACCCGCCGACGACCAAGTGGCCGGAGATCGTCTCCGAGGCCCTGATGACCGAGCCGACCGAGGGCGAATCCAAGCGGACCCTCGACGAGCTCGCCGAGGCGTTCAACGCGGCCTACGAGGCTAGCGAGGAAGAGCTGGAGACCGCACCGCATCGGTCCACGGCCCGGCACATCGACCAGGCCGACGCGGCCCGGAACACGCGGCTCTCCTGGCACGCGCTGGAAGAATAGCCCCGTCGATCGCTTTTTCGCGGTTCGAATCAGGCCGGAGCGGGTGCGCTGTCGGCCTCGTCGTCGATGAGGACCAGCTCGTAGCCACACTCCTCACACCACCACTTGGTCTTCCGACCCAGGTGAATGGCTTCGCTGGCCATCAACGAAAAGGTCTGTTCGTCCTCGCACGCCGGGCAGTAGTGCTCGGTTTGCATCACGCGAACCTCTATCGCCCGGCACATTCAAAATACTGGTTCGTCAACTTCGGGCCTGTGGGGCCGGGTGCCGAACACATTTACCCATACGGCACCTTGCCCGGGACATGACCGTGACGCTGTACGCCCTGGACGGGTGTCCACACTGCGAGCGCGTGAAAAGGGTGCTGGACGAGAACGATGTCGAGTACGAGATCCAGTGGGTCGAACCCGAGTTCTCGAAGCGTGACGAGGTCCGCAAACTCTCGAATCAGCGTGGGGTCCCCGTCCTCGAGGACGACGAGCGGTCGGTCGTCATGGCCAACACCGACCGGATCGTGTCGTACGTCGAAACGTCCCTGGCATGACGATCTACACGGGCCGCGGGGACGGGGGCGAGACCGATCTCTTCGACGGAACGCGGGTCGGCAAAGACGACGCGCGGGTGGCGGCCTACGGAACTGTCGACGAACTCAACGCCCTCCTCGGCGTCGCCCACCCGACCGGCCACGACGACCTCGACGAGCAGCTGGTATCCGTTCAGAACCATCTCCACGTCCTTCAGGCCGATCTGGCGAATCCGGACGCAGATTCGGATCCGGCGATCGCGGCCGCCCACGTCGAGGCGGTCGAGACCTGGATCGACGACGTCCAGGCCGAGCTGCCGGCGCAGACCGAGTTCGTTCTCCCGGGTGGCGGCCACGCCGGGTCACACTTGCATCACGCCCGGGCCGTCTGTCGGCGGGCCGAACGCCAGGTCACGGCCCTCGCCGGCGCAGGCGACGTCAGCGATGCGGTGCAGACGTACCTGAATCGGCTCTCTGATCTACTGTACGTGCAGGCGCGGGCGGCGAACCGGCGGGAGGACGTGCCGGAGCGGAACCCGACGTACTGACGCGGTTCTCGAATCGGCAACGCTTAAGAGTGTCCTCGCGTTAGGAGAGCATAGCGGGTCGGTGGTCTAGTCAGGCTATGACGGCTCCTTCACACGGAGCAGGCCGGCGGTTCGAATCCGCCCCGACCCATACGGATCACTCACGGTTTCTAAGGACTCGATATTGAGCAATAGAGCCGTTCTTTCTGCCTTTTTGCAGAAAAGTTCCTGAATATCTGGAATTTTGAGTTTCATAACTCATACGAACTCCGTATGCGGGTTGACGCCTTCTGGGATCTGTGTGAAGGTATTGACCAGGGTGAGTTTAATTTTGCCCCCGTGGAGATCGTTTGTGAGTTCTTTGGATGTAGTTGAAAGCCCAAGACATCGCCAAGAGAAAAATACACACCAGTTAACAAGAGTATCTCTATGAAAATTATGAGTTTCAATCATCGCGGATCTTCCCTCTGAAATTATTAATTGTGCATTCTATGCCGGGCACATTAATTGGGTTTATCTATCGAAATCCTTGGATTCTTGCCGTGGGGAACCGGTTTATGATTTTTCTTAATCTTTGAATTGAATGCACTTATTCTCTCAAAAATAATTTTATTGAATATCGCGTTTTTAGATTTCCTAAGGAAATTTTGTTTAACATAAACTTTTAGTGAAGTTTTCCAAACATAATTTTGGGTTTGCCTCCTCTGAACTGAGTCGACCTAACCCTTTTATGCTAAAACCAATTTTCATCACTTGTACATGAGTGAGTCAGATTTGGAACCAATCACCCCCACAAAATCTGAAGAAATGTACAAAAAGGAACGG
Source organism: uncultured Thermotogae bacterium (assembly GCA_964513485.1). Lineage (GTDB taxonomy): Bacteria > Bipolaricaulota > Bipolaricaulia > M55B111 > M55B111 > JAGXLP01. The sequence continues at coordinate 1,128 of CAZENJ010000128.1, read as the reverse complement.
GAAGAAGCTAGCGTGGGAACTCAGAGAAAAATCAGGGGTGTACTAGATTTGTTCGGCGAATGGGCTGACAAAGAAGAGTTCTCCAATATGAATGATCTGAGTGGACGAAAACTACGGAATTTTCGTAATTATATCCAGGAAGAACGCGATCAAAAGAAGGTTTCTCTAAATGGTACGATGAGTTTCCTTCGCCGGTATCTGGTCTTCTTGGTCGAGATCGAGGCGGTTGAACCATCCCTTCCAGATAAGGTTCCAATGCCGAACGTTCCGCCAGAGGAAGAAGTTTGTAAAGAAAAACCCTCTGAGGAGGAAGTTTCGTCTATTCGACAGTACCTTGAAACACACCGTCCCGCTTCCCGTGTACGCCTAGAGTTTGAGTCCATTCGAGAGATTTCATGGCGAACAGGCGCGATTCGCGCTCAGGATGTTGAGGATATTGACCTGGAAAATTGTGTTATCTATCTCACTCACCGTCCTCAAAAACAGAATCTGAAAGAAAAAGGGACGCCTTTGAAAAACGGGTCAGATGGTGAGAGGCATGTGAACATATCTGATGACCTATCTGATCTTTATAAACAATACCTTTCAAGCCCAGATAGACATGCGGTCACCGACAAGTGGGGCCGAAAGCCGTTATTTACAACAAAAGAAGGACGAGTAAGCGAATCAACAATTCGACGGGATTTCTACAAAGTTACTCGCCCGTGTATTCATTCTGGTGATTGTCCTCACGGTCGCGATAAATCTCAGTGTGATTCGAGATTGAGTAAAAACGCTTCCAAATGTCCTTCAAGCTTCAGTATGCATCCACTTCGTCGGTATTCTATTGAAAAACAGATTGAGAAGGGCGTGCCAAAAGAGTTGTTAGTGGACCGAGTTGACGTCTCACTTCCAGTATTAAATAAACATTATGACCAAAGGTCGAAAGAACGGCGTCAGAAACACCGATTGAAGTTTCTTAAAGAGTCCCTTGATGGATATGGATCTGATGATGGCAAAGGTATTGATGTCAATTCTGATCAACCCTCCGTTAAGTCCGGAGTACCTGATAGCTTTCAGGTGACCGAGACTAAAAATGATTCACAAAATGATGATATTGATACTGACCAGAGTTCGAGTTCGGAGGCG
>CAZENJ010000127.1:0-5043 GCA_964513485.1 uncultured Thermotogae bacterium | reverse complement strand
CAACCTGATGAGTGCCGCGGCAGCAGCAAGTGTTGTCGGTCCAATCACGCTCAAACTAACCGAATACAGTACTCTTAGTCCGGTCTTCGTCGCTTTGCTCACCGCGGTTTCTACGTCGTTCGGTTTCCTGTTGCTTATCGCAACACCTCCGAACGCTATTATCTACTCTTCCGGTTATATAAAAGCCAGGGATTTTCTCAAGGCCGGAGCCTTGATGACACTTGCCGGGTTCGGTATTCTGTCCTTAGTAGTTGCGGTCTGGTGGAATTTATTGGGTGTTATATGACTAAACTTATAAAGTATAATGATAATGATGATTATAGTTCGCTGCTGGAGAAATTCTCCTAGCCGGGTGAGATAATAATATGGCTTTTAAGGTACTCTATTTCAGTCAGGGAAGAGATGAGGACCAGAACGCTCTTATCTTTTTAAAAAGTTTGCTGAACGAAAGCGTCGACGAGATCGACATAATTTACGTTGCTGAAGAAAGCTCGGAAGTAGAGGAGAAAAGGCGTCGTGATCTCGCAAAAGAGCAGAGAAAACACTTCGATAACCTCGAAAGCGAAGAGGCACTGAAGGGAGCGAGAGACGTATTCTCCCAAACCTCCTTAAACGTAATAACTACTTCCGCCTCGGGCGACCCCGTGGAAGAGGTGAAGAAGGAGTTGGCGGGAAAGGAATTTGATTTGCTTACCCTGACTTCTTTCGGCCACGGTGGTTTCAGCCGAGAAATTCTTGGAGCCCATGTAAAGCCGTTACTAAAACAATCGCAGCTTCCCGTATTAATTCACAAAGGAGAGTTAAAGTCCTGCGAGAGAGTCTTAATGCACGTACCAAACGACGGAGAAAGGTGCCTAAACCTCTCCAAGTTCGCGAGCAATTTTCTTAAATATTCAAAACCTTCCGTCACCTTCCTTTCTATTCTGGAGGAGGGACACCCTCACTTCGACGGTTATACTTCACCGGAGGACGAGGAAGGCCTGGCGGATGTGAGAAAGGAATTTGAATTCGAGGAGAAAGAATATCTGCAGGCAGCCCGGGATATCTTTACAGAAGCTGGAATCGAAACCGAAACCCGTCACCGGATTGGTGACCTGTCGACGGAACTTCTGAAAGAGGCCAAGGAAGGCCGCTACGACCTGATGACCTTTGCCCCGGAAAAACCCGGTCTCATACAGAACCTCTGGCAGGGAGACGTCTCTTTCGAAATTATCCGAGACGTGGAAATCTCCGTGCTGAAGTTTTTAACTAAGGAGTAACTGACAAAGAGTCTAGGGGTCGATTACAAGTGCCGAAAATTCTCAGAAACCCGCTGGCTTCGGAATTAATTTACCTGCTGAAAGAGGGACCGTCCGGGCGGCGAACTCTTACGGAGCGTGTCGGCGCTTCAGAGAGTTCCGTCCGGACTGTACTGGAACATCTCCAATCGGAAGGTATCGTTCAGATGGATAGACGGGGAACGAGCCTGACTGATATGGGGCGCCTGGCGTTTGGCCCGTTGCTTCAATCGGTCTGGGGAGTAAAGGCAGTAGAATTACCTGATCTATCGATGGGTGAGACCAATACTGCCGCCTTGCTTGGTGGAATAGACGAGCTATCTGGACCGGCCTGGAGCTTTCGCGACCTGGCAATTAGGGAAGGAGCCCGGGGTGCAATCATTCTCGAGATAGACGAAGAGCTTAGCTTTCTCCACTCTTCCGACATTCTTAAAGAATTTAATCCCGAATCCGAAAAGTCTCTCAAGAACAGCTTTCCCGAATGGGCGGATGGAAGCCTGCTGGTCGTCGTATCGGGTGATTCTTCGGAGGTCGTAGAATACGGACTCTGGCGAATTATCGGGGAAATAGTGTTAAAAAAGTCCTGAATTGTCCAAAACGCTAACCAACACGGCCTGTAATGTATTTCTCCGTCATTTCCTTCTCGGGGTTCTCGAAGAGCTGATCAGTTTCTCCCATCTCGATAAGTTCACCAAGCCAGAGCAAGGCCGTTTTGTCTGAAATTCGGGCAGCCTGCTGCATGTTATGGGTAACGATAAGTACGGTGTATTCCTGACTGAGGTCCTCAATCAGGTCTTCAATTCTCCCCGCCGAAATCGGATCCAGGGAAGACGTTGGCTCGTCCATGAGGATTATCTCGGGTTTCGTGGCAAGAGCACGGGCAATACAGAGCCTCTGCTGCTGCCCCCCGCTCAGGTCCATCGCGGATTCGTGTAACTTTCCTTCGACTTCCTCGAGCAGAGCAGCCTGTTCCAGGCTATCCCTGACTACGTCGTCCATATCCCGGCCGTCAATCGGACTCCTCTCCTCCCTGCGGAAGAACCCTTTAAAAGAACTAAAGACGCCCTTTTCTTTTCTCAGGTGGTGGCTGTAAGCTCTTGGCCCGAATGCAATGTTATCGTACACGCTTTTCGGGAACGGGTTCGGCTTCTGAAAGACCTGTCCGATCTTCTGTCTGAGTTTGCTTACCTGTACTTCATTTGTGTAAATATCCCGTCCATCTACGGCTATCGTCCCCTCGACACTCGCTCCATCGATAAGGTCGTTCATTCTATTGATTGATCTGAGCAAAGTCGACTTGCCGCATCCGGAGGGGCCGATCAGCGCTGTAACCTCTTTCTTCAGGACGTCAAGCGATACGTCCTTTATAGCCCTCTCCTCACCGTAATACACGTCGAGATTTCTTATTTCTACTGCTGCTTCAGCTGAAATATTTACTTTCTCCTCTTCCTTTCCTTCTTTCGATATTCCTCTCTCCTTCGTGAGTTGCGCCATAAATATTCCCACCCCTGTGATTTAAGGTCGAATTATTATCCATCCTTTTGGAAATCTCCCCCTCGAATCTACCAGCCTCTATTCCTTCTATAGTAACTCCTCACGATAATCCCCAGGCCGTAGAACAGGAGCACCAGCACGATCAATACCAGAGCGGTACCCCAGGCCTCCTGAAGGCTGCCCCCGACTCCGGCTTTATATATTGCGTACAACCTGTACGGCAAGGCATCAACCTCGCTAAACAGCGGTCCCAGGTGAAAATAGGGGGCCGAGAGCGAGAAAAAGTCCGGAGCGTTCGTATGAGAAGCAACTGCGATCAACATTATCGGTGCAGTTTCCCCCGCTATCCTGCCTATACCGAGCAGAACTCCCGTGACGATTGAGGGAACCGAAGACGGTAGTACCACCCTTCTTATGGTCCACCACTTGCTCGCACCAAGGGCCAGACTACCGTTTCTGAATTCATCGGGAACGGCAGTAATGGCTTCCGTGGATGTGGCAATCGTCAGCGGCAACAGCATCGCGGCCAGGATGATCTGTCCGGCCAGGAGCGTCGAGTGTCCCGTAATCCTTGGAACGAGAAATACGTAACCAAAAAGTCCGAATACTATGCTGGGAGTCGACCAGAGACAGTCCGCCGTGACACCAACCGCCTGTTTTATCCAGCCCCTATTTGCGTATTCAGTAAGGAAGACCGCTGCGCCCACGCCCAGTGGAACCGCGAATACGGTAGCACCAATGATCAAAGAAAAGGTTCCCATTATCGCCGGAAAGATTCCGATCTCTCCCCGCATCAGGTCGCTCGCCGAAGATATGAAATCCCAGGTGATCACCGCCGAACCCTCCAGTATCGTATAAACGATAAAAAAGGCCAGCACTCCCAGAGGGATAAGAACTGAAACCCAGGTAAAGTACTGTACGGCCAGTTGCCTGTTATGAGCCGGGTTCTCCCAGTAGAACAGTAAACCCGCCCAGACAGCAGCAAACGTAACGAGAAAGAACAGCGATATCGTCGCCAGCTGCGGCGTAATGTCCCCGTCCAGCCCCGGCAGCACTATGCCCTGATTCGGAAAGAACACGAAGATCACGCCGGAAGAAACTATCATAGATAGGGACAGAAGAAAGTGGCTTATCGGCGGCTGATAGTCGTCAATAACTCTAAAAGCGATGACAGTTAGCCCTGCCGCAGCAAGTATTACTCCCCCCAGAATCGATATCAGGGTTTCCGAGAGAAAATCCGGCTGAATTGCCAGCAGAGTGCTCAAGGACAGAAAGACAACTCCCAGAAGCAACCAGAGAACTAGCATACCTCGCCGCATTACCCTTCCTTCGATAGAAATTAGAGAATTGTCGACAGCGTCGGTTTCAGATATATTTTCTCTGACGGGAGCCATTAGCCTCTTCTAAACCTCCTCTGCAACCTGCTCTGGATTATCCGGGAGGTCACCGACAGCACCAATACTATCAGGAACAGCAGGAGACCGGCACCCATAAGAGCTTCTACCGCCTTCCCCGACGCGTTGCCTATCTGAGAGGCAATCAGCGAAGTCAGAGTTTCTCCCGGCTCGAAGATATCGAATATCGGACTGGGAAAGGCCGTCTTGTGGCCGATCATCATTGTCACCGCCATAGTCTCTCCGAGCGCCCTCCCGATGCCCAGTATCAGGGCTGCGGTTATTCCGGAAGAAGCCGAAGGCAAAGTAACCTCTTTGATCGCCTGCCATTTCGTTACTCCAAGGGCAAGTGCACCCTTTTCCATGTGCTCCGGCACGGCGTCAATTGCGTCTTCGGCGACGGAAGCAATGGTCGGAAGGGCCATTATGCCCAGTATAATAGAGGGGGCAAAATACTGACCCATGTTAGAGATGTTGAAGTAATCCATAATTGCGGAATTCAACAGAACAAACCCGATAAAACCGTATACGACGCTCGGGATTCCGGCAAGCAGTTCAATAGCGGGCTTGAGAAAACTCCGCAACCATTCGGGGGAAAACTTTGCAATAAATATCGCCGAGCTTATCCCCATCGGTGCAGCAATTAAAGTCGCGCCAAAAGTCACTATTATAGAACCCCAGATCATCGGCCCCAGAGAATATATCTCTCGGTAAACGCGCCATTCGGAACCGGTAATAAAGAATATGGGATCTTTCTGAAAGGCGGGAAACCCTCGGAGAAACAGAAATACCGCTATAAGCAACAGGATTGTTCCGGCAGACGTGGAAGCAATAAATAAAAGGGTTTTTGCCGTAGAATCTTCGTAAAATACCCACCC
>CAZENJ010000126.1:0-5265 GCA_964513485.1 uncultured Thermotogae bacterium | reverse complement strand
AGTGATTGCCGCCGTAGTATGGGGCACGTAAAGCGTACACACTCCTTCATTAATGTCGGCTTCCCGAACGATCTCCTTTACCTCGGATGTCACGTCCTTCAGTACCTCCCTGGAGGTCGTCTTTACGGAAAATTTTCGCATGTTAAACCACCTCGGCCAGTGACTTTCTCAGTGCTTCGTGGTCCTCCACCTTCCCGACCTTTACGATTATCTTTTTCTCGTCGGCTTCCTCCGAATTAAGCAAACTTAACAGTTCGACGCCGTGTTCCTTGAGGACGGAAAGAATGCCGTCGATATCATCGTTGTCCTCGCAGGGGAGAGTTATCCAGAAACCCCCTTCTCCGAAATTCAGCAATTCAGAGAATTCCTCGAATAGCTTACCCGGGGTCAGGACGCCGACGAGTTTCCTATCGGAATCGACTACGGGGAGGACCATCAGGCTATATTCTTTTATTATACTTACCGCCTTGTCAATCGTATCGGTCTCTTCCGCATGTAGAGTCGAATGAGAAAGGTAATCATCTATAACCTTCTCACCGGGCACTTCCTTGATCGAATCGTAAGTCAGGAATCCGATCAGCCGCTCCTCCTCGTCGACCACGAAGATTATCCGAAAGTTGTTCTCCTCCATCAATTCCCGGGTCTCGGCCACCGACTTGCCCTCGTGCGCCGACGCAGGATCCTTCTGCAAAAATTCCTTAACTAACATCTAGGCTCACCGATCGAGTATATCAGACGCAATATTGCTGGGAACTTTCTTATACCGGACGAATTCCATCTGGAAGGTAGCCCTGGCCTGGGTCAGTGATTTCAACCGGGTCGCGTAGTTCATTACCTCTGCCTGAGGCACCTCCGCATTGATCACGGTATACCCGCCGGATGTATCAGAACCCAGAATTCGCCCCCGTCTTCCGTTGAGGTCGCTGATTATGTCTCCCGTGAAATCTCCGGGAGTAGTAACTTCTACTTCCATGATCGGTTCCAGCAGTATCGGGCCCGCCTGTTCGACCGCCTTGTTGCAGGCCTCTCTGCCGGCTATCTTAAACGCCATCTCGGAAGAATCGACCGGATGGTGATCCCCGTCGTAGACAATTGCCTTAACGTCCGTTATCGGGTACTCGTCGTCAAGAGCCTCCTCGATACCCTTCTGGACGCCCGGAATAAACTGGGTAGGAATGTTACCACCTTTGATCTCGTTCACGAACTCAAATCCCGCTCCACGTGCAAGTGGTTCCAGCTTGAGATATACCTCGCCGTATTGGCCCCTGCCGCCGGACTGTTTTTTGTGACGGTACTTGGTATCTGCTTTCTTTGCAACACTCTTCTTGTAGGGTACTTTGGGTTCCGTCGTATCTATTTCCACGTTGAATCCGCTCTTCAGCCTCTCTTTGAAGATATTGAGGTGGTTGACTCCCATCCCGGAGAGAATCATTTCCTCGGTCACTTCATCCCTGTGGTAGGTAATTGTCGCTTTGTTTGCAACTAATTCCTTTAAAGCAGTACTCATTTTGCTTTCGTCCTCCCGGCTCCTCGGCTTGACGGCTCGATCGTAAACGGGTTTCGGGAAGTCGACGAAATCAATTTCTTCGTCTCCCGTATCAGTCAGTGTGTCGCCGAGAGAAACGTCCTCCAGCTTGCCCAGTGCCACTATATCGCCCTTTCCGGCTTCGTGAATCTTTTCCTGGTCGCCACCGAAGTAGCGATAGATATCGGTTATTTCTATCTCCTGGCCGTTCCTGAGGTTTCGCAGAGAAGCCCCTTCCTCGACCCCTTCGCCGTATGCTTTCACGAAGGAAAGTTTCCCCATGTAAGGATCCGATAATTTATTAAATACGAGCAGGTCGGATCGACCGGAAGTCTCGGGGTTGAAATCCGGGACTATACTCGTCATTTTATCCAGGAGAACGTCGACGCCGGACCCGTTTTCCACCGATGAAACAAATACGGGTGATATCTCGTCCGCCGCAAAGCCTGATTCAAGCGCCCTGGCCTTGTCTTCTTCCGTTATCTCTTCCTCCTCCAGGTATTTCATCATTAACTCGTCGTCCTGCTCGGCCAGACCTTCGAGGAGATTTTCCCTTTCCTCGGCTAGTTCGCTCGATAGATCTTCCGGAGGTTCTTCCTTGCTGCCGTCAAAGTAAACGGCTTCCTCCTCCAGAACGTCTACATAGCCAACGAACTCTCCTTCTTCAGTTATCGGCAGCTGAAGGGCGACAAACTCCTGATCGAACTGTTCCCTCAGTTCCGCCAGCGCCGCCTGAAAATCCGCTTCCGGCAGATCCATCTTGTTGACCAGAACCGCAGTGGGCTTGCCGTAATCCTTGGTAATATTCCAGACGTTTTCCGTATGGACCTGTGTTCCTTTTTCAGCGTCAATCAGCATCAAGGAGGCTTCCGAAGCAAAAACTCCTTTGTAAACTTCCTCGAGGAACTCCTCTGCTCCGGGAGTATCGAGTAAATTCCAGCCCTGCCCCCCGTATTTAAACGATCCAATCCCCAGATCAATCGAATGTCCGTGTTCCTGTTCTTCCGGCGAAGGGTCAAAGGTCAAATCGCCATCCTTGCCGCTGATATTCAGGAACTTCTTCGCCAATTCAGATTTCCCTGTTCCGGAATGTCCAATCAAACTCAATGTCTTCGAATTTGCCATGAAACTACCACCTCATCTTGCCAATAAAATAAATTGCTCCAAGCCTATCGCCTTTATCTTTAACAGTTTAGCTTAAAACCAATGGGAGTATAGCATAATGGGTTCAACAGCACAACGCCTACCGAACCACCCCCAGGATTAATAACCGGCGCACTCCACCATCAGAGTTCGGCGGTTTTCCGATACCCGACTTCACACACCAGGGCAGTGATGGGATCAGGATAAACTGGGCGAGGTAAAATAACCGCCTGGCTGAAAGTTTATACGATCGGACCGGAGTCCCGAAGAAATTATCGACTGCCGATCAAGTCTAAACTCCCCCTCCCTGCATTTTTGGATCCATTATATCCCTGAACGCGTCGCCGATTAAATTCCAGGACAGGCAGAACATGGTAATCGAGGCTCCCGGTATTACCACCGTGTACCAGTATTCAAAAGGATTACCCTGTGTGCCTAGGATCCAGTTTCTGGCGAAACTGATCATCTGGCCCCAGTCGGCGTAACCGGAAGGCGCCCCCACACCGAGAAAACTCAGAGTAGCTGCGGTGATCACGATCGTCCCCATATTCATCGAGGCCTGGACGACCACGGGGAAGATAGAGTTCGGCAAAATATGTCTGAAGACAATGCGAAAATCAGTTGCTCCAACCGCGTTGGCTGCCGACACGTACTCTTCTTCCTTGACTGAAAGAATGTTTCCCCGAATCAACCTGGCGTAGCCCATCCAGCCGAATACGATCAAAGCAATGAGGGCATTGGTCAAGCTCCTCCCCAGAATCGTAGTCAAAATCATGGCCGCGACGAGATAAGGAATAGAATAGAAAACGTCGACTATCCTCATCAATACGCTATCGACCACGCCACCGTAATAGGCAGCAAGGGTTCCAATCAATATCCCGATCAAGGAAGATAACCCCACCACCATCAACGAGACCCTAAAAGCCGTTCTGGTTCCCCAGACTACGCCGTAAAAAATATCGTACTGCCCCTGAGTCGTGCCAAATATATGGCCCTCGCCGGGAGGTTGAGGCGTAGACATCCAGCCATCCCGTGGAAGCCGGTAAGGCTCGCTCGGGTTTTCCGGCGGAGCAATCCAGGGAGCGGCAACCGCGACACCAACGTAAAAAAGAATAATAACTAGCCCTGTTACCGACAGAGGATTCGTCAGTAGCTTTTTTATTTTCTTCTTCATCTTAATCGTATGTAACCCTCGGATCCAGATAAGCGTAAATTATATCCACGACCAAATTAGCCATCACGAGCAAGACCCCGTTGAATAAGGCAAACAACATCAACGATGAAGTATCGAACTGCAGTGCGGCAGTCACGGCCCAGCGCCCCAATCCATGCCAGTTGAAGATGGTCTCGGTGATGACGAGGCCGTTTATCAGGAAAGCAACGTAGATGCCGGCAATCGTAACTACCGGGATCAGCGCGTTTTTTCGCGCGTGTTTCTTTATCACTACGTTCTCCTTCAAACCTTTTGCCCGCGCAGTCTGCACGTAATCCTTCCTCAAAGTTTCCAGCAGGCTGGAACGCATGATCCGCAACAGCATTGCCCAGCGAACGTAAGACATGACTATCGCAGGCAGGATTATGTGCTGCACCGCGTCCGCGAAGACGAACCAGTTCCAGTTCAAGATCGCGTCTATCGTATTGAGGTGAGTGTAGCGGACGAACTGCGCGGAATGAACTATTTCCGAAGCCTTTAACCCGAGCCGACCGGGAGGAAACCAGGTTACCACCCCTCCGTAAAAAACCATTAACAGCAGTAACCCGGCAACAAATGACGGCAAAGACCAGCCCACTATGGCAAACAACCGAGTCAGGTGATCTATAAAGTTGTTATGGTTTACAGCCGCTACCGTCCCGAGCCAAACACCGACGATGATTATTGGCAGGACCGACCACAGGGCCAGCTCCATGGACACGGGAAAGAATCGGATAAACGCCTGCTTCGCCGTCATCTTCGCGCTCTCCGACCAGCCAAATCTCAAATGAACCACGTCGTCCAGCCAGCGACCGAATCTGGCCCAGATCGGGTCGTTTAGACCGTACTGTTCCTTTAATACCTCAATATCCGTGTTTTTCAGCTCGGCCGGACTTGATATAAATGTCGACAGCCGCTGGTTGGCCGACAGAAGCTGCAACATTCCAAAGATAATTAACAGTATCCCCAGAATGACGAAAGGAAGAATCAGTACCCTTCGCGTAATATAAGCTATCATATGAGTTATCCCTCGACGAAAAGATTAAAAACGGAGGCCGGGTATCTCGCCCGGCCCCCTAAAATTAGATGACTGAGCCCTATTCCTCGTATCCTTTGCTTATCGGATAGGCATAAGACCATGAATTGGCGAACATCGGGTTGAACGGCACGTTCTGGACCCAGGACCGGAGGACGCGAGTTCCCTCGGCCTGCGGCAGCCAGACGTCTATGGCTTTATCGTGTGCCAGCTTCTGTAGTTCATAGTAAGCTTTCTTACGTTCCTCCGTATCCACGGTTTCCATGGCCTTTTCAATCAGCGGATCGAAATGCTCTTTGGCCATTTCTACCATTCCTTCGCCCTGCCAGCCGGAGAAAGTTCCGTCCGAAGCCATGAACGGCGTGACGA
>CAZENJ010000125.1:389-5273 GCA_964513485.1 uncultured Thermotogae bacterium | reverse complement strand
GTCCCGAATCCGCCAGCCCCGGTCCGCGAGCAGCGGATCGGGGTCGGAAACAGTCCGACCGGACAACTGGAATCGCGCGAGTCGCTGTTTCGCGAGCGAGCCAACGAAGAGGTCGCCCTGCCAGTCCGGGAACGCGTCGCCGTCGTAAAACGTCATGCCCGCGGGCGGGAAGCCCCCGCTCCCGCAGGGCCAGTAGTACACCGGCATCGCGAGGTCCGGGCGCTCTTCCGGGCGGTCGCCGATCTGGTCGTTGGTGCCGTAGCGACAGCCGTGGTCCGCGACGGGCCAGCCGTAGTTCGCGCCCGCCTCGATGACGTTGATCTCGTCGCCGTCCTTCTCGCCGTGTTCGCTCTGCCAGATCGCGCCGGTCTCGGGATGGACGGTCATTCCCTGGGCGTTGCGATGCCCGTAGCTGTAGACCACGTCGTGGCCGGTCGCCTCCCCGACGAAGGGATTGTCCTCGGGGATCGAGCCGTCCGGACGCAAGCGCAGCGTCGAACCGAGCTCGTTCGTGGGATCCTGAGCGACGTGGTCCGGGCCGAAGTTCTTGAACTGGCGGTCCCCGACGGTCACGTAGACCATTCCGTCGGGGCCGAACGCTACCCGCGAGCCGTAGTGGGCGTTCGACGCGACGAACGGCTCGGCCGCGTGCAACATCTCCAGGTCCGTCAGCCGCCCACCCTCGCGATCCAGACGGGCTCGCGCGAGGTGCGTACTCGACTTCCCGTCCCCGTCCTCGGCGGCGTAAGTGAGGTAGATCGATTCGTCGTCCCCGGGCCGGGTCGTCACGTCGAGGAGTCCACCCTGGCCGCTGGCAAACACCTCCGGAACACCGGCAATTGACGTGACCGCCCCGGTCTCCCTGTCCACCAGTTGCAACTGACCGGGGCGTTCTGTCACGAGCAGGCCCGACTCCGAAAGCATCGCCAGGCCCCAGGGGCGATCGAATCCCGTTGCGACGGTCTCGACCTGGAAACTCGTGGTGTCGGTGGTCGTTTCGGTCGCCGACGCGTCCGTCGTCGTTTTTTCGGCGGTCGTCGTGGTTTCGTCCGGCGCTTCCCGGCGACCGAGACACCCAGCGACCGCCAGGCTCCCGAGCGCGGCGCTGGCGCGGAGGTACGCCCGACGCGAGCGTCCTTGTTGTGACATATCACCGCATACGCCGTCGAGGCCCGTATGTGTTTGCTCGTCGGTCGCCGAAGCGTCCCCGGGAGCGGTGGCCCGTTCTCACTCGTCCGCCTGGTACGCGAGATCGTACTGGTGGGCCACGTAAACGAGCTCTTCGGCGGCCAGCTGGCGGGAGCGTGTCTCCAGCCAGTCCTCGAAGCCCGGCCCGACCGCCGAGCGGACGAACGACAGGATTCGCTCGAGGAAGTACTGCTCGTCGTGGGGATATCCCTGGTCACCGGGGCGAACGATCCAGTCGGCGCTCCGCGCCGCCAGGAGGGTTCCGGGTCGGCGTTCGAGGAGTACCAGGAGCCGTCGGCCAGCGCGACTCTCCCGTCCCTCGATCTCGTCGATCGCGGCGTGGTAGGCTCGTTGGACCGCCTGGTCGTCCGGGTGGGGCGGCGCGAAATGGGTGCCGGCGTCGAACGTGATCGGGAGGTACGCGACCCCGCCGGGCGCGAGGGCGCTCTCGATGGCCTCGATCGTCGGTTCGATCGGGACGAGGTCCAGAAACGCCTGGCCGACGATCAGGTCCGCGTCCGGGGCCGTCCTGAGGAACTCCAGCGCGTCGCCGACGGCGAACTCGACGGTCGCGTTCGCCGTCCGAAACCCCGTCCGCGTCTGATCGACGGCGCGGCCCTCCCGGCGGAGTTCCTTCGGGATCGCGTCCCGCGCAAACGCGATCGCCCGCTCGTCGAGATCGACGCCCCGATAGGTGAACGCCTCGAGCCCCCACTCCAGCAGCCGGGGCACCGTCGTTCCGACCCCACAGCCGACTTCGAGGATTCGCGGTGCCGGCGGGAGCCTCGACCACACGGCCTCCTGTACCGCGTCCGCGAAGGCCCGCTCGTCGACGGTGCGTTTGGCCAGGAGGTACCGGGGATCGGCGTGGTCCATTACAGGTCCCGGCGATGGCTCGCCCAGGCCTGGTCGTCCTCCCAGATCCGGACCGCGAGTCGGTCCGGGTTCGGGTTCTCGAAGGCGTCAGCGACGCGGTCGCCCACGGCCTCCGCGAACCGCTCGACGCTCGGATTATGCCCGGCAAATTCCGGCAGGTCGTTCAACAGCGCGTCGGCGTACCGGGCTTCCACGGTGTCCAGGGCCGCCTCGACGCGGTCGATGTCGACGAGATACTCGTGCTCGTCGAGCTCGTCCCCCGCGAACCGGAGCTCGACCCGGAAATGGTGGCCGTTGATCTCGCCTTCCGGGCCCGGGTCCGGCACGGTGAGAAAATGCTGTGCGACGAAGTCCCGCTCGACGCGAACCCGATAAGCGTAGGCGCCGTCCATGGGGCTTCCATCGCAGGCTTGACAGTTGGACCTACCGGTCCCTGCAACCCGCCGCATTGTCCGCGGTTCTCGCGCGAACTGCATGGCGTCGTCCCGCTCAGTCCTCGCTCGCGAGTCGATTCCGGACCTGGCGGCGGATTCCGGCCGTGAACTGCTCCCGCGAGAACCGGTCGGCGTCGAGGGACGGACGGTCGTCGCGCTGGATAGCTTCCTCGATCAGCGCTACCGCCGTCTCGATCGAATCGAACAGCCGGTCCTCGCGGAACGCGAGGATCTCCCGCTGTCCGCCGCTGTCGGGGGCAAAGGGGACCATTCCGGCCGTCACGTATTCCGCGACGGTCATGCCGAAGGGCTCGCGCGGTTTGAGCGACAGGCCGTATCGGTGGGACCGCAGGAGGTCCGCCAGTCTGGATCGGGGGACGTCCCGCTCCACGGTGACGGACGGCCGATTCTCGGCCGCTTGGCTGACGCGGGCCGCGTACTGTCGGGACGACCGCGGCACCGATCCGACCACGTGGAGGTGGAGCGGATGACCGCGCTCGCGCAAGCGGTCGAGAACCCTGATCGCCGCCAGCGTCCGTTTGTCCGGGGCGATCCGGCCCGCAACGACGATGCCCATCTCCCGCTGGTCCCAGCGCTGTGCCCCCTCGATGGGGTCGATTGGCGGATAGAGGACCGTCGGCCGAACGCCGTACAGGTCCTCGAAGACGTCGGCGGTGAACGCCGAATTGGCGAGAACCGAATCTCGCCGGACGGAGGCCGTCGAGGGTGCCCCGAGTCGGGTCCAGAGCGGGTTCAGGCGCCCCGCTGTAACCTGGTCGAGATCGCGGTGCCGGAACTGGGGGAAGTGAACGTACTGAACGGCGGGAATTGGAAGCGCGAGTTCGTTCGTGGTGCTCACCGCGAGGTCGAACGCTTCGAGCTTCGAGGCGGCCCACTGACGGAGGAGCACGCTTCTGAACGCCAGCTGGTCCCCGAACCACGGCGTCCCCAGCGAGAGGGTCGCGGAGATGGCCCCGGCGAACGGTGGCATTCGAACCGTGAGGCCCGCCAGATTCGCGTCGAACCGTTCAGCGAGCGTCCGGGGACTCGTCTCGGCGACGGTGAAGAGGGTCACCTCGTGGTCCGTCAGGAGCGCTTCGCAGGTCCGCAGCGCGAGGGCGTCGGCCCCGCCCTGAAAGTCCAGCGTGTTGTGAAGGACCGCAATCTCGGCCATCTCGCTTATTCGGGCGGTACTCTGGCTGGTTCGACGCTGTGCGGATCCGGTCCTGGCGCGGTCACGGGCGGGATTCGTCCCGGAATGGCAAAACGCCACCGGCGAGGGGGTTTATACTGCTCGCGCTTCCCCTCCCGCTGTGAACTGTCTGCTCGTCGGCGCCGGGGCGATCGCGGAGGCTTACACCGCGGATTTCGAGTCGACGGACCTGTCCCTCGCCGGGGTCTGCGATCTGGACGCCGACCGCGCCGCGGCCCTCGCTGACGGCCACGAAGTCCCTGCGTTCACCGACGTCGAGACCGCGCTGGAGGCAGTCGAGGCGCCGCTGGTCCTCAACCTGACGAGTCACGCCGCTCACGCCGACGTGACTGAACAGGCACTGCGAGCCGGCCGACACGTCTACTCCCAGAAACCCCTCGCGCTCGATCCCGAGCGAGCGGCCGACTTGGTGGCCCTGGCACGTGAACAGGAGCTCGCGCTGGGCGTTGCACCGGCGAATCCCGAGGGGCCGTCCCAGAAACGGGCCGCCAGGTTGCTCGCGGACGGGCGGCTCGGTCGGGTCGGGCTGGGGTACGCATACGCGCACGTCGGGCGCGTGACCGAATGGCACGACCGGCCGGGGTCGTTTCTCGAGATCGGCCCGCTCTACGACGGGGCGGTCTATCCGCTGACGCTGTTGGTCGCGTGGTTCGGGCCGGTCGAGCGGGTTCGCACCGCCGACACGCTGACTATCTGGCCCGATTGGGAGGCCCAACAGCCGAGTGTGCCCAGTCACGTCGAGGCGACGCTCGCGTTCGCCTCGGGGCCGACCGTCCGCCTGACGGCCAGCCTCTATGCACCCCACCGAAGCAGAGAGTTCTACGGTCTGGAACTCCACGGTGACGACGGCTCACTCTTCGTTGCCGATGCCGGCGCGATGGCAGACGACCGGGATGCTGTTCAGTTCGGTCGGCTCGGACGGGAGTACACCACGGTCCCGCCCCAATCGCCAACCGAGGCCGCCTCGTATGTCGACCCACTGGAGCGTCTCGCCGCTGGCATCGAGGACGGGAATCCCTCGCGGGCATCGGGTCGCCGGGGTGCACACGTCGTCGCCATCTGCAACGCCATCGAGACCGCCGCCGATACCGGTGGCTCTGTCCGTGTGAGCACTCACGGCGTACAGCAAAAGTCGGTAACAGCCCCCGCAGTCGGGCAAACACCAGCTAGTCA
>CAZENJ010000125.1:0-379 GCA_964513485.1 uncultured Thermotogae bacterium | reverse complement strand
TCGACCGTGTCGACGCCATCGAGACAGCACTCGACGCCGGCTATCGCCTGTTCGATACGGCAGAGCTCTACGGCAACGAACACCGCATCGGCGACCTCCTCTCGGCACCCGGTGCACCGGACCGCGACCACCTCTTCGTGCTCGGGAAAGTCTGGCGAACGAATCACCGTCGCGAGGACCTGCTCACGGCAGCGGCGACCAGCAGGGACGAACTCGGTATCGAGGCGTTCGATACCTACGCCCTTCACTGGCCGGAAGCGTGGGCACACCAAGGCGACCTCCAGCGCCTGGCCGAAAAACCCGTCGAACGACAAGAGGCACTCACCTTCCCGGAAACCGACGACGGGACGGTGGCAACCGCCGACATCCCGCTGGCAGC
>CAZENJ010000124.1:0-5342 GCA_964513485.1 uncultured Thermotogae bacterium | reverse complement strand
CACTCTCCGGATAGCGCCTCAAATTATAATAGTTCGACCCCAATTATCAAACCTCTACGGGCCGTACCGGAGGGGGTTATGTCCTCAGTTCGCCCTCTCTCCCGCTCTCTTCCTTCCAGATTCTATCGAGTATCCCGTTGATAAACTTGGGAGCGTTGTCCGTACCGTATTTTTTTGCCAGCTCTATTGCCTCGTTGATAACTACCTCCGCCGGGGTCTTTTTATAATATAGCAGCTCGTAGAGAGCCATTCTGAGAATATTGCGATCCAGAAAAGCCAGCCTATCGACCTTCCAGCCGACGGCGAACTCCGATATCATCCGGTCTATCTCTTCCTGCCTGTCAAGGGTCCCCATGTACATTTCCCTTATGAAATCCGCCTGTTCTCCGGGATCACATTCTACCAGACGGTCCTCGATTGCCCCCCTTCGGCCATCGTCGAACTCGCAACCGTAAAGCGCCTTTAAAATTTCCGCTCTTGCCTCTCGTCTCTGCATTTTTTCCGTTAGCTAAAGAACAACGAGAACAGTTCCCGTAATTTTCTCTTTACCTGCTCTCCCGCGTCAACGTATAATCCAAAGAGGTAGCCTAGTAGGCTCAACCCCAGCACGAGCAGGACGACTTTCCAGTTAAAGAAAACAAAGAAGAGAGCAACTATAAAACCGACCAGAGATCCGATAATTCTCGCGTTAATTTTCATCTTTATCCCCTTTTAATGTAATGTCTTCAACTTCTGGCTCCTCCGGTTCGGAATTGGACCTATCTTCTTTTTCCTCTTCGACGCCCTGAGTATAAAAGTCAACTCTTCCCACCGTCAGGCCTGTTTTGTCCGGGATCTCGCGCCGCAGGACCTCCTGAACCCTTTCCCCCAGCTCCCCGATATCCGCCTTTGAATGGATCTTCGCGTAAACCTCTATTTGGACTCCGTCCGAGGCCTGGGACAGACTCGTCCTGAAAGAGGAAAGATCCAACTTTCGCTTGAGGATTTCGCTGGTCAGTTCCTTGACCGCGTAATGGGAAATATGAATATTTCCAAAATCGCTTTCCTGAACGAAAGAGAGCAACATCCGGTAGGACGCGATAAACTTTCGCAGAAAATACAGTCCGACCAGGGCCGATAGCGCACCTATTCCGTACAACAGCAAGATGCCCGCGCGGCTCTCGAGAAAGTTCTCCAGGCCAAAGTCGGCGAAAAAACCAAAAGCATAGGCGACAAAACCTGCCGCAATCGCCAGCCAGATCAGGCCAAGCAGAGCGTAGGATAATTGTAAAAAACGGTCTTTTAAGTTATTCACGGTATTACTCCTCTAAATTCTCCAGCTCTCCCTCCTCGCCCTCGAAAGCCAGGGCGGCAACGTCCACGTTTACTTCGCTTACGCTCAGGCCGGTCATTTCTTCGACCTCCTCCTGAACCCTATCCTGGACTTCTTCCGCCGTTTCGTGCACGGGGTAACCGTACTTTACGGCGATATTGACGTTAATTTTCACGTGGCCGTCTTCCAGTTCCGTTTCGACCGTCTTACTGCTGCTTCTCTTGAAGACCGAAGATATTCCCGATTTACTGCTCTGTTCAACTAGACCTTCGACTTCAAGAGCCGCCACTGCTGCAATCGTCGTGATGACGTCTTTTGATATCTCAATCTCGCCAAGTCCCATCGATGACCTGTATTCTTCCTCCATAAGTTACCCTCCTCGCGGCGAATTTGCCCCCGGTCGGTCCGACTAAGGTTGACTAGCTAAACCCTTTCGACGTATTTACCTTCTCGCGTATCTACTTTTACTGTGGCTCCCTCTTTCAGGAAAAGCGGTACCTTGATTTCCAGTCCGGTTTCCAGTGTTGCGGGTTTTTCTCCACCGGACGCCGTATCCCCTTTTACGCCGGGCTTTGTATCAGTAACTTCCAGTTCAACAAAGGTAGGCAGTTCAACTGAAATCAATCTCTGGTCGTGAAAAAGCCCCTCTACCTCCATATTATCTTTCAAGTATTTTACTTTATCTCCTAACTTTTCTTCAAGAATTTCAAACTGGTTATAATCGGTCTCGTCCATGAAATGATAGCTTTCGCCCGAGCTATACATAAACCGCAAAGGCCGTTTATCGAGATAGGCCTTCTCGATTTCTTCTTTTCCCTTGAAAGTCTTGGACAAAACTTTTCCCGTGTCGAACGACTTCATCTTTACCCGGGCAAAAGCGTCCCCTCGACCCCTTTTGGAATGTTCGTATTTCGTTATCCTATACAATTCGCCCTGATACTCGACGGTCAGCCCCTTTGATAAATCCGATACGGATAGACCCAATAAACTTCACCTCCAGAAAATCGGTATAACTTAAATAACTATTTATCTATTGAAGGACAGAAGGTTCTATACTATTATAATCATACAGTACCACTTTCTCATATATTTGACCAAACTTCAAAAGGGGATTAAATCATGACAACTGAACTCTACGACGTAGCAATAATCGGAGGAGGGCCGGCCGCCCATTCCGCCGCGCTCTACTCGCGCAGGAAAGAACTAAAAACCGCGATGATCGCAAGGGAAGAGGGAGGGCAGCTTCTCTACTCCAGCGAAATAGATAACTATCTCGGAGTTCCCGACGTAGAGGCCTTTGAACTGGTAAAAAAATTCCGGAACCACGTGGAAAAATACGAACCGGAGAAGCTGGAAGACGAAGTACTTGACGTCGAGAAGGAAGCCGACGAGTTCCACCTCGAACTCGATAAAGGTGGTACGCTCAGAACGAAAACCCTGATCGTCGCAACCGGGGCAAAGTGGAGGAAGCTAAAAGTACCGGGAGAGGAAGAATTCACCGGAAAAGGAATCAGTTACTGTACCACCTGTGACGGACCGCTCTACGCGGACGCCGACGTCGCGGTCATCGGTGGCGGCAATTCCGCCTTCGAGGGGATAATCGACCTGCTACCAATCGCAAACAGAATTGTCAATGTCGATATCGCGCCGGAGCCAATAGCGGACCCGGTCCTGCAGAAGCACGTACAGCAATCGGAACACATGGAAGAGGTTGCGTTCGAGGAGTACTACGGCCACGAAATCCTGGAGATTGTTGGAGATGACATGGTAACCGGCATGCGACTAAAGGACAAAGATACGGGAGAAGAAAAGGAAGTAGAAGTGGAAGGTATATTCGTGGAAATCGGCCTCATTCCCAATTCGGGCATAGTCGAGGATTTAGTCGAAACCAACGACGCAGGTGAAATCGTCGTCGATTGCGACAGCGAGACAAGTGTAGACGGCTTATTCGCGGCGGGAGACGTCTCGAGCGTTCCGGAAAAACAGATAATTATCGCCGCGGGCGAGGGAGCAAAAGCAGCCCTGGGAGCATACAGGTACTTAATCCATCAGTAGATAAGCCCGGTACCATCGAGTTGAACCCATTTATAACGTGATGAACCCCGCCCAGAAGGCGGGGTTCTTGACTTAATTGATCTAACTCAAATAGTGCTTTATCAAGATCTAAGGTATTTTAGCTCTCGTAGTTCTCTATTACCTCTTCGATAGTTCCCATCATGTAGAAGGCCTGTTCGGGAACATGGTCCAGTTCACCGTCCACGATCGCCTCGAAACCTTCTATCGTGTCGTCCAGTTCGACGTATTTTCCTTCTCTGCCGGTAAATTGTTCTGCAACCGAGAAAGGCTGGCTGAGGAACCGCTGAATTTTCCGCGCCCGCTCGACGGTAACCTGATCCTCTTCCGAAAGTTCGTCCATTCCCATAATGGCGATGATGTCCTGGAGGTCCTCGAACCTCTGCAGGGTCTGCAGCACTCGCTGGGCCACGTCGTAGTGTTTCTGTGGTATTACGTGCGGGTCGAGCATCGACGAATCCGAGTCCAGCGGATCGACGGCCGGGTAGAGCCCTTTTTCGGCAATCGACCGGGCCAGCGTAATAGTAGCGTCCAGGTGAGAAAAGACGGTTGCCGGTGCCGGGTCGGTCAAATCGTCCGCCGGCACGTAGACAGCCTGAACCGAAGTAATCGAACCACTCTGAGTCGAGGTTATTCGTTCCTGAAGCTCGCTCATCTCCGTCGATAGCGTCGGCTGGTAGCCTACTTCAGAGGGCATCCGTCCAAGCAGGGCCGACACCTCGGAACCCGCCTGGGCAAACCGGAAGATATTATCGATAAACAGAAGTACGTCCCGTGCCTCTTCGTCACGGAAGTACTCGGCCAGGGTAACGCCGGATAGGCCGACACGAAATCGCGCTCCCGGTGGTTCGTTCATCTGGCCGTATACCAGGGCGGTATTTTCAAGCACCCCGGCCTCCTTCATCTCCAGCCAGAGGTCGTTTCCCTCTCTCGTTCTTTCCCCGACGCCGGAAAATACCGAATACCCCTCGTGCTCGTAACCGATGGAACGTATCAGTTCCATGATCAATACTGTCTTCCCGACACCTGCACCGCCGAAGAGACCGACCTTTCCTCCCCGCGGAAATGGGGCAAGGAGATCGATAACCTTGATACCCGTTTCAAACACTTCATCCTTTGTCGACTGCTCGGGGAGATCGGGCGCCGGTCGATGAATCGAAAACGTTTGCTCCACGTCAGGTGGGTCCATCTCGTCTATCGGCCTGCCGGTCAGGTCAAACATCCTGCCCAGCGTCTCTTCTCCCACAGGTACCTCGATCGGACCACCCGTATCGTATATCGGCTGTCCCCGTCTCAGACCGTCAGTCGAATCCATGGCGATGGCCCGCACTTCCTCGTCCCCCAGGTGCTTGGCCACTTCCAGTACGAGGTCCTCCTCCTCTCGTTCGACGACAAGAGCGTTGTTGACGGGAGGCACCCCTTCCTCTGTGCTGAACCTTGCATCCACTACCGCGCTCTTAATTTCCGTTATCTTACCTTCACTCTCTACTTCTTCTACCATGTTTCACCTCATTAGCACTAAGCCTCTTCACGGAGGGCTTCGGCCCCGCCGATTATGTCAGCTATTTCTCTCGTTATTTGCTGCTGCCTTGCCTTGTTGTAGGTCAAAGTGAGATCGTCTATCAGCTCGTTTGCGTTATCCGTCGCGTCCCGCATCGCCTTCCTCCGAATCGCGTGCTCGCTTGCCTTGGTATTAATTACGATCCAGAATACTTTTTCCATAAACCATTCCCTGAGGAAATTGGCCAGTATTTCTTCCTTTTCCGGTTCAAAGATATATTCTTCCGTTTCGGAGCCCGGTTGCGGTGTCTCTTCCGACTCTTCCCGATCGGCTTCATCCGTTTCCGAAGGGCTGAGAGGCAAAAGCTTTTCCACCTTCAGCTCCTGTTTCAGGTCGGAGTAAAACTGCATGTAAATTACCCAGAGTTCCCGAATTTCACCTTCGAGAAACTCGTTC
>CAZENJ010000123.1:0-5416 GCA_964513485.1 uncultured Thermotogae bacterium | reverse complement strand
AGTTATGTTGAAAACATTGAAGAACAGCGATTTCTTAAAGCTATGGCTGGGCCAGCTGGTTTCTCGGGTCGGTGACGGTATACACGAAATCGCTCTGGCCTGGCTGGTGCTGGAGCTGACGGGATCGGCTCTCTCGATGGGGGCAATCCTCGCCGTCAGCATAACCCCTAATTTGCTTTTCGGCTTGCCGGCGGGAGTCCTGGTGGATCGGTTTAACCGGAAACGGATCATGGTGCTCGCCGACCTGGCGAGAACGCTTATCGTTCTTGTCATTCCAATTTCTTATACTCTCGGCGTACTTCAGATGTGGATGATCTTCGCGGTGGCGTTTCTAACCAGCACTGCCGAGGCATTTGCCGGACCGGCTAGGCTCTCGAGCATCCCAAATCTCGTAAAGGGAGACAACCTGGATCCGGCCAATTCGCTGGTACAGATCACAAAAGCTGTCTCTTCTCTCTTTGGCCTGTCGCTGGGAGGGGCGGTCGTTGCGGTATTTGGTCCGGCCAATTCCTTTTTTCTGGATTCCCTATCCTTTTTCCTTTCAACGGTGTTTATTTCCCTTATAGCTTACGGTACCGTCTCCCGGGAGGGGGCCGAGAGCCTCCTGCGGGACGTTCTGTTTAAAATCAAAGGGGGGCTGAGTTACGTGGTGAACGACCCCTTTATCAAACAGCTGATAATCATCGCCGCCGGCCTCAATTTCATCATGGCGCCGATAAACGTGATTCTGCCCTTCTTCATAAAGGAAACACTTGGTCTAAGTGCCATCGTCTATGGTTCAATGACTGCCTGTCTTTCCGTCGGGACTTTCGCCGGCAGCATGATAATAGGCAACGTTACAGTTCACAGGGGAAAGAGTCTTGGGTCAGGAATACTCGGCATTGGGGCTTCGCTTGTTCTATTTGCGGGGGTCTTTTTACTGAGCCAGGGTTTTCTGCTTCCGACGATTATCATGATCGGGATTCTCAGCACTGCACTTGTCGGCGTCGGAATGTCCAGTTCCTTCACGAACGTCCCAATTATCACCTTGCTGCAGAAAACAACGGAGGACAACAAACGCGGCAGGGTAATGAGCATGGTGAACATGGGTGCTATGGCGGCAATGCCGCTGGCCTATGGCTTTACCGGATTCCTGCTCGAGCAGGTCGGTGCTATCCCTCTTATCTTCGGCATCGGTACCCTGACCGCTATAGGCTCGACGGCCTGCTTTCGCTCCCGTGAGATAATGTCTGCCCGGTGATTTCGCCAACGATTCAATAATCATTTAACTGACGGTTACTTTCTCGCTCCCCAGCCCGTACAATTGATAAAAGCAGGTGATACCGGTGAAAGACGACGAACTAAAAGGTGCTTTGATAACAGGGGCTTCACGCGGCATCGGTTTCGAACTGGCCAAGCTGGCCGCAGGGGACGGTTACAACCCGATCCTGGTAAGCCGCAGCGAGCCAGACCTTCTGGAAGTAAAAGGAGAGATCGAGAGCGATTACGATGTCAGGGGGAAAGTCATTACCGGCGATTTAAGTAATTCAGCGACGCCGGACGAAATATATCGTGAAGTGGAGCAATCCAGGTATAGAATAGACCTGCTGGTAAATAACGCCGGCAGGGGCCAGATGGGGGAATTTACGGAAACGGACTGGGAGGTGGACCGGGAGATGATGGACCTGAATATGGAAGCAGTGGTCCATCTGACCAAGTTATTTCTCCCCGGAATGAAGGAAAGAGGTAGGGGGAAAATTCTCAACGTTTCCTCGCTCGGTGCTTTCCAGCCGGGGCCGCTCATGGCACTTTACTACGCCACGAAGGCCTTTGTCCAGAATTTCACGGAAGGCCTGGCGGAAGAAGTAGAAAGCTACGGAATTACCGTAAGCGCCCTTTCTCCCGGCCCTGTAGATACGGAGTTCAAGATAAAAGGCAAGGCACCGACGGACGGATCCGAAGGCTCCTACGCCGTTAGCCCGGAAGTAGCGGCAAAGGTAGGCTACCGGGGATTAAAAAACGGGAAACGTGTAACCGTACCCGGAACTTTTACTTCAATCGCCCCGCAATTAGTCCGTTTTCTGCCGAGAAAAACCGTGGCAAAATTCGTCCGGAAACTGAACGAGTACCAGCTCAAATAACTTACCAGCCTGGACGTCGACGCCGGGGTGCTTTTCTCGAACTCTTCTTCTATTTTGTTGAACGGCACCATCAAACTACCGGCATTCAGTACCTTCAATTTTGTCTCCGCTCTGACGGTCAACGCGGAGAGCGAAGAGACCGCCGCGAGGGTCATCAGAAAGAAACTAGTTTAATTCGTGGCAGATACTGGCCGGCTGGGAATTTTAAGGGAGGTCGTCGGGGCTTATCCCGAGCCCCGGCTCATTCGATCGGGTACTCGCCGTAGTCCCTCAGGGCATCCAGCATGGCAAGGTAATTTTCCGGCCTGACGTCGTAATGAATCGTATTGGAGGACGATAGAACGTGTCCGCCCCCGGGAGAACCGTCAGAGATGCAGCCCTTCACCGCCCGCCGCACATCTTTCTCCGAACCACTCACCAGCAGTTTGGAGCAGTCGATATTTCCGACCAGCGAGATTCTGTCGCCGTATTCTTGCTTTACTGCCCCAATATCCATCCCGGCCATCGGTTCCAGCGGACAGAGCGCATCGATTCCGGCCCCGATGAAATGATCCAGCAGGGGGCTGACGTCGCCGTCGGAGTGTTTGAGGAAAAGCAGGTCGTTTTCGTGCGTGGCTTCAACGACTCTCCTCAAGCCCGGGAGGAAGAATTCCGTGAACTGTTCCGGCGAGATCAACGGCCCCGCTTTGTAGGCATAATCGTCCCCGGAGACGACAAAATCCGCGCCAATTTCCGCCGCCTGCTCGACAAGAGCCACGTTATAATCTACGACGACCTCGATAAGAGATTTTACGAACCCCGGGTTGCGGTAAAGGTCCAGAAAGAGCTGGTCCATGCCCCCGCGGAGGAACCAGGAATACTCAAACGCGTCATGGACGCAAACGGCAACTGCTTTTTCCTCTCCGAAAAAAGATTTCATCATCTTTAGCGTATTCCAGCGATAGCTACCTTTCGGATCGGGCGGGTTAAGTCTTTTCAGGTCCTTTTCGTTTTCGACAGGTCCCTCGACGGGAAACTTTTCCCCCTGATCGCCGACTTTGTATTTTATGCCCCATTCGTCCTCGATTACTCCATCGTTAACTTTGCCGTAGTTCATGGCCTCAAACGCCGTGAGTCCCTCGATATTTAACCTTTCCGCCAGAACCATATAGGCATTTAAGTCTCCGATCGCGCGGGCGTCCTCCTGGAGTATACCTCGAATCACGGGCTGGTTTATCGCCAGCTCCCAGGTCGGAACCCGGTCCGGTTTGCCTCCGGACAGGGCCGTTAACAGGCGGTCTTTCTGTTTCATGCGAGAATCCTCCCTGAAAGTGTTTAATTATTCGTGTGCCCAGTAAGGATGAGACTTTTCAGTCAATTTTCCAAATAGAAAGCATCTGAGGAAAACGGATTCAGACCATTTTAAGAAAGGCCTCGGCTATACTCGGTTCAAATTGGCTCCCCGATCTTTCCCGTATCCTCGCTCTGGCCTCCTCTCTATCAACTCGTTCACGATAATTGCAATTGGGACAGGTAAGAAAAGCATAATAGTTTACGACCGCTATGATCCGCGATGCGTAGGCAATTTCCTCTCCGGATTTACCCTGAGGATATCCCGTACCATCCCACCACTCGTGGTGCTCCAGGATCGGCAGGGCAACGTCGCTTGTCTCGTGCAGTTCCTTGGCTATCTGATAGCCTGTATTGCTATGGCTTCTAAACTGCTCCACTTCTGCTTCGCTCATATCCCTGTAACCCTTGGTCAGCACCTCGTCATCCAGTGAAATTTTTCCGATGTCGTGGTACCTTGCAGCTTTGCGCAGTTTTTCGAGCTCATCGCCCTCAACTCCGAGCCTTTCACCGAGCCGGACTGCCAGCTCCTCCACCCGGCGAGAATGCTCCATTATCGAGTGGGTCTTCTCCTCCAGCCTCTCTGTAATACCGGAAAGAATGATCTTTGAAACCTCGTCCTGTTTCTCCATTTTACTTTCGTACATATTTTCCTCGGCTTCCTTGAGCAGTGCTTCCAGCCCGGTCGAGACATCAGGTCCCTCCGCGGTGCTCCCGCCGATTGATAACATCAACCCTATCGGTTCGAACTCCGACTCCTCGGAGTTATCCCTTATTCTGGCACTTACCTTGTTACTTTCTTCCTCAGAGGTATCCGGCAAGAGAACGACTATTTCGTCCCCGCCCCAGCGGAAGACCAGATCGGCCTCCCGGCAGGAATTCTTTACGACTTCTCCGGCTTCAATCAGCAACTCGTCGCCCGCTTTGTGGCCGAAGGCGTCGTTGACGAGTTTGAGTTTGTCCACGTCGATAAATAAGAGGCTAAGTGGGTAGTTTTCCTCGGCGAGAAGGGATCCGACCTTTTCCTCAAAGTAATTACGGTTATAAAGTCCAGTAAGATCATCGTGATAAGTTATATGTTCGATCTCTTCCTCGGCCTTTTTCCGCTCGCTGATATCGTCAAATGCCAGGATGATACCGCGGGGGTTATCGCTTTCACTGGGAATTAATTCCACGTTCCAGTTGACCCAGACGCTCTGCCCCCAGGGAAAATCAACCTCTTCTTCCCCGCCCTTTGAAGAAACCATCTTGCTTCTTTCCACCTGAAGCAGATCAAACACGTTAAGGCCCTCCAGTTTTTCCGCCGGCGGATTTCCCGCTATCCAGGCCATCTCCCTGTTGAAGTCCAGTATCTCGCCGTCCTCGTTACACCTGACCATTCCGACCGGCGAATCGTAAAAGAGCTGTTCGTATTCCTCTCGCAACTTGAGTTTCGATTTGCTCAGCCAGTACGAACCCGCACTTATAGCGACCGCTGAAGCCGCGTAAACGATCCTGCTGTAGGACGGGGCATCCCCGAGAAAGAGAGCCGCTATAACGCCGACATTAATTAAAACATTATACCATCTTAACTTTTTCGTCCCCCGGAAGAGAAAATTGACGACGATTATAACTACGAGAATGCTTAGCCCGTAGTTCAAGCTAAAATCATTTATGTACGCGAAATAAACCAGGTGAGAAATCGCGCCCGCAACTGCCAGGTACATCAGGTCTTCGATCCGGGATCGGGCCCATTCACTTAGATATGTCAGGCCGAGTATTAAAAGGAAGAATATCGACGCGCCAACCCTCTGGGACATCGACATCGGCGGGGCACCCTGGATATAGCTCTCGTAAACCCAGCCGAATACAAGATAGGCAACCCCGGCAATAAGCAGGATCAGCCGAAAATAAAACAGACTGTCTTTATTTTCTATATTGTTGTTGTTCTCTAGTTTCACCGTAACCCGTCCAGGTGATTGTGCCCA
>CAZENJ010000122.1:4211-5508 GCA_964513485.1 uncultured Thermotogae bacterium | reverse complement strand
GGAAGGAATGACAATCCCCGGTCCGAGAAAAACTCCTGCGAAAACATCTTCCATTTCCGGCCTCCTGTTTCTTCCTGGATGCAAAACCCGGCCTTGAAAAAGAGTCTCCGTCGAATAAGATTGAATTAGCAGAGTGAAGGTTACTCTGCTAATTTACAAATCATCACGAAAGGAGATGAAAACATGAGAAGAATTGCGCTCACTCCAAGAAGAAGCTCGACCGGATCGCTCCTTGGAAATCAATTATTCAGAAACCTGCTAGGAGACCTTGCTAAAACGAGCAACAATACCGGAAGGGATAGATTTAAGAACACTGACATATACGAGGAAGACGGAAGCCTGCACTATGAACTGGAATTGCCGGGCTTCGACAAAGACGAGATAAAGGTCCAGACAAAGGAAACTAAATTGCTGATTACAGGGGAAACGGAAAGAGAGGAAGAAGACGAGAAGCGGAATTATCTATCCAGACGGCGGAAAAGGACCAGAGTAAAAAGGAGCTACCCTCTGCCAAAAGGAATTGAAGATGCAGGCGATTTGACCGCTGAGTTCGAGAATGGAGTTCTTCACATTACTTCTCCTCTGCCGGAAAAAGACGAAAAAGAAACCATAGAGGTAAAAATAGATTAAGCAAACTTCGTCACCCAGCCCCTCCGGCCACGGACCCGGAGGGGCATTTTTCATAAAATTGATGTCATAATCCCTGGAGGTCAAACTTGAAAACTGACTTCACGGGGTGTTGACAATAAAAGAAAAATCTTTATAATAAAATTAGCAGAGTAAGGGTTAGTCTGCTAAAAACTATCCAAGTCCACAACACGGAGGTGCAAAAATGGTACTACCTTCCGATAGAGACCGAAAAAGAGATAGAGTTCCTTCCCCTTTCGGGAAAGGTGGTTTGCTCGACGATTTATTTCAGGATCTGGAAAAAGGTTTCTTTGGTGGCAATAGCTTGGGTAGATTTGGCAACACGGATATCTATGAAAAGGACGGCTCTCTGCACTACGAAATAGAACTCCCCGGTTTAACAAAGGACCAGATAAAAATAAGAGCGAAGAATGATAAACTGATAGTTACGGGTGAAGTTGAACAGGAAGAAAAGGGCGATGAAGTAAACTACATAAGCAGAGGCAGGCGCTACGGCAGGTTCAAACAGTCATTCGCCCTACCGGAAGAGGTTGAAGATTCCGACCACCTGAAAGCCAGATTCGAAAACGGTGTTCTTCACATTCAGGCTGAGCTCAGCGAATCGCTAACCGAGGAAGAAGTAGTTGATGTAGAAATCGAGTAAGTTTAC
>CAZENJ010000122.1:0-4201 GCA_964513485.1 uncultured Thermotogae bacterium | reverse complement strand
CCGGGCCGATAGTTAGGCCCGGCTACGATTCTCTCTCCAAAAACGATCAGTATAACCTCACAGAGCCTACTTGCTACGGATCTCAGCCACCCCTTTCTGTCGTTGAATCCTTCAAACGGTTAAAACCCGTGTCTCCGGATAAAACGCGTACCAGCCGAACCACATTACGTCGAAGAATGTAACCGGGGTCAGGTTTTCTCCTGTCATCGATCCTTCTATCGCACTACCGTCCGGCTTCCACTCGCTTCCCGTATCTCGATCGATTAACTTCCCTTCCCGAAAGGAAAATTCCAGGGTACTTCCTCCCAGTCGCCTCTCAAAAGCACGCACGGCGTCCAGTTCTCGATCGTAAATAACGGCAACTGGCTCTCCTCCGAGAGATATATTTACAACTACCTTTTTCCTGAATTCGTCTTTTGGGACCGCGATAGTACAGCCATTGACCTTTATTCCTGTTACCACCTTTTTCGGAGGAAATCGGTCGCTTTTTGCCATCACGGGGAAATTGGGAGAGCCCGTTTGATAATAAGTCCCTTTCTCCCGGTAACTTCCGTAAGGGTCTCTCTCGTATGGCCGAGAGTGGCCTGTATCCGTCGTGAGTACCAGAGTCTCGGGGTGGTTTTCTCTCCACCTCCCCCACGTGGTCCAGATCAGGGGGAACTGTTCCAGACTTTTTCCTTTATGCGGACCGGATAGGGACCTCCCGAGGATCTGGGACCAGTAGCTATCCGTCCCATTCTCCCTGTCGTACATTACCAGGTTACTGTTTACAAGTTTCCCGGAGGTTCCAAAGGTCGTCTCCAGAGAATTTATCTTTCCTTTGTAGCCTATTGCTGAACCGGTCAGAGGACAATACGTTACGGATATCTTTTCTCCTTTTGCCACTTCGTTTACGATTTCGTGATAAACCAATATTGACCTGGGAAAAGCCTTTACCTGGCCGTTATAGTTCAAGCCTATTACTACGGAATCCTCTTCCAACAAACCACCGAGAGGTCCGGTAATATTTTGAGCTGTAACGTATCCTGGCTTTTCGATCGGCGGGATACCGTCCGGAGGAGGTCCGCCGCTGATGATATTATTCCTGATTTCTTCTATCCTTTTCGAACTTATTTCGCAAGATTTCTCCTCAGCTTTCCCCCGCGACAGACCAGTGAGGCCGCCACTGGCCAATAATCCTGTAAACAATAGTCCGTTTTTTAATAGCTTTCTTCTCGTGTATTTCATTCTTATCACCCGGATTATCTTAAGGGGGATCCAAGAATAATTACGTAATCCAGCTTACACTTGGGGAAAATTCTGAAGAAAATTCTATATGAGGGGTAAAGTTCTATCTCAGAGACGGATACAAAGCTGAGAGAAGATGAGACTCAACTAACGGAAAGGTGACCCGGTTCCATATAATGTAGTAAGCCCCAGGATCTGTACCGGGGCAGAGTTTTTACAGGAACCCAAAATGAGCCCCATACTGTGCCCGGGTGCTTCCAACCGGCTTCAAAATTTTACCGTGCTATCGCTGGTTTGTCGCCTGCTTCCTCCGATGCGGAAGCTTTTGTAGGTAATCTTAACTGCAGCCTACATTACCAGTAACTACCAGTATACTTCTCCCCCAATCTCTAATTCCCACTTCGGGGTAGCCTGCCTGTAAGTTACTTCCGTGTTGAGTTGGAAGTCCTCCGAAACTGGAGCAATTACCTTCAGTTTACTTTCCCCCCAGGAAAACAGACTTCCGTCGGTAACGGCACCAAGATAGTTCGTCAGCTGCCAGCGCCCCGGAGAGCTGTATCCGGCGTAAAACGGCCCGGACAACCTAAACCTGTTTGAGAAATTACCGTTTCCCGTAACGGACGAGTTTTTCTCTTCGATCGTCGAGGAGTCCACTCTGAGCTCTATCCCGTTGGGAAACTCGTGTCGGAAGCGCAGCCCGTAGATGGAGAAGCCCTCAATTTTGTTATCGTATTCATCAGTCTCGAGCTCAGCGAGCAGCTTGAAACAATCAACCCATTCGGAGCGGTAAAAGAGGTTTGGTTCTACCTCTTTGCTATCCGGTTCAAAAGTGGTGTCAAATTCAAGGTATGTGCCATAGAATAAGGGTACGTTTCCCACATCAACAGAAAATTTTTCGAATCCTTCGTCCGTGAAGCTGAGATTCGTATTTACCGTGAGCTCACACTCTTCCCATCGCCATCTCGTCTGGAAAACGTTCTCGTCAAACATGGGATTTGCGCCGGTAAACACTGACCTATTTCGGAAAGACACACTCTCGAGACTCCATCTGGCGTCCAGCCTGTTATATATGTCTTCGCTATCTTGATCCAGATTGAAGGTGTATTGAAAGTCTATGTCAGAGAACTCGAAGTCCGCTCTAGTTCTCCAGTAGCTAAAGGACTCGGTTTCTGTCGGGTCAAAATCGATCGTGGATCTTATGTTTGCCCCACCGAGCGGTAATTCGGATCTAATTCTCAAAGTGTCCCAGTCATCCATCGACCAGCTCGTATTTGCCCGTACCTCGAGGTCGCTATAAGTGTAAATAGAGGTTAACGACGAATCATAATCGGAGAAAGCATTGGCTACCTCGTCTTCAAGAGTAACCGCCCCTTTTAAATATCCTGAGAGTGATGTCGGTGCCTCTGTTTCCGCGATTACGTCTATCTCGATAGAGGATATATTTGTTGTACCAAGCGAGTCCTCTACCAGATAAGTTATTGTTTCTATGCCTTTGAACCCTTCATCCGGAAAATATTCAAGTTCTACGAAGGCCGTATTCGGAGACTCGTACTGGACATTCCCTACATCTCCCTTCAATTCACCGTGGATCGGTCCACTCAATACCTCGAACTTTATCGGATGCCGATCCGGCTTCATCGGATCGATATCCTTATCAGTTGCAGACAATACAATTTTAACCGGGGTATTCTCCTGAGTAACGTAGAGTTCCCTTTCGGGGATCGGAGGGTCGTTAATTGGACTGACTTCTATCGTTACTCTAGCTTCAGAACTCCCGCCCCCATCGTTTGTTACTCGATAATCGAAAGAATCTTTGCCGCTAAAGTCCGGATTCGGCTCGTATTTCACTTTTGTATCTTCGCCCGATACCTTTATCACCGACACTTCTCCATTATTCGGTTGACTTATAATCGTTATCGTTCGATTAGCAGCTATGTTACTATCATTGTCTAATACGGCGATAACTACTTCCGAATCTTCATCAACTATGGCCTCATCATTTACAGCCGAGGGTTGTGCGGCAAAGCTATTGACACAAAAAAGATGGAGTGATAATACTAGAATAAATAAGGAAAAAAATACGAATCTAACCTTAGAAAAAAATCGAGATCTTTTCAACAACATAACTTTGCCTCCACTTTCTTTTTGCTTCTGAATAAAAAACCAGTTTAATAAGTAAGTCTGCCTATATTGCAGGGCTCCAGGATATTGGCACATAACATTTCTAGTTTATCCTACGCGTTTTAGTTGAACAGAAACATCCCGCCTTACACTGCATAAGTAGACATTAACGATTTCCAGAGAAGTCTCTTATTACTTACTCTTAATACCTCTATCTCATGGTTTTTTCTTATAGGTGAGTTTAATGATTCACTTTTGTTAAGAGAATAAGAGATGAAATAATGGGTGAGTACCTGGAAAAATATGATTTATAAGATCCCATATTACCGTTCAATAGGGAAATTCAAGTGGTTAGAAGAAATTAGAGGCAAAAATCAGACAACCTCAAATAGAATTGAATTAGTATCATCTTGAATTAGAAGTAATGCGTTATCAAAATAAGAAAAGCCCCTGGCAAACACCGCCAGGGGCTCAATTCTCAATTCCATTAACCGGAGAAGGATCTTCAGTCCCTTTTACTCTTCTCCTGTTACCTCAAACTGTTGTTTGTGAACGACTCTGTTTCCAACTATGATAAAGACTTTATACTTTCCTTGCTCTACTTTCGAAGTATCAAAGGTTAACTGATAGCTGGACCTTCCTGGTTCGGATTCTCCAGTAAGCGCGTCACCTTCAATCACCGAACCTGCTCCACCAGCAACTACATCCACCGTACCGCCACCGCCAGCGACTGCCTGAGAAGGAGTAACCAGAAGTACCTTTGGCTCCCCGTCCTCTTCTGTTCTTCGCACCGAGAAAGTAATCCTGCTACCCGCGGCTACCTCCTGAGGAGTTTCAGGGAAAGCCGGAGCAA
>CAZENJ010000121.1:2559-5582 GCA_964513485.1 uncultured Thermotogae bacterium | reverse complement strand
TCCTGTCTTTATCCGTATTAGGGATGAAATCCATGAGGGACCCTTCTTCTATTCAACAAGTTTCTTGAATAAATCGGTAGCGGAAGCCGCGTCAGCCGCGTAACCGTCTGCACCAATTTCGTCGGCAAAGTCCTGAGATACTGGGGCACCACCGATGGCCACCTTAACCTGGTCCCGAACGCCTTCTTCTTCGAGCGCCTCAATAACCTCGGGCATGTGGGTCATCGTGGTCGTCAGCAGAGCGGACATACCGAGAAGGTTTGCGTTGTGTTCCTTGACGGCTTCAACGAATTTTTCCGCAGGGGTTTCCGGGCCAAGATTAATAACCTCGAAGCCACCACCCTCGAGCATCATACCGACGAGATTCATTCCAATATCGTGCAGGTCCCCTTCTACCGTACCCAGCACGACTATCCCGGTGGGCTCAACGCCCGATTCCGTCAGCAGAGGTCGCAACAGCTTCATCGAACCTTTCATTGCCTCGGCGGAGAGTAGCATTTCCGGAACGTACCTTTCTCCGTTTTCGTAAAGCTCTCCAACCTCGTCCATGGCGGGAATCAGACCTTCATTAAGAAGTACCTCCGGGTCCATATCCTCGTCCAGAGCCTCTTCGGTCAACTCTACCGCTTTGTCCTCGTCCATGTCGTACACTGCCTGGTAAAGATCGTCTAAAAGATCGCTCATTCTAACAGAAACCTCCTCATGTTTTGTTTTCTCACTTTTGTCTAAATCCTTCTTTTGCCTGATATGAAACCATTATATCTTTTGAAACTGCAGTTACAAGGAATCGCGTGGGATATTTTATCCCACGAGGCCTAAAGGCTTTGTGCGCCCGGACGGAGAAAGGCAGGAGATACTTCTTTACTCGAAGGCAGCAGTAAAAAGGCTCAAAAAGTTGCGGGTAATTGACCCGGTTAAAGTGCGGTTACCCCCTCCAGCCAGTACTTTACTAGAGCAGGATGCTTGTCCACGAAATTCCTAACTGCAGAAGCTTTATCCGCGTCCCGCATTCGGATCAGCTCGTCAACCAGCTCTATCGAGAGATAAAACC
This sequence comes from uncultured Thermotogae bacterium, assembly GCA_964513485.1. Lineage (GTDB taxonomy): Bacteria > Bipolaricaulota > Bipolaricaulia > M55B111 > M55B111 > JAGXLP01. The sequence continues at coordinate 4,531 of CAZENJ010000121.1, read as the reverse complement.
TGCTCAGAAATTGAGTAACATTACTTGAGTAGTCCTCCATAAGACTTCGCCTTCCAAATAGGTGTACGCTCTGTTCCTCCGTTAATTCCTCGATAAACCGCAAATCGTTAAGGCTGAACGGTATGCTCGGCCGTTTTAACGTAGTTACGATCCACTCCTTATTGCGGATAGCCCGACTAAGTTCGGAGTTAGCGACCATCTCGCCGAGCTCGATTAACTTGTAGTCCTGCAACTCCTTCATTCCACTAACCAGCTTCTTTGACTCTTCCCGCAAGCTTTCGTCGAACGCGTAAACAATTATTTCACTGTGGAGCCGGGCTTTTATATTACTTTCGGCAAGGTCTTTCGCCGACCCCAGGTCCTCTTCCGGAACGTAAACAGGTGTAGCCCAGCCGCTTATCACGTCCTCGTAAATAGGGCCCAGATCACACAATTGATAGAGGGAGTAATTCCAGGAAACCTCTCGGACCGGTGGTAACTTCAGCCCGATAAATAAATCGCCTTTGCCGTTAGCAGTTTTTCTCAGGCCGATATCCAGATACTGGATTTTTCTATTTACTTCGAGCCCCAGCCTGGATTCCAGTAAGTGCGCCAGCAATTCGCCGACCGGAAGAAACTCTGTCTTCGGAGCTATGTAGAGATCGACCTCGTCTTTAGTGGCTGCAGCGTTTAGCGTGGAAACGGAGAAAGCAAAGAGCACTGCAAATATCATAAAGATTAAGACAAATTTAGTGAAGGGCTTCGTACCGTATTTCATATTGTCCCTCCTACCAGGAACATATCACTGTCCGTCAACTGTATTAAGCCAGCAAACGGACAAAAATAAATAAGGGTGAAGGGAATCCATCCCCTCACCCTGAACGATTAAGACCTAAAAGAATCTATTCTTGGAAGTAAGTTATTCCAGCGCGTCGACTCCATCTACCCAGTAGTCAACAATTTCCGGGTGTTCCTGGGCCCATTTGGCACCCGCTCCTTCTCCCATGTTGGAGTACATGTTGGAGAGATTGTTTACCATTTCTATCGGGAGATAAAATCTACTCAGGAACTGGCTTACTTTGCTCGGGAAGTCCGCCACGAAGTCGGTCCGACCGAGCATGTGAATTCTCTCTTCTTCCCCAAGCATTTTCTTGGGTTCTTCCAGGTTTCTCAGGTCAAATCGACCGTAAGCGGAATGAGGCTGCCAGAGCGTGACAACTATCCACTCTTCATTCATGATGGCATCCTTGAGGGAAGCCTGCATTGCAGCACCACTACCCTCTAGCAGCGTGTACCCGGAAAGTGCTTCATATTCTTCCATCATATTATCCGAGATATTCATAATTCCCGCACCTGGGTCTATTCCGGTAATTTTGCCGTCCAGTTTTTTCTTGACTTCCGGTTTAGCCAGATCCTCAACAGAACTCAGCATATCTTCCGGCACGTATGCCGGTACCGCCCATGTCAGTTTAGCGTCCTCTTACATCGGTCCAAAATCACAAAAATCGATTACTTTGAACCTCTCCAGGTAATTCGCCTGGGTCATCGGTTGCCATGATTCCAGGAATAGGTCAAGATCGCCGTTTGCTACAGCGGTGTAGGCAACGCCAGCGTTAGGGTTAGTAACTTTAACGTTAAAGCCAAGTTCAGTTCGAACGACGTGCTGGATTAAGTCCGCTATCGCCAGAGATTCCTCCCAGGCTATTGCACCAATATCGAGTCTATTATCTTTAGCTTGAACAGGAGTTGCAATAAAGCTGAACGTTAAAGCGAATGCAAGAGTAAGCACTATTGCTAGGCGCTTGGTTTTCAAAAGGTCCACCTCCTGGTAAAAGTGGAAAAATTTGTTTCTAAGCGAACGATTAAAGGTTATAAGTAACCCCATTTTATAAACCGAGAATACCACCCCCGAACGTTTTGTTTAAAACAGTTTTCAATTTAATCCTAACTTTATTCTCTGGCTCCGATATTTGCCGTAGCCCTGTCAAGGATC
>CAZENJ010000121.1:0-2549 GCA_964513485.1 uncultured Thermotogae bacterium | reverse complement strand
GAGATTCCTCCCAGGCTATTGCACCAATATCGAGTGTATTATCTTTAGCCTGAACAGGGGTCGCCATAAAACTAAATGTTAGAGCGAACGCAAAAATTAGGACTACTGCTAAACGCTTGGTTTTCAAAAGGTCCACCTCCTGGTAAAAGTGGGAAATTTGTTTCTAAACGAACAATTAAAGGCTATAAGTAACCACGTTTTTAGAAACCGAGAATACCACCCCCGTGCTAAATTTTTAAAACAGTTTTAATCTATTCCTAACGTTATTCTCTGGCCCCAATATTTGCTGTTGCCCTGTCGAGGATCATTGCAGTAAATACGACCGAAAGTCCGGCAACGAAGCCCTGCCCAACACGCATCCTTTGAATACCTCGCACGACTTCCCCACCGAGACCACCGGCACCAATTAAAGCAGCTACTACCGCCATCGAAAGCGCCAGCATTATACTCTGGTTTACTCCCTGCATAATTGAGGGCCTGGCAACGGGAATCTGAACTTTCATCAATAACTGCCAGTAGTTACAGCCAAAGGCTTCTCCCGCTTCAACGAGCTCATCCGGAACTTCTCTTATCCCAAGGTTGGTCAGTCTAACCGAAGGAGGGTAAGCAAAAATTACCGTAGCAACCGCACCGGGAGCAGCGCCCATCCCAAAGAAAATTACGGCAGGTATCAAATACACGAATACGGGCATAGTCTGCATCAGGTCTAGCACTGGACGGATAATATTATGTACTGTATCCGAAATTCCAGCAATTATACCGGAAGGAATTCCGAGACTGATCGCAATTAAAGCGGAGGTCAAAGTCAGGGCAAAAGTCTCCGTTGTTTCAATGTAAAGCCCAAAGTTTGCCGCAAGCCATAGAGTAACCATACCAAGTAGCCCAGTAGATATTTGACCGGAAAGATACCACAAAAGAAAGAACAAAAGCAATGACCAGACCGGAAATCTAATTGGCAAACCACCTATATTCACTACAAAAATCGGGACCCACTGGATGGCTGCCAGCAGACCATCATTTATCGAATTCAAAGCAAGCTGGATAAACTCAAAAAAAGCTTCGATATTTAATGCCAGCCAGTCCACAACAGCCACGGTCCATTTATCCAGGGGGATGGAAGCCGGTTTTGCGGGCAATTCGAGCAAAGGCGTGCCGACCCGTGCGGCAGCAGTCATGGGATAGAGAAAAACCGTGGCAAGAGCAGCTAATGCTCCGCCGAAATACTTCTTAAGCAAAATTTTCGTTTCACTCATTGGAACTCGGCCCTCCTTCTCCTTTGTTGGATATAAGCAGTAACTTTGCTTCTTTCCAGTTGTTCAAATTCGCCGTATCAGCAGGAACTTCTGAAGTTACATTTATCATGCCTTACTCGCCCCTGCCTTTTTCCAGTAAGCCCTGCAATATATTACTTTCCCTGACGATACCGATTAATTCCTTGTCGTGCACGACGAGCACGGGACGAGAAGAATAAGCCAATCGTGCCCTCATTATTCGGCTAATCGGGGTATCTTTGGAGGAATACAGTATGACGTCCTCTTCGATGGTTTCATAATCTTCCAGGGGCCTGACCGGTACGGGCGCCCCGGAAATATAGCCCTGGACGACCTCGTTCCGATCGTTCACTTCCACTTCGGTCATATCGTCCAAAGTTACTCTGTTATCCTTTACCCTGAAGTCCTTATCCGCGATCGTTTCCGCTCGGAGGACGTCAGAAGGATCGGCGTTTTCCACGAAATCCGCGACGTATTCTGTTTTTGGATTCACGATAATTTCTTCCGGCGAACCTTTCTGCACCATGTGGCCGGCCTCCATGATGGTTATTCTGTCCCCGACCTTCAGCGCTTCGTCGAGGTCGTGAGTCACGAAAAGAACTGTTCTCTGCATCTCCTCCATGAGATCCAGAAGTTCGTCCTGCATCTCAACCTTGATCAGGGGATCAAGCGCGGAAAACGGCTCGTCCATCAACAGGACCTCGGCGCCGGTGGCCAGACCCCTGGCCAGCCCGACTCTCTGCTGCATCCCCCCGGACAACTGGGAGGGAAAAGAATCTCCAAAGCCCTCCAGGCCCACGACTTCTATCAATTCTTTGGCCTTCTTTTTTCTTTCCTGCTGGTCAATTCCCTGAATTTCCAACCCAAAGGAGACGTTCTCCGATACAGTTCTATGGGGGAAAAGGGCAAAGTTCTGAAAAACCATGCTGACCTGAGTTTCCCGAATATTTCTCAGGGTTTCCTGGTTCGCCTTGGTAATATCGTAATCGGTGCCGTCCGAATGAAGGGTTATCGTACCCTTGGTCGGGTTTACCAATCTATTAACACAGCGCAATAGTGTCGATTTACCCGAACCGGAAAGGCCCATGATAACGAAAAGCTCGTTATCCCTTATTTTAAAGGAAATATCCTGAACCCCGATGACCTGTCCAGTTCTTTCGCGAACTTCGTCTTTTCCCGCCCCTTGCTCTATCAATTCAAGAGCCTTTTCCGGCTCCTCCCCAAAAATTTTGTAAACACCTTCTAGCTCAATTGAAGGCATTTTTTCCTCCTGTTATA
>CAZENJ010000120.1:1777-5879 GCA_964513485.1 uncultured Thermotogae bacterium | reverse complement strand
AAGACGTTCGTCGGATTTTTAACATAAGATACCTTTTGTTAAAAATATCCTGTATAGGCCGATGGTAGGGGGATAAAAATGGCAGAAATTGAAGTTAGAATTGATAGTCCTCTATTATCTTCTTTTCTGCCTCTTCCTCCCCGACTTCCACGGTGACCTCTATGTATTTTCTAATTCCCGAATGCTCCAGTTTGGGTTTGAATAAATTATCCAGTTGAAATATCCCGGCCGAATTTGACATTTCTATGACTATTTCCACCGGTTTACTTCTCCCTTCTCGAATAGTTACCTCTTCTATGGCGGTTGCAGAAACGGAATGAATGGTTAATTCCCCTTCTTTGAAAGGAATTCTTGCCCTGCCCTGTTCCATATCCAGGGCATCGGCGACTTTTACGGTCCCGGCTTCAAGTGTTAGGGTGTCCATCTCCGTTTCGTGGGCGTAACAGGCATGGAGGATTTCGCCCTCCATTATCCCCAGATTGACACCTTTGTATATTCCTTCCAGAAGTTCCTTGATTAATGACTCCGCGATGCCGATGCCGAATTCTTCGTGGTGTTCCCTGTGGACGGCATGCCCGAGATCGTGGAGAACTGCCGCGAGGATTATTATGACTTCGGCATCCTCATCGGACATCTGGTAGGCGGACTTGACGCTGGAATCGACACCGCTCCGATTGATCAGACGGAAAATTCTGAGGGCGGAGTTGGCGACGATCTTTGAGTGGACCGGCCCGTGATCGTTGATGCCAAGTCGGTCGACGGCATTTACGTTTGCTACGGTCCAGAGGCCGTTTAGCCTTCCGTTGTCCTGGATAACCTTTACTATCCGCCTTAATTTTTCGTTGTCGGAAAAAGGTACAGTGAATTTCATGGGTATCACCGCGGTCGTTCTGTCTCGTTTAAATCCATTCGACCCACCATTGCTCCTTTTCTCTTCCTCGGGTCCTCTGTGGTCCGGCTTCTTCTTCCCGGGTCAGGTTTAAGATTAGCTTTCTCTGAAATTCGAGTTCTTCCAGCAGGTACTCCGTCAGATCTACTTTTTTTTCAGGTTTTGTCAGGTCTTTTATGGAACTATAAGAATCTGTACTAATCTTAGAATCCTCTTCAGATATATATTCAGACCTTACTACGTCAGCCGCTTCTCCCAGGAGTAATCCGCTTTCGTACAAATCCTGTAACTCCTTTAATATAGCGACGCCTTCTTCTCCGACGAGGATTTCGTTGTTTTCTCCTCTCTTGACGTAGGGCTGGATTACCTCTTTGACTGCCTTGATCCGATTACGGGTCTGATGAATCGTATTCAAGCCAAGAACCTCTTTTAGCTGTCGGACGCTTTTCATTTCCTTCACCTCTAGATTAGAGCTAGACTTTAATCATAAGATAGCACGCCTCTCGAGGCAAAATGATCCGTAAAAATGAGTTTTAGCCCAGAAATTCGAGTACCGGACGGCGGCAGAACCCCTGTTCGTCTTGAGCCCTATTTCCTTTGTATATATAATTGATTATGCTGTATAGATATTTTCCGGCTGAGATAGCTTACCAGCTGATAATACCGGAATAAATGAGTTTAAGAAGCAGCGAGTTGGGGAGCAGCAAGGTAAAATAGCCGGTTGTCCAATGATTTCTCTATATACCCGTTACGAGGTGAGATCATGCCCGAAAATTCGAAAAAAAATGAAATAGAATTAAAAGTAGCAGGAGCTAATCAGCAGGACTTTGGTAAAGGGGTTGCAAGGATAAGTACGGATAGCATGCAGGAGCTGGGTTTATCCCGGGGAGATATAATCGAGATCGAAGGTGGTGACAAGACAGCGGGTATTGCCGTCGAAGGGTACTCTCAGGACGAAGGCCTGGACATACTGAGGATAGACGGATTGATGCGAAGCAACGCGGGGACAAGTATCGGCGATAACGTTAAGATAAGGAAGGTCGAAGCGAAAGAGGCCAAGAGGGTGACAATCGGACCGGCTTCCGACAATCTGAGACTTCGTGGGAGCGGACAAAGTCTTAAACAGGTTCTGGGCGGCCGGCCCCTCACTACCGGTGACGTACTTTCAACTACGATCAGACGCTCCAAAAGCCCGTTTGGGTCGGACCTGATGTCCGAGAGTTTCTTTCAGGATTTTCTTGATTCCAGCAGTTTTGGGCTCGGTGAAATACGCCTTCAGGTTTTAAATACGAGCCCTGGTGGAGTGGTCAAAGTTACCAACAGGACTGAAATTGAGCTTAAGCCGGAATACGAGGAAGTTCAGGAAGGGGAGCAATACGTCGGAGTTACTTACGAGGACATCGGCGGCCTTGACGACGTACTGCAGCGGATCAGGGAAATGGTCGAACTTCCACTCAAAAACCCCGAACTCTTTGATCGCCTGGGAATAGATCCACCGAAGGGTGTTTTGCTCCACGGACCTCCGGGCACCGGAAAGACGCTGCTGGCCAAAGCGGTTGCAAATGAGACCGATGCCCACTTCACCTCGATAAACGGCCCGGAAATTATGAGCAAGTATTACGGGGAATCCGAACAGCAACTGAGGGAAATATTCGAGGAGGCGTCCGAGAACTCTCCCGCTATTATATTTATCGACGAACTCGATTCACTCGGCGTAAAGAGGGAGGAAGCTTCGGGAGAAGTTGAGCGCAGGGTCGTCGCGCAGCTTCTGGCTTTGATGGACGGGTTGAAGCCAAGGGAGAATGTCGTGGTGATTGCCGCGACGAACCGGGTGGATGCCGTCGACGAGGCTTTACGCCGCCCCGGTAGATTTGACCGGGAAATCCTGGTCGGGGTGCCGGATACCGAGGGAAGAAAGGAAATATTTATGATTCACACCCGGGGTATGCCGCTTTCCGAAAACCTTGATCTGGACGAATTCATCGAACTGACTTACGGTTTCACCGGCTCTGATATCGAGGCCCTGGCCCGGGAATCCGCGATGAATGCACTGAGGCGACTGCTGCCGGAGATTGACCTCCAGGAGGAGTCAATTCCGTCTGAGGTGCTGGAAAACCTGGAAGTTACCCGGGACGACATGTTCGAGGCTTATAAGGGGATTGAGCCGAGCGCGCTGAGGGAAGTCCTGGCCGATGTACCCCAGGTGAACTGGAACGACGTCGGCGGGTTAGAGGAGATAAAGCAGACGATGTCCGAAATAATCGAGCTGCCGCTTAAAAACCCCGATTCCTTCCGGCGTATCGGCATTGATCCACCGCGAGGCGTATTACTGTACGGACCACCGGGAACCGGTAAAACGCTTATGGCAAAAGCTATAGCGAGTGAGAGCAATGCGAACTTCATTACCGCCAAGGGCAGTGATTTGCTCTCCAAGTGGTACGGGGAGTCGGAACAGCGCATTGCCGAAGTCTTCGACAAAGCCAAACAGGTTTCCCCGGCAATCATCTTCCTTGACGAACTCGACGCTCTCGCTCCGGAGAGAGGCGGGGGAGCGGGAGAGCCCCGCGCGACGGAAAGGATCGTCAACCAGCTTCTTTCGGAACTGGACGGCCTGGAGGAACTCAAAGGCGTTGTCGTAGTTGGGGCAACCAATAGGCCGGACATGATAGATTCCGCGCTGCTGCGTCCTGGGAGATTTGACGAACTGATTCACGTGCCCGTGCCCGACAGGGAAGCGAGGCTAAAGATCTTTGATGTCCATACGGACGAAATGAGTCTTGAACCAGGAATAAACCTGGAAAAGCTCGCGGATCTCACGGATAACTTCACGGGAGCCGATATATCTGCTGTCTGTAAGAAAGCGGGCCGGCTAGCGCTCCGCGAGGACGTAGATTCCCAGTTTGTCCGGATGGACCATTTCCTGGCGGCTATTGATGATACCCCGGCTTCAGTTACCTCCAACGCCCGAAAACGCTACGAAAATATCGAGCGGCGGCTAAAGGAAAAATCGGGAGACATCGGGTTCAAGCCGGAGGAGGACACGGAGTAAGCGCTGTCTTTCCCAGAAAAATCCGTCAGAGAGTTTGTGTTGTGCAGCTATATCCCCTATAACTGTCGAAACAGTTAATAACCTTCGGAGGATGATTGTAATTGTTAAGGTCTAACCGTTGTGGCGAACTGAGCGAGGAAAATATTGGCGAGTCGATGACTCTG
>CAZENJ010000120.1:0-1767 GCA_964513485.1 uncultured Thermotogae bacterium | reverse complement strand
CAACAGCAGGGACTTGGGCGGTCTACATTTTGTCGACCTGCGCGACAGGTCCGGGATAATCCAGCTTTTATTTACTCCGGAACGGGAGGAACTCCATGCTCGGGCAAGCGACCTGAGCCTGGAAGACGTGATAAAGGTAAGCGGGACGGTCATAGAACGGGGCGAGGATAATATCAACCCGAAGCTGGATACGGGGACGATAGAACTGGAAGTAGAGGAGCTTGAGGTTCTCAATTCAGCGGACGGCTTACCCTTCAATCCTTCTGACGGCATTGCGGTTAACGAAAATACGAGGCTGAAATACCGATATCTCGACCTGCGCCGGGATCGGATGAGGAGCAATATTGAACTCCGGCACCGGACGTTCAAGATAATCCGGGATTACTTCGACGAACAGGATTTCTGGGAGGTCGAGACCCCGGTTCTGACGAAGAGTACCCCGGAGGGAGCGCGTGATTTTCTCGTTCCATCCAGGTTGCATCATGGAAAGTTCTATGCCCTGCCTCAGTCGCCCCAGCTCTTCAAGCAGCTGTTCATGATCGGGGGTTTCGAGAAGTATTTTCAAATAGTCAAGTGCTTTCGAGACGAGGACCTCCGGGCGGACAGGCAACCGGAATTCACTCAGCTGGACCTGGAAATGTCATTTGTCGACGAGGAGGACGTAATTGACCTGATAGAGGGGATGGTAAAAGAAGTCTTCGAAGAGATTCTCGCGCTCGACGTCGAACTCCCCTTGAAACGGATGACCGACGACCAGGCGAGGAATCTCTACGGCTCGGATAGGCCGGACCTCCGTTTCGGACTGGAATTGGTCGATCTTTCCGCCGCCGTTGCGGATTCAAATTTCAACATCTTTTCGGGAACCGTCTCCGACGGCGGAGCTGTAAAGGGGATTTGTCTCAGCGACCACGACGGCTACAACAGATCGCAGCTTGACTCCCTGGAGGAATTTGCAAAAAAGCAGGGGGCAATGGGGCTGCTCTGGGCCGAAGTGGAGGAGTCGGGTCTGAGCGGACAGTTCGTCTCACACCTTGAGAAAGAGACGGAAGAGGCCATTCTGGAGGAGTTTGGCGCCGAACCGGGTGACCTCGTTTTTATCGTCGCCGATACCAGAAAAACGGCAAACGAGGTGCTGGGCCAGCTCAGGTTAAAACTTGCAGATCAGAACGCCATGATACCCGAAGACGAATGGGAGTTCGTCTGGGTCACGGAGTTCCCTCTGTTTGGAGAGGATGACCGGGGTGGTGTGACGTCGGAACACCATCCGTTTACCTCGCCTCAGAGAAACGATATAGAAAAACTGGAGGAGGCGCCGCTGGAGGTAAAGTCGCGAGCCTACGACCTCGTTTTGAACGGGATAGAACTCGGCGGGGGGAGCATCAGAATTCATCGAAGGGAGCTGCAGGAGAAGATATTTGACGTACTGGGAATTTCTCAGGAAGAGGCCGATGAGAAGTTCGGTTTCTTTCTTAACGCGCTAAAATACGGTGCCCCGCCTCACGGCGGCATCGCGCTGGGCCTGGACCGCCTGGTGATGTTACTGGCCGAAGAGGACAGCATTCGGGATGTCATAGCCTTCCCGAAAACCGGCATGGCACAGTCCCCGTTAACGGGTGCTCCGATGGAAGTATCGCGGGGACAGCTGGATGAATTAGGTCTGAAGGTGGACCGGGACAAGTAAGATGTCTAGCAGGAGTTCTGGGCGGCCTGCTCCTCCATGAACTCCACTATTCTGAAGTCAATAAGGTCGTCTTCCCGCAGCTTTTC
>CAZENJ010000119.1:0-5897 GCA_964513485.1 uncultured Thermotogae bacterium | reverse complement strand
CCCTCGTCTGGGTCCCGGTCGTCCGGCGGGGCGACGTCCTCGTCCTCCTCGGCCTCGAGCCGCATTTCGTGCTCGGCCTGCAGCCCCGGCGCGAGGAGCTTCTCGATCCGGGTGTCGACGTTCCCGCGCAGGGGTTCGATCGTCAGATCGGGGCGTCGGGCTTGCAGCTGGGCGCCGCGTCGGAGGCTGGAGGTGCCGACGACGGCTCCCGTGGGCAGGTCGTCGAGGTCGTCGCCGTCTGGGGTGACCAGCACGTCCGTCGCCGGGCCACGGTCCGGAACGGCCGCGACGACGATCTCCGTGGGCTCCTCCGTGGGCACGTCCTTCATCGAGTGGACGGCACCGTCGACGCTCCCGTCCACCACCAGCCGGTCGAGTTCGCGCACGAACGCCCCGGTCTTGCCGAGGTCCTGGATGAGGGCGTCCTCGATGCGGTCGCCTTTCGTCTCGACCTCCCTGAGGTCGGCGTCGATGCGGTGGTCCGCCAGCCGGGACTGAACCTGCTGGGCCTGGCGGGTGGCCAGGTCGGACCCGCGGGTCGCCAGCGTGATCGTCCCTGTTACGCTCATACCCCCGCTGGGTGACCGGAAGGGAAAACTGCTCCGTCTCCTACAGCGCGGCTTTGTACGCCTCGAGGGTCTCCTCGATGTCTGCCTCGGTGTGGGCGGCCGTGAGGAACTGCGACTCGAACTGGTTGGGCGTGAGCAGGATTCCCTGCTCGCGCATGCGGTGGTAGAAGACCCGCTCCCAGCGGTCGGTCGCGGCGGCCTCGACGTCCGCTGCGGACTTCGGACAGGTCCCGTCGTGGGTGCAGTCCGGATTCTGTCGACAGCCGGCCGTGCACGCGCCGTCCTGGACCTCGCCGTCACGGGTGAAGATCACCTTGAACATGCTGTCGATCCCGGTCACGGTGTAGGACGGTGCCTGGTCGGCGACGATGTCGACCAGCCCGGAGCGGAGCTGATCGCCCAACTCGGCCAGGTGGTCGTAAACGCCCTCTTCGGCGGCGTAGCGCAGCGTCTCCAGGCCCGCGGTCATCGTCACCGGATGGCCCGAGAAGGTGCCGGCCTCGAAGACGTCCCCGGCGGGGGTGAGCGATTCGAGGATCTCGGCTTTCCCTCCGATCGCGCCGACGGGGAACCCGCCGCCGATCACCTTCGCGAGGGTCGTCAGGTCGGGGTCGATCCCGAAGTGGCTCTGGGCACAGCCCAGCCCGCCGACGCGGAACCCGGTCATGACCTCGTCGAAGATCAGGAGTGCGCCGTGAGTCTCGGTGAGCTCCCGGAGCCGTTCGTGATACCCCTCCCGCGGCATGACGATCCCCCGATTGCCCAAGATCGGCTCGGTCAGGACGGCGGCGATCTCCTCGCCGTGGTCCGCGAAGACCTGCTCGACCGCGGCCTCGTCGTTGAACGGGACCGGGATGGTGTGCTCGGCGAACGTGGCCGGGATCCCCGGACTCGACGGGGTCGCAGCGGTGGCTTCCCCCTCGACCAGCGTGCTCTCCTGGGCGCCGTGGTAGCCGCCCTGCATGACGACGATCTTGTCCCGGCCCGTGTACCCGCGCGCCAGGCGGACCGCGCCCGTGGTGGCCTCAGTGCCCGAGTTCACGAACCGCACCATCTCGATGCTTGGCACGTGCCGGGCGATGAACTCCGCGAGCTCGATCTCGACCTCGGTCGGCGCGCCGTACATCGGGCCATCCCCGACCTGGGACTGGATCGCCGCGATCACCTGCTCGGGCAGGGAGTGGCCCAGCAGGACCGGCCCGTAGCCGGCCACGTAGTCGATGTAGCGGTTCCCGTCGGCGTCGATGACGTGGGCGCCGTCACCGCGCTCGATGAAGGCGGGGTACGGCTTTGTGGCCCGCACCGGGGAGTTCACGCCCCCTGGGAGGACCGAGAGCGCCCGATCGTAGAGGTCACGGGACTCCTCGTGTTGCATGTCTCCGGATTTGCCACCGGCGGCCATGAAGCTGGTGTTGCGCAGGTCAGGACCCCGCGATCGAGATGGCAGGACTGACGCTGTCCGCCCGCAGGGCTTATTGATATGAATACAATATGAATATGCATGAGCAAGGGGGAACGCCGGAGAATCGGGGAGCGAGGCCAGGTGACGATCCCCAAAAAGCTTCGCGAACAGTTCGGGTTCGAGGGCGGTGACGACGTCGTGATCTACGAAGAGGGCGGGAAGCTCGTCATCGAACGATCGGTCACCCGTGAGGAGGTCGCCGAGGGGTACCGACAGCGTGCCCAACGGACCCGGGAACTCGCCGACGAACTGGAGGGCGTGTCGTCGGAGGCGACTGAACACCTCGGCGATGCCCCGGAGTGGTAGCGGATGGCCACCCCTGTCCATCGTGGCGATATCGTTGTTGTCGAACTCGACCCGGCGCAGGGATCTGAACAACGGGGAACGCGTCCGTGTCTCGTGGTGCAGAACGACATCGGGAACGCAAACGCACCGACGACGATCGTCGTCCCGTTCACCACCTCGTTTGGCGAGGAGCGCTACCCGTTCGAAGTGCTCGTCCCGGCCGAGGAGTGTGCACTTCGGGAGGACTCGGTCGCACTCTGCAGCCAGATTCGAACCGTCGCTATCGAGCACCGCATCACCGAGAACCTCGGCCCGATTCCCCGAGAGCGAATGGACGACGTCGATACCGCACTCGAATACAGCCTCGGCCTCACCGAGCTGTGACGGGTTCGGCGACGGGAGCGGCTTTCGCGACCAGCTCTTTCCCGCGGCCTGGCTCCAGGCCCACCGGAGCTACCCACCTCCGGCTGGCGAGCCGCCCGCTATCGTCCGGTGGAGCAGCACGACGATCGGGAGCACGAGCAGCCCGCCGGCGACGAACGGAGCCCAGTAGGCCAGCCCGGTGTAGAGCGCCCCCGCAGCGACGGGGCCGACAGCGCGAGCGATGCTCGCGGCGGACTGGGTCAGCCCAAAAGCGCTACCCTGCTCGTCCGCCGAGGCCGATCGCGAGACCAGCGTCGTGAGTGAGACGTTCGTGAAGCCGTTGCCCACGGCCAGCACGGCGAGGATCCCCAGGAGGGCAAGGAGTTCTGGGCCCAGCGGACCGGCGGCCGGGAGGAAGGTCCCGAGTTGGGGGGCGAAGGGGAGGGAAACCAGGGCGAGAAACTCCACGGCGGCCCCGCCCATCGCGAGGCGCTTTTCGCCCCAGCGGGCCGCGGCCCGGCCGACCAGCCCGCCCTGGACGACGGCCACGACCACGCCGAGGTACGCCAGCACGTAGCCGTTGACCGTCGTCCCGAAGCCGTAGACGTCCTTGGTGAAGAGCACGAACATGCTCTCCATCCCCGAGAACGCCAGGGAGGCGAGGAAGAAGGCCACGACCAGGCCGGCCAGGGCCGGGGCCCGCAAGGCGTCGCCGAGGGCCTGCAGGCGGCTGCGATCGGGGCTCGCGGAACGCCCCCGGTTGGTCTCGGGGAGCAAGAATAGCGCTGCGACGAAGTTCAGGGCGGTGATCGCCGCGGCCGTGAAGGACGGGATCGTGAACTCGGAGACTGGCACGACCCCTGGGAGCACCGCGCGAGCGACCTCGAGGGCCGGCGGGCTGGAGACCAGGCCGCCGATTGCGGGCCCGAAGACGAATCCCAGCCCGAACGCCGCGCCGATGAAGCCCAGGCCCCGGGCCCGGTTCTCCGGCGTCGTTACGTCGGCTACGTAGGCCTGCGCGGCCGCGATGTTGCCGCCCATCGCCCCCGCGATCAGCCGGGCGAGAAAGAGCACCCACAGCGCCCCCGCAAGGCCGAACAGCGTCCAGGCGACCACGCTGCCCGCGAGGGAGAGCAACAGGACCGGGCGGCGGCCGCGCTCGTCGGAGAGCCGGCCCAAAAGCGGTGCGAAGACGAACTGCGTCACCGAGTAGGACGCGAGCAACAGCCCGACGACGAACTCCGAGGCCCCGAAGGCCTCGGCGTACAGCGGGATGACGGGAATCAGAATCCCGAAGCCCACGAGGTCAACGAAGACGATCAGCAGGACCAGGCCGAGGGCCCGTCGACTGCCGTCCTCGCCCGCTCGGTCCTGTCCCATACCCTTTCTTTCCCGCGGCCCCGGTGTTCTTTGCGGTCCCGGCGACGCTTTACGTGGCACCAGGCCGGTCAGTCCAGCCGCTGGGCGACGTCTTCCGCGAAGTAGGTTAGAATCAGGTCCGCGCCGGCCCGCTTGATCGAGAGCAGGGACTCCATTGCTGTGGCCTCGAGGTCGAGCCAGCCCTTCTCGGCCGCGGCGTGGAGCATCGCGTACTCGCCGCTGACGTTGTACGCGGCGACCGGATAGTCGAACTCGCGGTCGACGGCCTGGATCACGTCGAGGTAGGGCAGCGCGGGCTTGACCATCAGCACGTCCGCGCCCTGTTCCACGTCGAGGGCGACCTCCCGCAGCGCCTCCTCGGCGTTGGCCGGATCCATCTGGTAGTGCCGTCGGTCGCCGAAGGCAGGGGCCCCGTCAGCGGCGTCCCGGAAGGGTCCGTAGAAGGCCGACTCGTACTTCGCGGCGTAGCTCATGATGGGCGTGTGCTCGAAGCCCGCGTCGTCCAGCGCCCCCCGGAGCGCTGCGACCATCCCGTCCATCATGCCGCTGGGCGCGACCATGTCCGCCCCGGCCTCGGCGTGGGAGACGGCGACCTTGGCGATCCGCTCCAGCGTCGGGTCGTTGTCGACCGTGAGCGTGGTCTCATCGGGGGCTCCGGGTTCCAGCACCCCGCAGTGGCCGTGGTCGGTGTACTCACAGAGACAGACGTCGGTGACGAGGTAGGCGTCGGTCTGGCGGCTCACCCGGCGGGCAGCCGCCTGGATCACGCCGTCCTCGGCCCAGGCCTGGGACCCCTCGCTATCTTTCGATTCGGGGACGCCGAAGAGGATGATCGACTCGACGCCCGTCGCGAGCACTTCCTCGACCCGTTCGACGACCTCCCCGAGTGGCACCCGCTCGTGGCCAGGCATCGAGGGGATCGGCTGGCGGCTGTCGGCCGTGGCGTCGACGAACACCGGGGCCAGCAGGTCACTCGCGTCGAGGCTGGTCTCGGCGACCAGCTCGCGGATCCCGTCCTGCCTGAGTCGCCGCGGGCGGCGCGTGAACTTCATGGGTGAACCTACGCGGCAGCCAAGTTAGATGCCACGGTGGAACCGTCGAGCCCGCGGCGATTGTTACTCACTGACATGAAATGACGGAACGCCCCGTAGAGCGCCCTCTCCTGGACCGAGGTGACGGCCCCGAGCCGTCGGAACGCCCACAAGATTTTTTAGGCATGCCTTAGAATGGTCGAATACGGCCCCCGGTGATACCAATGATCCGCGATCCCTCCACCCCGTGTTTCCCCCTCCACGGGAGTACTCGCCGTGATTCCCCCACCGTCACGGCGACGCCGATCGCGGACACGCGCCGGGTGGCCGACGGTTCCTCACGGGATCGGTGGCTCTGATCCCTCGCCCGGGCTTTCGTTTTCCGCGGTTCACGGTGTGTAGCCCTGCAGATCCCTCCCCCCTGACGACCCCCTCCACCAATGCGACGACGCGAACGCTCGAACACGACCCGGTATCGACCACGTCCCGCGCCGCCGCTGCGCTACTCGCTGGCGATGGCGCTCGCGGTCCCGCTGACGGCAGCCCTCCTGCTGTCACCAGTCGGCCTGGCGACCATGCTCGGTCTCTCGATCCTCACGGTCGCGGCCGTCGGCGCGTGAAAAGACCGTCTTTTTCCTTCCGATCAGTCGGCAGCCGCGGCTGTGCCGCCTGCGTCGGTCTCGATGGCGTCGTAGACCATCTCCGCGAGGTCGACGACCTCGATGTCGTCCTGGTAGCCGCCGGACTTCGCGCCGTCCTCGTACATCGTCATGCACATCGGGCAGGAGACGACGAACTGGTCGACGT
>CAZENJ010000118.1:0-6024 GCA_964513485.1 uncultured Thermotogae bacterium | reverse complement strand
TTAATCCCGTAAAGGAGGGAGATTTGATCTTCAATGAATCAGGTTAACTTGAGCAGATACGAAGCTATCTTCGTAGATATGGACGGAGTGGTCGTGATGTCCGGTGAGATGATTCCGGGAGCAACCGAAGCAATGGATGAACTCAAGAATTACGCTAAAATCTTTATTCTTTCGAATAATTCCACCAGGTCAAGAAATAAATTCGCGGCGAGACTTGAGAATCTGGGGCTGGACTTTCCCCCGCATGCAATAGTAAACAGTGCCTACGTTCTGGCCAAGTTCCTGCTGGAACGGAAGGGGCGAAAAAAGGCCTTCGTCCTGGGCGAAGAAGGGCTCGGCGAGGAGTTAATGGATGTCGGACACGAACTCGTCCCCCCTGAGGAAGCGGAGATCATTGCGGTCGGTATGGACAGGGAACTTAGTTACGACAAGCTGGATAAGGCGCTGACTGGTTTGCTTTCGGGAGCCGAGTTCTTCGCCACTAACGCGGACAAGACTTTCCCGACCCAGGAGGGCGAATCCCCGGGGGCCGGAGCTTCGGTGGGTGCTATAAAGGGAATGGGGTTCGAGCCGGAGAGGATAGTCGGCAAGCCTTCGGAAGTAGCGGCGGAGATTGCCATGGAAGTTGCCGGGGTGGAGGATCCGGGAAAGTGCCTGTTAATTGGAGATAGACTGGAAACCGACATTCTTCTGGCGGAGAGGGCCGGAATGGACTCCGCCCTGGTCTTTACCGGTGTCGAAAGCGAGGCGAGCCTCGAAGCGAGCAGCGTCGAGCCGACGTTCGTGTTCGATGATTTAAATGACCTTGTTTTCAGCTGAATAAATTGGGGCGAGCCAGGAGCCCGTTAATTAGGACAAGGGGGCAACTCAGCCCTGCTGTTGCCCCCTTGTTTGCACAATATTCTCGTCAACTAACTTATGGAACAGGTGCTCCAGCCGCACTCGACGCACTTGTTGCAGCCCCCTTCATGGACGACTCGGCCCCCGCATTCGGGACATTCTTCTAGCGGTTCGACCTGGTTGAGCGGGTGCGTCTCGTCCTCGAGCAGGTCCTTGTTCTTGGGTTTGTCACTTTTCAGGGATTCGTAAAAGTTTAACGACTCCCAGTACTTTTCCTTATCCGGAGAACCGGCGAATTCCTTCTCCAGGAAATCCCTGACGTAGTCGCTCGGTTCCAGATTTTTCTCGTGTGCCTTTTCCCCGTCCATGTTTACCACCTGGCGGGATTTCGATCCGTCCCTGTAAACAGTAAGGCCCTTCAATCCCAGTTTGTGAGCGAGCAGGAAAGAATTCAAGATGTCGTCCGGTGTGGCGCTGCTCGGCATGTTGATCGTCTTGGATATCGAAGCAGTAACCCAGTCCTGCCAGGACGCCTGCGCCATCAGGTGATCTGTATAGTGGATATCAAGTGCCGTGACGAAGACTTCTTTCAGGTCATCCGGCATCTCTTCCAGTCCGGTCAAACTCCCGTAATTTTCGTTTATCTCCTGCAGTATCTCGTCGCTGTACAGGCCTCGCTCCTTCAGCGTCTCTTCGAACACCTCATTCGCATAGTAGAAGTCCCCTGCCGTGACGTTTTTCTCGTACGCGAGAGAGAATTCGGGTTCTATCCCGTGGGAGGTGTCCGCGATCATAGAGATGCTGCCAGTTGGAGCTATCGTGGTAGTCATACCGTTCCTGATCCCGCGTGACTGAATTCTATCTATTAGGTCGTCCCAGTCGCGTCCCGTTGATTCACGTTCGTAGTAGGCCGCAACCGGTATTTCCCCGTCCGGATATTCTGACTCCTCGAAAAGGGGGAATACTCCCCGCTTCTCCGCCAGCCGGACGGATTCGTCCATGGAATAGTAGGTAAGGCTCTCTGCCAGTTCCTCCATCAACTCGTAACCGTGTCCCGAATTGTACGGAATGCCCCGTTCGTAAAAGAGGTTGGAAAGGCCCATGACTCCCAGGCCTATTTTCCTGGTATCCTTTGTAGCCTGTTCGATTTTGTCCAGGGGAAAGTTATTCATGTCCAGAACGTTATCAAGGAAACGCGTGGCGTGCCGGATAGTGTTCTCGTACTCCTCCCAGTTGAAACCGTCATCGTCCAGGAGGTTGTGCAGGTTTATAGAACCAAGGTTACAGGATTCGTAATCATAAAGGGGCTGTTCGCCGCACGGATTTGTCCCCCTTATCTTGCCCTTTGCCGATTCCAGGACGTTGTATTCATTGATCCTATCGAAGAAAATCATCCCCGGGTCAGCCGACTCCCAGGCGGAATGCGCTATAAGTTCCAGAAGTGCCTTCGGGTTTTCCTGTGAAACTACCCGGCCGGTTCTCGGGTTTATCAGGTCAAAGCTGTCCTTATCGCCGTCCTTCAGGGCTCCCCAGAATTCTTCTACGGTTCCGACCGAGATATTAAAGTTTTCCAGTTTGCCTTCCTTTTGTTTTACGTTTATAAAGTCCTTGACGTCCGGATGGTCGATGTTGATTATCCCCATATTGGCACCGCGTCGCTTACCACCTTGTTTTACTACGTCAGTTACGGTGTCGATGATGCGCATAAATGAAATGGGGCCGGATGCTACTCCGGACGTGGAGGCAACTATATCCCCCTCGGGTCTCAGGGCTGAATAATTTATCCCGACGCCGCCGCCGCTCTGAAAGATAAGTGCCGCGTCCTTTGAGGCGTCCATAATTCTACCCATATCGTCTTCCATCGGCAGGACGAAACAGGCACTTAACTGTCCCAGCCTCGTGCCCGCGTTCATAAGCGTCGGACTGTTCGGGAGGAATTTCTGACTGACCATCATGTCGAAGAAGGTCCGCCAGTTTTCGTCGTAACTGTCGAAGTACCCGTCCTCAAAGAGTTCAAGCAGTTTGGGAAAATCTACCTTCATCTGACCGTTACTCGCCAGTTCGACGAACAGTTCCGCCATGGATTTGAAATTCCACTGATTGATCCCGTGATCCGCGAAGCCGTATCTGTTGTCGAAATCACGGAAGGAAGACAGGTATTCCTTTGCACTTCCCGGCGAGGCTGATCCTCCGCCGTCTACATCGAAAACACGCTCGTCCCGTAGCAGGTCGGGAATAGTGACGTTGGTTGCCACCCGTTCGAACAGTTCCGCGGGCGATTCGACTATCTTGCCCTCTTTATCCCGGAGAAGATACCTTGAAGCAAGAACTCTGAGGGATTTGAGGCTAAATTTCTTACCTATTTTGCCTATCGTAGTCTTGTTTAACAGCTTTTCTTTTTCTCGCCTTTTCTGCCTGTGCTCCTGACGATAAAGGATATAGGCTTTTGCCGTAGAATAATGACCTTCCTCGATCAGGACTTTTTCTACGGCGTCCTGTATATCCTCCACTTCGGGGTACTCTTCTTTGCCGAGATCGACGTCGCCGTACATCTCTTCCAGGTCCCGGGTTACTTTGTCGGCCAGTTTCCCCGCCTGGTTTACTGCTTCTGAGCCAGAAGCCTGTGCGGCCTTTAAAATCGCCTCTCTTATCTTATCTTGGTTGAAGTTGACAATGGAACCGTCTCTCTTCTTGACTTTTTTGATTTCCACTTTTTCCCACCTCGGTATAAATAAAGTTTATTGGTATTGGAGTTTTAAACAAGCTGAACTGGATCAGCGATAAATCTCTACGATACTGTATGGAACGGGATTTTAGGCTATTTATAGTCAAGTTTACCTCCTACAGGGAAATCAAGAGTCGTGATGTTGTTTCAGTCCGCACCCTTGTTTAAACTTTCTTATCGATTCGTCATGACACAGTACTACGTTGAAACCGACGGGAAATTATTTTTATTGAAAAAGGGAAACGTCTGGAGATTCCCCCGCACCCGGGAAGAATTGCCTTTTGGGATATCGCCCCGCGCCAAGATGGTTATCGGAGACGAAGAAGTCGTATACTCCGAACCGGATATCTCGAGACACCCGAGTGATTGGCTGAACAAGGAGGACGTGCCGCTGCTGGACGACGTCGACCCCGTGGTCCGGAAGGCTGTAAATTTTTCCCTGCCCCGCCTCGTGGTTGAAGCGGTCATTGAGCGTGGCGAAAAGGTGCTCCTGGTCAAACCTTCCAGAGGGTATAACCAGGATTCCTGGACCCTGCCCGGCGGCTTTTTGGTTTACAGCGAAACACCGGAAAGTGCTGTGAGAAGGGAAGTAGAAGAGGAAGTTAACGTCAAACCCCGGATAAAAGACTTGCTTGACGTCTTCAGTGCAAGAGGAACCAGAAATAGCTATCAGTGGGTTATCTTTTATTACTCTGCAGAACTTCCCGGACCTCCGGACGAGATAAAACCAAATCATGAGATCAAAGAGTTGCGGTGGTTCAAAAGAGACCGGGCAGTTGAAGCAATAAATAGCCCCCTGATGAGGCAGGGCTTAAAACGGATTATTTCTTCCGGAAAACTTTAACCCGTACCGTCCCGCCAGAGAAGCCCCCGGCGGGACTGGGGATTAGCGCGAGTAAAGACTGTTTTTCAGTAGCTTGAAATCGTTCACGGAAGACTGCAGGGAAGCAATTCTATCCGTGAGAGAGTTTTTAACTTTCGAAAACTCCTTGTTGAAGTAACCCTTTACCAGTTCCGTGGTCCACTTCTTGGTTACCATTTTCTCGTCTATTCCCTTCACCTTGTCGTCCAGATTACTTATCCTCTTATCCAGGCTGGAGTGGAGATCGCTTAAATTGTTTTCCAGGCTTTCCCTTGCCTGCTGCAGCTTGCCTATCTTTTCCTGCAAGTTTTTGGTTACTGCGTCCAGGTGTTTTTCCAGTTTACTGTGTTCCTGAGTCAGCCCGCTGAGGTTATCCCCCAGCTTTGTCTGGCTTGCCGACACTTTGCTAATTTTGTCTTCGAGTTCGCTGTCTTTTCCCTTCAATTCCGAGACCCTGCTACCAAGTTTCTCTTCAAGGTTTTTCAGATTGCTCCTTAGTTCTGACTCGTTCTCCAGCGCCTTCTTTATTCTGTCGCCAAGTTGCTGGTTGGATTGATCTATTTGTTTTGACAGAGAGCCTGTCTTGCTATCTAATTTCTTGACGTCCTCGGTCAATTTTTTCAGGGAACTTTCCGTTTTGTCGATAAATTCATTCAACTTCTTCCGCAACTCGGCATCCACCTCGTCAAGCTGGTTCAGTTTATCATGAAGCCGTTTCTCAATTTTGCCGTATTTTTTCGCCAGATCCTCGTCTTTTTGCTTTAGCTGGGTAATTTCCTTCTCTATTTTCGCACTGAAATCTTCGTATTTCGCAGATAAGGAGGAGAGGTCCGCTTTCAGGCCGGCAACCTTCTTACTGAGGCTCGCGTCTTTGGCCCGGAGGCTGGTTACCCGGGAATCCAGTTCTTCTTTTACGTTCCCCAGTTGCTTTTCGAGGTCACTATTTTTCTCTTCCAGTTTAGCAATACTTGCTTTTAGTGCTTTGTCGCTCGAAAGGGAGGACTCTTTTAGCTCCTTTATTTCTTGTTTGAGCTTTCCTGATAGATCGGCCAGCCCCGATTTCAGAGATTTCTGATCCGTTTGCAGCTTCCCTATTTCGCCCTGTAAAGAAGTTAGCTTCGTTTGTAGAGCGTCGTCGTTTTTCTCGGAAGACTTCTTCAGTTCGCTCAGCCGATCTCCGAGGTCGCTGGTTCTGGTATCCAGCTTGTTTTCTATCGTGTTTATTTTGGATTTCAGCTCACTATTTAACGAGGAGATGGCATCTATCTTGTTCTGAAGCGACTTTTTGGTAGCTGAATGGGACTGTTTTATTTCCGTCAACTGACCTTTTAGGGAATCAGTGATCGACTCCAGGTTTTTGCTGAGCCCCTTCAGTTGTTCTTTCAGGTTCCCCTGTTTCGTTTCGATTTGGCTATATTTGTCCCTCAGGCTTTTCAAACCGGATTCCAGTTTATCGTTCTTCTTGGATACCGTCTCGATTTTGCTTTGAAGCTTCTTTTCCGTGGATGCGTTCGTGCTTCTCATTTCATCGAGCTCGGTGTTCATCTTGCCCGACAGGGAGTCGAGCTCACCTTTTAATGTTTGTATCTGTTTTGTT
>CAZENJ010000117.1:0-6042 GCA_964513485.1 uncultured Thermotogae bacterium | reverse complement strand
TTATCAAATGGCCAAGATCAGAAGAATCGTGCTGGATATAATGAAGCCACACGAACCTTCAGTCATTACCTACTCGTCAGAACTAGCCGACCTGGAATGCATTGCCGGGGTAAATTCTTCGATGGTGGAAATAGACCATGAAGTCGAAAACATCAAAGTGACGCTAGAGGGCGATGACATAAAATACGACACCGTCGAGGACGTAATTGAAAGGTTGGGTGGAAGCGTACACTCCGTAGACAAAGTTCTCTGCGGCAAGGCCATAGTAAAAGAATTGACCACTCCTCAAGATTGATTCCATAATACCTTAACCTGTTTCGCCAGCAGCGGGAGCGGAAAGAATTTGTCTTCCGCCTGGGTGCCGAGCGGTGTAGCTATCCGAACATTTCTTTGTCTTACAGGCGAGATTGTGCTCTGGGATAATATGGGGGTGGTAGTAAATACACTTAAACTGTCGAATCGTTTCAATGTTCTGGCTGAGGCTCATTTGTAAAATCATAACTACTTTGGAGGTGTAGGGGGTCATCGATATAAAATGGATTTTGAGGACTTTGACCAGGAAATAGTTGCTGCAACAAGGGGTTTGATGGACGGTACTCTATCCACGCTGGGCGTTGTTATAGGTGCTCAGGGGGCGCCGCCAGAGGTAATTATTGCCGCCGGTATATCGGGGGGGATCGCAAATAGTTTTTCGAATATCTTTGCTGCTTTTACCTCTTACGAGACGGAACTGATGATTAACATTAATTCCCTTAAGGGGGCCATGTTGCGAAAGGATATGACTGATACTGAGGTCTACGAAGAGGGAAAGCACGAAGTCAACAAACAGAGCCTTGCGGACGGGGTGGCGACCGCATTCGGGGCGCTCGTGCCCGTCACACCGTACTTTTTTTTCGAGACTTTTTTGTCGATCCTCATTGCAGTCGGGCTGACCTCTATACTGGGGTTATTCGTCGGTCTCCTCATGGGGAAGATATCGAGGAGAAGCATGATCAGATCGGGGCTAAAGATGGCAGTCACCGCCATAGTCGTTGGAGTGATCTCGGCTTTCGTGCAGAGCGGGCTCAGTTCGGCTCTCCCCGGCGGATAACTTCGTTGCCGGAATTCTGCGGGGTTAAGGTTATAGGTGCTGGCGGAAGAATCCAGCAACTTTGCTTGAGTATTTTTCCGGTTTGTTTTTCCGGGCCTCCACGTGATCCGTATCGGGAACCAGCCATAGCCGTTTGGGTTGTTGTTTTCTCTCGAACAACAACTTCGAATTCTGATAACCGACGGCCGTATCCTCTTTTCCGTGGATGAAGAAGGCCGGAGTTTCCATTTTTTCTATTTTTTCCAGGATATTGGTCTTTCCATAGATGTCGACGCCGAGGGCCAGTTGTGCCGAAAACATGTAAAGCGGGAAGAAAAATTGTAATGTAGGGTCGGAAGAATAATCACCGAAGTCCTTTGAAGCCAGCTTCAGGTTGGCGTACGGGCTATCGGCTACCACGGCATCGACTCGATCGTCTCTCAGACCGGCCAGCAGCACGGCAGTTGCTCCGGCTGAACGCCCCAGCAAACCTACGTCTTTTATCCCTTTATCATCTGCCAGATAGTCGATGGCGTGCTGTAGATCCCTGCTTTCAAAGTATCCGAATCCGTATCTGTTGCCCTCGCTCAACCCCGTACTCCTCGGGTCAAAGAGTAACACGTTAAATCCGGATCGGACCAGGAAAGGCGCGTATTGCAGGGTGTCCCAGCGGTTTTCCGTTTTGCCCGGAGCCAGGATGATACAATCGGCGTTGTCCGCTTCAGCTCCGGCAATATACCAGCCCTTTAGAGTTACGCCGTTATCCGTTTCAAAACTTACTTCGTGGAAATCCAGGCCAAAGGATCGTGGTGTCCGGCCGGTGACATCTCCCCGGGGGTGGTTAAATATATCCTGGTTTATCCGTTGCCAGATTTGCTGTCCGAGAAATCCCCCGGCGAACAAAAGTCCGACCGCCAGTACTGGTAACAGAGTTATTCTTAACCTTTTTCTGCTGCAACCCATCTTAAAGACCCCTTCAGGGTAGAGCGAATTATAAGTTTAAGCCAAAAGATATATGGAAGTTCATCTGCTATCTTAGCATTCGAGCGTCTCTTTGAGTAAGTCGAGCCAGCTCGTTAGTTGCTGGGTAATTAAAAAGTGTTCTTTGACCTGTCGCTGGGCACTTCCACCCAGCTTGGCTCCCAGCTCGGGGTTTTCCAGAATCTCGACGACCCTCTTAGCCACGCGGTCGTAGTCCTCAGGATCGACCAGAAAGCCGGACTCCCCGTCAGTTATCTGGAGAGGGATACCACCGACTTCGGAAGCAACTACCGGACTGCCCTTCCACAAAGCTTCCGTAACCGTCAGTCCAAACCCCTCCTTCAAAGATTTTTGCAGTATCACTGAAGAAACCCGCTGCAGAACGTTGACGAGTATGTCGCTTTCTTTGTTGATGACTACAATATCGTCCCTGTCCTTTGTCCTCTCCATAACGGACTCGTAAATTCTTGGCCCCTCTGGATCGTCAGTGGCCATCGCGCCAAGCAAGACCAATCGGCAATCTATCTCTTCTTTAACCCTGTCGAATACTTCTATAACTCCCTGCGGGTCCTTCCACTTGTCAAACCGGGAAATCTGGCTGATTATAGGTTTGTCTTTTTTTATCTCGTATTTGTTCAGGTACTTGTCGATGGTTTTCTGATCGATTTCTTTATTCTTTACGGTCAGAGGATCGATTGAAGGATGGATAATGGAAGAACTGACCCCTACGTCGTTTGAGACGAAATCTTTGGCCGAATACACGACCCGATCGTAACGAATGACGAACTGCTTTAGGTAATCCCAGACCTCTTTGTTAGGCTCGGAGAGATCAATGTGCGCCCGCCAGATCCAGGGTTGCCTTTTCTTTATATATCTGATCAGGGGCAGCGGCTGCGGGTCATGGATGATTACGATATCGTGGTCGATATTTGAATAGCTCTTGAATTTCTTGTTCGTATCAGTGTAGACGGAGCGTTTTAGTTCTGAAAAGTTTATTTCCTCGCCCTGAAGGGCGTTGTGAAATTTTTTGGTCACGTTAAAGAAATCGTGATGACCGTGGATCACCCTCCAGTCGACCTCTATGCCCAGGTCGCTCATCAGGGGGGCAAGATGGTTTAAAATTTCCGCCACACCTCCACCCTGGTAACTCGAATTGACGTGGAGAACTTTCTTGCCGTATAGTCCTCTGCTCTTTCTAAATATCTCCGAAATCACTTCGTCGCCGACGATATCACGGTACTCTTCTATATGGTTCATGGTTTCACCTCACCAGAAAGATTGCCTTCGCTGGCGAAAGTTATTGGTTTAAGCCAAATCAGTAACAGGCCTAACCGTTTTGAAAAAGATCTATCAGCCCTTTTCTAACCGAAGCTTCATCCGTTTCAGCCTGCTTAATCCTTTCGAAAACCTCTATTGTTTTCAATACCGTAAACCCGTAGAGATTGCTCCCCTCTATTAGCTCTTCGCTTAACTGATTCTCTCTCTCCTCCGGCTCCAGCTCCGAGTTCCCGTTCACGACTATCACTCCCTGGGGGTCGCTGTCCTCGTAGATCGTCAGTTCGTTTATTCCCCGGACCAATCTGTGGTATGGTTCCAATCCGACGGAACTTTCCGGGTCGGCGCCGACCGCAATCGCGAAACTTGCCTCAGCTTCGTTTATAAATAGCAAATCCGCCGAAGATGACTCCTCTACGGTCTCGAAACCGAACCTTTTTAGCGTCCCGGCAAGACTCGTTTTTAGCTGGTAAGGGGTACCGGAAGAGAGAAGCCCTTTTACCGCCTTTATATCTTTTAACTTTTCCTGCTTCTCCGTTTTTTGCCTTGCAAGGCGTGAAATTTTCTGCTCGAGCGTTTCGATTTCGGAGATGAGTTCCTCTTCGGCTGACAGGCGGTATTCATCCAGCCAGGGCGGTTGTCTGTAAGGCGGGGAAAAGACTAAGTCTTTTGCGGCATCTATGAGGACTTTGCCTCCGTCTACGGCGGCGGGGTTGCCGGCAGGTAAGAAGACAACTTCTCCGTTATCCTCGCTGAAAGCAAAAGAAACCGGATAACCTGCGGGATTGTGGGCGAGCAATTCCCCGCCGGAATTTTCGAGTACTTCCGATCCACGTAATGCGACCTCGTAGTTCAACGAGTCCTTGAAGCGTTCAAGATATGTAATAACCGGGCAATCTCCTCGAGATATTTCAAATCTGCTACCGCTATTTGGGACGAGGTTTCCTTTCTCCAGCATCACTTTTTTGCTGGTTCCGGTCAGGCAGGTATAACGGTTGATTTCTCTCTTTTCGTCTCTGCGGATTATTTGTAGGGGTCTTCCGGTCCTTCTGAGTTTACAGAAGAGTACGCCACCGCGGGTCAGGAAGCTTTCCATTTCCTTTCTTCGGGTTTCCATCAAATTAATTATCCCCCTGGCCAGTCCCCGGTCTTCCTCCGGGCTGGTGCGGAAAATCCCGTCCCTCTTCGGTTGAAGGTAATCGGTCCATAAAGCGCTAACTTCTGCGGGATCGAAAAAAATTACGTCAAAGTCACTGAGAGAGGGGACGTCGGGGAGGTTTCCCGAAGTTACGTCTCCCAGATTAACCTTCTCTCCGCCGTCCTCGCTGGAAAAATCCCAGCCCAGGTCCAGAATCCTTAAGCCTTCTCGTTTAATTATCGTCCCTCCTTTCAATAATCTCTTCTTCAAAGCCAGATCGTTTGCCCGTTAGAAGAGAAGCTTTATTAAAATCCGATCTTCCATGATGGTAGGGCTATTCAGGGTTTTTGTCAATTTGTAAACCGGACTAAGTACCATAAAATCAGGTGGTGCGGGGATAAAGGTCGGTGAAAGTTTCGTTTAGGTTTAACGTTATTTGCCCTATAGTTAGGACATCGCGAATCATAGTTTGCATCAGGGAGGATTTGCAGTGAAGCCAAAGACTTTGATAGTTTTGCTTGCCGGCGTAACGGCCGTATCGTTTGCCGCCATATTCATCAGGTTGAGCACGGCGCCCCCGTTGATAATTTCGTTCTATAGAATGTTTTTTTCGTCGATTCTAATTTTATTTTATTTCATTTATCGGGGAGATTTCGGGACAGAATTAAAAAAACTTACGATGAGAGACTTCCTGCTTCTGGCGCTGGGGGGTTTATTTTTGAGTTTTCATTTTGCCTTCTGGGTGACCTCGCTCAACCACACCAGCGTGGCCAGTTCGGTCGTCCTGGTGACCACACAACCGATTTTTATAGTTCTTATTGAAAGCCTTTTTCTCGGGAAGAGACCGCGGCGGGAGTTTCTCGTCGGTCTAGTAATTGCAGCTATAGGTAGTTTTCTTATTGGCTTTGGCGACTTTCACGGAACACAATTCGGCATAATCGGCGACATTTATGCCCTGCTGGGAGCCGTAATGGCCGCTGGTTATTTCCTCATTGGGGGAGAAGTCCGGCGGAGAATTAGTCTATTGCCCTATATCTTTGTCGTTTACGGGTTTAGTTCGGTATTCCTCCTCGTATTCTGCCTGATTGGAGACTACCCTCTAGTAAATTATTCTCCCTATAATTTTGGCCTGTTCTTATTGCTGGCCCTGATCCCGACGCTGATCGGGCATACTTCCTTTAACTGGTTGCTGAGCAAGGTAAAGGCTTCGATGGTAGGAGTTACGATTCTCGGCGAGCCCATCGGTTCTTCGTTGCTTGCCATGGTCTTCTTCGATGAATATCCTTCTTACTGGGTCCTGGCCGGGGGGTCCTTTGTCCTTTTTAGCATCTACCTTCTCTGGCGCCAGGAATTGCTCGAGGACGTAACTTAACAGGACCCCCACTTGGGTTCTTTCTAAGTCGTGCGATTCTCTCCCTGAAGATGAAATTCTAACTAATCTTGCAAGGAAATATCCCTGGTATTTGAGAAACTTATTTATCGTCACCCATTGGTTGATGTCTCAAGTTGTAAACCACATCGCTCTCCCAAAACTTTCAACCAGCACCCAGATGAGCTCCGGATCCTGGCTCAAGGTCTT